>CAYZSG010000047.1:0-27149 GCA_964481045.1 uncultured Candidatus Odyssella sp. | reverse complement strand
GATGTGGGAAATCCTCTGCCTCGTCGCCGAACGCATCGGCCGCGCGAACGGGCGGACGAATTAAGTAAGGTCGCAGGAGCCGGGGCGCCGGGGAGATCATCGAAATGCGCGAAGCGCATCTTTCTTCCTCCCCGGCTCCCCGGCTCCTGTTCGCTTTTTTCGCCGCCACGCGCGGGACCTTTGACGTTCGATCAAGCCTGCACGGCCTTCCGTGATCGTCACCCGCTTCGCGCCGAGCCCGACCGGGCTCATCCATCTCGGCAGCGCCTATTCGGCGCTGTTCGCGGAGCGCGCGGCGCGCGAGGCCGGCGGGCGCTTCCTGCTGCGCATCGAGGACATCGACCGCACGCGCTGCCGCCCGGAATTCACCGCCGCGATCTTCGCGGATCTCGCCTGGCTCGGCCTCGCTTGGGAAGAGCCGGTGCGCGTGCAATCCGAGCACTTCGACGATTACCGCGCGGCGCTCGCGCGGCTCGAGGCGATGGCGCTCGTCTATCCCTGCTTCTGCACGCGCACCGAGATCATGGCCGAGATCGCCGCCGCGGGAGGCGCGCCGCATGGTGCGGAGGGCCCGCTGTATCCCGGTACGTGCCGGCGCCTCTCGGCGGAAGAACGCGCGGCGCGGCTGGCGCGCGGCGATGACCATGCGATCCGCCTCGATACAGCCAAGGCGATCGGGCACGCCGGCACGCTGTCGTGGCACGACCGCGCGCGCGGACCGCAGCAGGCGCGGCCCGAGCTGCTCGGCGACGCGGTGCTCGCGCGCAAGGACACGCCCACGAGCTATCACCTCGCCGTGACGCTCGACGATCACCTTCAGGGCATCACGCTGGTCACGCGCGGCGAAGATCTGTTCGCGGCCACGCACCTGCACCGCCTGCTGCAGGCGCTGCTCGGCCTCGCCACGCCGGACTATCATCACCACCAGCTGCTGACCGGCGCCGACGGCCGCCGCTTCGCCAAGCGCGACCGCTCGATGACCTTGCGCGCGCTGCGCGAGGCCGGGCGCAGCCCCTCGGAGATTCGCGCGATGGCGGGATTTGCCGATTGAATGCCGCGGCTTTGCCGCCTATTGAGATCGCAGGCGGCATGCGCTAGTCGCATTCGACAGGGGAGCGACGGCTCCGCGGCATGGCTTTTCCGGGGAGGGAAATGGCCGACGCAAATGACAACGGGCGCGCTTGAGCCGGCGATGTTGCGGCGGATAAGCCTCGCCCTCGCGCTGTTCCTGTTCTGGCTCCTGCTTTCGGGGCACTACACGCCGTTTCTCGTTGCGGCGGGCCTGGCCTCGAGCCTCGCCGTCGTGTGGTTCAGCGACCGGCTCATGTCGGTGGTCGACCGCGAAGGCCACCCAATTCACCTCACGGTCAGCGCGGTAACCTATTGGCCCTGGCTGCTGTGGGAGATCGCGAAAGCGGCCTGGGACGTAACCAAGCGCATTCTCGATCCGAAGCTGCCGATCAGCCCGGTGATGGTGCGCCTCAAGGCGGGGCAGCATAGCGAGGTAGGCCGCGTCACCTACGCCAATTCGATCACGCTCACGCCCGGCACGATCACGATGGAGCTGACGGGCGACGACCTTCTCGTCCATGCGCTGACGCGCGAGGGCGCCGAAAGCCTCGTGGCCGGCGACATGGACCGGCGGGTCTGCCGGTTCGAGGGCTCGCGCTGATGTTCGCCGCCGCCGCGGTCGCGCTGCTCGTTTCCATCGCGCTGGTGCTGGCGCGCGGCTGGATGGGCCCGACGGTGTTCGACCGCGTTCTCGTCGGAAACACGATCGGCACGTTCGCGGTCGGATTGATGGCCGTCTACGGCTTCCTCACCGACCGTCCCGAGTTCCTCGACATCGCCATCGTCTACGCGCTGCTGAACGTCCTCAGCACGCTCGCTATCCTGAAGTTCTTCCGCTTCGGCAGCCTCGGCGACCCCGAGAGCGCCGAGCCGCCGCGCGTGGAGCACCATTGATGGCCTGGATCGTCGACGGCGTGAGCTGGCTCTTCATCGCGGCGGGCGGCTTCTTCTGCATCGTGGGCGCGTTCGGCATCATCCGTATGCCCGATTTCTACACGCGCATGCACGCTTCGGGCGTGATCGATCCGTTCGGCGTTTCGCTGATCCTGATCGGGCTCATGTTCCAGGCGGGCTTCACGCTGGTGATGGCCAAGCTCGTCGTGATCGTGCTGCTGCTGCTGTTCACGAGCCCCGTGGCCTGCCATGCGCTCGGCCGCGCCGCGCTGCATCGGGGCTTGAAGCCGAAGCTGGCCGAGAAGGAAGGCGCGCCATCGAGCAAGTAGTCTACATCGCCCTGCTCGTCTTCCTGATCGCGGCAGCGCTCGGGATCGCGCGCGTGCGCAATCTTTTCGCGGTGGTGGTGCTGGGCGGCGTCTACAGCTTCTGCATGGCCCTTGCCCTGCTCGCGCTCGACGCCGTGGACGTTTCGATGACCGAGGCCTCGGTCGGCGCCGGCGTCTCGACCGTGCTGCTGCTGGGCGCCATCTATCTCACGCACGCGAAGGAGGCGCCGGCGCTGAAGGTCCGCGCCGGGCCGCTGCTGCTCACGCTGGCGACCGGCGCGCTGCTGATGTACGGCGCCTTCGGCCTGCCGCCGTTCGGCGAGGCGGTGGCGCCGATGCATCAGCACGTGGCGCCGCGCTACATCAACGACGTCGTCCGGGAAACCGGCGTGCCGAACATCGTCACCGCGGTGCTGGCGAGCTATCGCGGTTTCGATACGCTCGGCGAGACGACGGTGATCTTCACCGGGGGCATCGGCGTGCTGATCCTGCTGCAGGGGCGGCTGCGCGAGAACGAGAAGGAAATTCTTGTGGGATCGATGCACGAGGAGACGATCCCGCGCGTCGTCATCAAGCTGATCCTTCCGTTCATCCTGCTGTTCGCGCTCTACGTCTTCTATCACGGCGAATCGGGGCCGGGCGGCGGCTTCCAGGCCGGCGTCATCCTCGCGGCCGGCGTCATTCTCTACGGGCTGATATTTGGCCTTACTGCTGCGCGTCGCGTCGTACCGATGCGCCTCCTCGAGATCGCGATCCCGCTCGGCGTGTTCCTATACTGCGCGGTCGGCATTGCCGGCATCGTCTTCGGCGGCAATTTTCTAGACTACTTCGTGCTCGACAAGGACGCTGTGCACGGTCAGGAGCGCGGCATCTTCTGGGTCGAAACCGGCGTGCTTGTTACCGTGGCCGGCACGATGACGGCGATCTACTACGCCTTCTCCGGCCGCGGGCGCTGACCGTGATCACCTTCGCCGCCTATGCCAGTCACGTGGCCACGGTCATCTTGATGATGATCGGGCTCTACGTCGTGGTGGCGCGCGGCAACCTGATCAAGAAACTGGTCGGCCTCGGCATCTTCCAGACCTCGGTCTATCTCCTTTACGTCGGGCCCGGAAAGATCATCGGCGGCTCCGCGCCGATCATCGCCGACGGCGTCACCAAATACTCGAATCCGCTGCCGCACGTGCTGATCCTCACCGCCATCGTGGTCGGTGTGGCCACGCTCGCGGTCGGCCTCGCGCTGGTGGTGCGCATCAACGAAGCGTTCGGCACGATCGAGGAAGACGAAATCCTGGGCGGGGGCGAAGAAGCGTGATCGCCGACCACCTTCCCGCGCTGCAGGTCGTCATCCCCCTGCTGGCCGCGCCGCTTTGCGCCATGGTGCGCAACCGGCGCCTCGCCTGGCTGATCGCGCTCGCGGCCAGCCTCGCGATGCCGTTCGTGGCCGTGGCGCTGCTGCTGCAGGTGCTTGCGACCGGGCCGATCTCCTATTGGCTCGGCAGCTGGGAGCCGCCCTGGGGCATCGAATACCGCATCGACGCCGCCAATGCGTTCCTGCTCGTGCTGGTTTCCGGCATCGCGGCCGTGATCGTCCCCTATGCGCGCGCGAGCCTCGACCGCGAGATTCCACATCAGCGCCAGCCCTGGTACTACGCGCTGTTCCTGCTCTGCCTCGCCGGCCTGCTTGGCATGACGCTGACGGGCGACGCCTTCAACGTGTTCGTGTTCCTCGAGATCTCGTCGATTTCGTCCTACGCGCTGATTGCGCTCGGCCGCGACCGCCGCGCGCTGATGGCAGCCTACCAGTATCTCGTGATCGGCACCGTCGGCGCCACGTTCTTCGTCATCGGCGTGGGCTTCATCTACGTGATGACGGGCACGCTCAACATCGCTGACCTCGCCGAGCGCCTGCCGCAGGCGGCGAATCAGCGGCCGGTGATGGTGGGCCTCGGCTTCATCGCCGTGGGTCTCTGCCTCAAGCTCGCGCTGTTTCCGCTGCATTACTGGCTGCCCAACGCCTATGCCTACGCGCCCTCGGTGACGACCGCGTTCCTGGCCGCCACCGCCACGAAGGTCGCGATCTATCTGCTGCTGCGGTTCTTCTTCACCGTGTTCGCCGGCACGTTTCCGCTCCAGGAAATCATCGTGCCGGCGATCTGGCTGTCGCTCTCCGCCGCCGCCATCGTCTATGCCTCCACGGCCGCGATCTTCCAGAACGACGTGAAGCGCCTGCTCGCCTATTCGAGCGTGGCGCAGATCGGCTACATCACGCTCGGCATCGGCATCGGCACCGAAGCGGGGCTGACGGCGGCGATCGTGCACATCTTCAATCACGGCGTGATGAAGGGCGCGCTGTTCCTGCTGGTCGGCGGCATCGCGTTCTACGGCGGCGCGGTGACGATGCGGCGGATTGCCGGCCAGGGCCGGCAGATGCCGCTGACGCTCGCCGGCATCGTGTTGGCCGGCGCCAGCATGGTGGGCGTGCCGGGCACGGTCGGCTTCGTGAGCAAGTGGTATCTCGTGGTGGCGGCGCTCGAGCGCGGCTGGTGGTGGCTCGCGGCGTTCGTGGTGGCGACGTCGCTCCTGGCGCTGGTCTACATGGGCCGCGTCGTCGAAGCCGCTTTCTTCCGGCCCGCCGATCCCGTGGCCGAGAAGCACGGCGAAATGCCGCTCTCGATGCTGGTGCCGGCCCTGCTGCTGGTCGCGGCCTGCATCTATTTCGGGCTCGACACCGAACTCACCGGCGACGTTGCGGCGCGCGCCGCGCGCGGCCTCCTGGGCAAGGCGCCATGAGCCCGGAGACGGCATTGCCCGTCGCGATCGCCATTCCCGCGGCGGCGGCGGTGCTGATCGCGCTCGCCGGCCGCCGGCCCAATCTGCGCGAGGCGGTCACGCTCGTCGCCGCCGCGGCGATGTTCGTCACGGTCGCCTCGCTCGCGCCCGGCGTGCTCGGCGGCGCGCGGCCCGCGACGGGCGCCTGGAGCGTGCTGCCCGGAGTCGAGCTTCGCCTCGCGCTCGAGCCGCTCGGCATGCTGTTCGCCCTCGTCGCTTCGTTCCTCTGGATCGTGAATTCGCTCTATTCGATCGGCTACATGCGCGGCAACGACGAGCCGCGACAGACCTCGTACTACGTCTGCTTCGCCGTGGCCCTCGCGGCCACGCTCGGCATCGCGTTCTCGGCAAACCTGTTCACGCTGTTCCTGTTCTACGAGCTGCTCACGCTCTCGACCTATCCGCTCGTCGTGCACAAGCAGACGCCGGAGGCGATCCGCGCGGGCCGCGTGTATCTGCTGATGCTGATCGGCAGCTCGATCGTGCTGTTCCTCACCGCGATCATCTGGGTGTACGTGCGCGCCGGCACCGGCGACTTCCAGCCCGGCGGCATCGTCCGCGACGTCTTCTCGCCGGGCGAGCTCGGCGTGCTGCTCGCGCTCTTCGCATTCGGCATCGGCAAGGCCGCGCTGATGCCGATGCATCGCTGGCTGCCGGCGGCGATGGTGGCGCCGACGCCGGTGAGCGCGCTGCTGCACGCGGTGGCGGTGGTGAAGGCCGGCGTGTTCGTGGTGCTGAAGGTCGTGGTTTACGTCTTCGGCACGGACGTCCTGGCCTCGACCGGCGCCAGCACATGGCTCATGTATGTCGCCGCGGCGAGCCTCGTGCTCGCCTCGGTCATCGCGCTCACGAAGGACAATTTGAAGGCCCGGCTCGCCTACTCCACGGTGAGTCAGCTCGCCTATGTCGTTCTCGCCGGCGCGATGGCGAGCAAGTGGAGCGTGATCGGCGGCGGCATGCATATCGCAATGCACGCCTTCGGCAAGATCACGCTCTTCTTCTGCGCCGGCGCGATCTACACGGCGCTGCACAAGACCGAGATCAGCGACATGCGCGGTATCGGCCGGACCATGCCGGTGACGATGTTCTGCTTCTTCATCGGCGCGCTGAGCGTCTGCGGCCTGCCGCCGGGCGGCGGCACCTGGAGCAAATTCTACCTCACGATGGCGGCGGCCGAGGCCGACCGCCTCATCCTGGTGGGCGCCCTCATGCTGAGCACGGTGCTCAACATCGCCTATTTCATGCCGATCGTTGCGCGCGCCTGGTTCGTGCCGGCGCCGCGCGCGCTCGCCGTCGGTGCCGCGCCGGCGCCGCATGGCGAGCACAGCGGAATCAAGGAGGCGCCGTGGCCCTGCCTCGTGGCGCTTTCGATCACCGCGGCCGGCTGCCTCGCCCTCTTCTTCTTCACCGACCAGATCTATGCGCTGCTCGAGCCGCTCGCGCGGGCGCCCTGAGGAGAAGGCCGCGATGACCGACACGCCAAAAAAGGAGCGCCGCACCTGGCTCGACGAGCGGCGCAACGTCGACAAGATTTTCTGGGCAGTCGTCGCGATCTGCGCCGTGCTTATCGCGGCAGACTTCTTCTACGACAAGCACGCGAAGTTCAAGCTCGAGGGCATTTTTGGCTTCTACGGAATCTTCGGCTTCGTCTGCTGCGTGTTCCTGGTGCTGGCCGCCAAGGAGCTGCGCAAGATCCTGAAGCGGTCGGAAGACTACTATGATCGCTAGCCTGCCGCCCGGATTGCTGCTGATCTTCGGCGCGGCGCTCGTGCCGCTGCTGCGCGGCGGGCTGCGCAACGCCTATCTGCTGGCGCTCCCGCTGATCGGACTTGCCGATCTCGCGGCCAATGGCGCCGGGGGCTGGGGCGCGCTGTCGCTGTTCGATCTGAGGCTGGCGCCCGTCCGCGCCGACAAGCTCAGCCTCGCCTTCGGCTACATCTTCTACATCGCGGCGTTCCTCGGATTTCTGTTTGCGTTGAATGTCAGCCGCGCGGCGGAGCAGGTGTCGGCGCTGGTCTATATCGGCAGCGCGATCGGCGCCGTCTTCGCCGGCGATCTCGTGACCCTCTTCGTCTATTGGGAGATCACGGCGATCGCCTCGGTGTTCATCGTGTGGGCATCGCGCACCGAGCGCTCGTACCGCGCCGGCATGCGCTATCTCGTCGTCCAGATCCTCTCCGGCGTACTGCTGTTCGCGGGCGCGATCCTGCATTGGAGCAAGACGGGCTCGGTCGCGTTCGGGCCGATGGGCCTCGATGGCACGGCGGGCGCGCTGATCTTCCTCGCCTTCGGCATAAAATGCGCGTTTCCGCTGTTGCACAACTGGCTGCAGGACGCCTATCCCGAATCGACCGTGACCGGCACGGTCTTCCTGAGCGCGTTCACGACGAAGCTGGCCGTGTATGCGTTGGCACGCGGCTTTCCGGGCACGGAAATGCTGATCTGGATCGGGGCGGCGATGGCTGTATTCCCGATTTTCCACGCCCTGATCGAGAACAATCTCCGGCGCGTGCTCGCCTACAGCCTGAACAGCCAACTCGGCTTCATGGTCGTGGGAATCGGCATCGGCTCGGAGCTGGCGCTCAACGGCACCGTAGCGCACGCGCTGGCGAGCACACTTTACCAAGCCCTCCTGTTCATGGCCGTTGGTGCGGCGCTGTTCCGGACCGGAACCGCCAATGCCACGGATCTTGGCGGGCTCTTCAGATCGATGCCGCTCACGGCCGCATTCTGCGTGGTCGGTGGAGCGGCGATCTCGGCAGTTCCAATGTTGGCCGGGTTCGTGAGCAAGTCGCTGATCCTGAGTGCGGCGCAGGACACAGGCCTTGCCATCGCATGGATGGCCCTGCTTGTCGGTTCGGTGGGCGCCCTGATCCACACCGGCATCAAGATTCCCTATCTCGCGTTCTTCGGACACGATTCGGGCAAGCGCTGCGCGGAGGCGCCGGGGCCGATGCTGGCGGCTATGGGCCTCACCGCGTTTCTCTGCATCGCGATCGGCGTCTATCCGGCGCCGCTCTATGCGATCCTGCCCTATGCGGTGGATTACGTGCCTTACACGCCCGCGCACGTGATCACGCAACTTCAGCTCTTGATGTTTTCGGCGCTGGCGTTCGCCGTGCTGACGCGCACCGGCTTGTATCCGCCCGAGCTGCGCTCCACCAACCTCGATTTCGACTGGTTTTACCGGAAGGCCGCGCCGGCCTTCATCGGCATGGTGGCGGCGCCGCTGGTATTCGCGTGGAAGGGCATCACCGGTCTCGCGACGGGCGCCGTTTTCGGCGTATTCGCCCGGCTCGGCCGCTCGTTCCGCGAAGGCTACTTCGCGCGCGAGCATGCCAGCGGCACGATGGCGCTCGTCGCCATCGGCGGCGTCGCGCTCTATCTCGCGGTGCACATCGCGTTCTTCTGAGCGCCGCTCACGCGCCGATGAAGCCGCCCGCCAGCGCGAGCCGCACCAGCTCGACGACGTTGCGCGTGCCGGTCTTGTTCATGATGTTGGCGCGGTGGATGTCGACCGTGCGCACGCTGATGCCGAGGCGCTGCGCGATCGCCTTGCTGGTGAGCCCCTTGCTGACGTAGCTCAGGATCTCGCGCTCGCGATCCGTCAGGCGCGCCAGCGCGGCCGCCGCCTTCTCGTCGATGTCGCCGGCCGGGCGCGCCTCGCGCTTGCCGGTGAGCGCGTGCCGCACGGCGCCGACCAGCTCGTGCTCGTCGCAGGGCTTCTGGAGGAAGTCGGTGGCGCCCGCCTTCATCGCCTTCACGGCGAGGCCGATGTCGCCATGGCCGGTGACGAACACGATCGGCTCGTCGCGCCCGCGCTTCTTCAGCTCTTCCTGCAGCTCCATGCCGTTCATGCCCGGCATGCGGATGTCGAGCAGGACGCAGCCCTTGGGCAGTTTCTCCGCCTCGTCGAGATAGCCGGCGGCATCGGCGAACTGGCGCGTCTCGTAGCCGTGCATGCCGAGGAGCTGGGCCATGCTGTCGCGCACCGCCGCGTCGTCGTCCACGATGTAAACCGCCGTTCGTGCCATCCGATCATCCTCCTGCCAGATTCAGGGTGAACACGAAGCGGTGCCGCCCCGCTTCGCCGTGTTCGTACCAAATGCGTCCGCCCTGCGCCTCCGCCAAGCTGCGGCATATCGCCAGACCGAGGCCCATGCCCTCGGTCTTCGTCGTGAAGAACGAGTCGAAGATGCGGCCGCGATCCTCCTGCGGAACGCCGCCGCCGTTGTCGACGATCGACATCTCCAGATTGCCGCCGCGCCGCGCCGCCGTGATCTCGACCATGCCGGCCGGCACATTCTGCTCCATGATCGCCTCGAAGGCATTCGTAATTAGGTTTACGAGTATCTGCGTAGTCTGCACGCGGTCGGCGCTCACGATGCAGCCCGTGAGCTCGGGGCCGACGCGCACCGCGATCTCGCTGCCGCGCTTGGCGACGCGCACGAGCGCCACCGCTTCGCCCACCGCATCGGCAACTTCGAACTCGCTCATCGAGAGTTCGCCATAGCGCAGGAAATCGTGCAAGTGCTGCACGGTCTCGGCCGCGCGCACGCCCTGCGCCTCGGCCTTCAGCAGCGACTCGAGCACCTGCGCCGGCGCGCCGCCGCGCTCGACTTGGGCCTTGCTGACGCGCACATAGTTGAGGAGCGCGGTGAGCGGCTGGTTGAGCTCGTGGGCGAGGCCGGTGGCGATCTCGCCGCCGGTGCTGAGCCGCGCCAGGTGGCTCACTTCGTTGCGCAATTGCTCGCGCGCCGCCTGCTGCTTCCGGAGTTCGTCGACCAGCACGCCGGTGAACAGGACCGTGACGGCGAGCGTCATCATCAGCGCCTGGAGATCGAGCACCGCGTCCGCGCCGATCTCCTGGCTCACGGCGCCCACCATGAGCGCCACCTGGATGACGAAGCAGGCGACGGCGGCGCCGGTGAGCCCGTGCCGCACCGCGATCCACACCGCGGGCACGAACAGCACATAGAAGAAACGGATCTGGTCGGCCGTGGAAACGTGCATCAGCAGCCAGAGGCTGCCCGCGAGCACGACACCCTGCGCGATCATCTCGGCCGGCCCCACGATCGGGCGCGTGATGTGCGGCAGGCGCAGCAGCAGCGGCGCCGTCACGGCGATGCCGATCGCGTCGCCCACCCAGTAACGCAGCCACGCCTCGAGCACGCGCGGCATCGGCAGGCCGGCCAGCGCGACATAGATCGCGATGACGAGCAGCGCCACGATGGCGGCGCCGATCAGCGCCGCGCCCGCCAGCAGCGCGAAATCACGCACCGAGGGCAGGGTCGCGTCGAAGCGCAGCCGCCGCTGCAGGATCCAGACGATGCCGGCATAGCCGCCGGCGGCCGCAAGATTGGTCAGAATCGAGATGTGCAGCGGCACCGTCGTGAAGCGCAGGACGAGATCGGCGACGACGCCGGCGACGAACCAGAGCGGCGCATAGGAAAGCCCGAATGCGAACAGCAGCGCCAGCGAGAGGCCCGGCGGCGGGCTCCACGGCGTGATGTTGTAGCTCAGGAACGGATGGATCGTGCTGGCCCAGTCGAGCAGCAGGTAGAGCACGATGTAGGCGGCGGCCAGGCCGAGCCGGCGCCGGCCCGTGGGCGAGAAGAACTGGCGGCCCGCCGTCAGCAGGCCGGATTGCATCGCGAGTTGGTGCGTGCGCTCGCTCGCCATTCGCCTTCCGCTGCCGTTACGAGGCCGTCGCCGACGGCGGCAGCGCCCAGGGCTGCGCCCGCTCGAAAGCGCGGGCGGCGCGCAGCACCAGCGCGTCCTCTTCGTGGCGGCCCACGATCTGCAGGCCGACCGGAAGCCCGTCGGCCAGCCCGCACGGCACGCTGGCCGCCGGGTTGCGCGACAGATTGAACGGATGGCTGAACGGCGTCCAGTCCACCCAGGCGCTTTCGCCGGGCGGCTCGGGTGCCACCTTTCCGACGCCGAACGCCGTGACCGACACCATCGGCGTGAGCAGCAGGTCGTATTTCTGGAAGAAGCGGTTGACGCGCAGGCCGAGCTCGCGGCGCGCCATCTGGGCGCGGATGTAGTCGGCGGTGGAATAGCCGCCGCCGACGCGCGCGGTTTCGATCAGGCCGGGATCGACGAGGTGGCGCTTCTCGGGCGCGATGCCCTCGACGACGACGTGCGCGGTCGAGAACCAGTGCTTCATGAAGATGTCGTCGGCCGGCCCGATGTCGGGTTCGGCCGCCTCGACGCGCGCGCCGAGCCGCTTGAACAGCTTCGCGGCGGCGGCGGCCTTCTCGGCCACGCCGGGCATCACGCGCTTGCCGCCAAGCGTGGGGCTCCACGCGATGCGCAAGTTGCGCACGCCGCTGTCGAGCCCTTTCGTGAAATCCTGGCCCGGCTGGCGCGGCGCGTACCAATCGCGCCAATCGGGCTGAGAGAGCACCGTGAGCATCAGCGCCGCATCGGCCACGGTGCGCGTCATCGGACCGACGTTGGCGAGCGTGCCGAACGGCGAGAGCGGCCAGGCCGGCACGCGTCCAAAGGTCTGCTTGAAACCGAAGATGCCGGTGAACGCGGCCGGAATGCGGATCGAGCCGCCGCCGTCGGTGCCGATATGGAGCGCGCCCATGCCCATCGCCGCGGCCACCGCGGCGCCGCCCGAAGAGCCGCCCGGAGTCATCTCCGGGTTCCACGGATTGCGCGTGATGCCGGTGAGCGGGCTGTCGGTGACGCCCTTCCAGCCGAACTCCGGCGTCGTCGTCTTGCCGAGGATCACGGCGCCCGCTTCCTTGAGGCGCGCGGTCACCGGCGCATCGTCGTTCCATGCCTGGTTGGGATCGACCGTCAGGGAGCCGCGCAAGGTCGGCCAGCCCTTGGTGAGGATGATGTCCTTGATCGTCGCCGGCACGCCATCGACGGGGCCGAGCGGCTTCTTCTTCGCCCAGCGCTTCTCCGAGGCGCGCGCGGCCGCCAGCGCCGCCTTCTCGTCGACCAGCACGAACGCGTTGAGCGCCGGATTGTGTTTCGCGATACGTGCCAGCGCGGCCTTCGCCGCCTCGACCGGCGATGCCTTCTTGGATTTGAAGAGGCGGAGAAGCTCCGTGGCCGAAGCCAGGCCGAGATCGGTGGTCATTGATGCAGGCCCCTTACGATGGCGAGATAGTCCGGCTCGTCCGGCCCGATCAGGCCGCGGCGAACGAGGAAGTCGATGATGACGAGATTGCAGTTGAACTTGAACTGCTCCGTATCGCGCACGATCGCCGCCACCTCTTCGACCGGCATGAGCGTGAACGCCTCGAGCTCGCCGTCGTGGCAGACCGGCCGGAAATCGGCGGGAAGCTCGAGATCGTAGCAGTAGAGCACGTCGCGGCGGAGGCCTTCGGGCATCGTGCCCGTGTAGGTGATGGCGCCCACGGGCAGCGCCTGTTCCGCCAGGGACTCCGGGATGCCGGCCTCTTCCGCGCACTCCTTGATCAGGCATTCGCGCGCCGTCAGGCCATGAGGCAGACCGCCGGCAACGGCGTTGTCGAGCATGCCCGGGTAGGTCTGCTTGGTCCGCGACCGGCGGCCGATCCACAGGAAAATCGCGCCGTTCTTGCGAACGTATCCGTTCAAGTGCACGCCATAGGCGCGGATGCCGAACAGCGGCACCGCCGCGCGCTCGATCGCGAACAGCGCCGGGCCGCCCGCGGCGATCGTGACCGCGTAGGGCTCGTTGCGCCATGGCGACATGATCCGCGCGCCTTGCAGGCCCTTCAAGACGCCTTCCACGGCCGCCGTCCGCTGCTCGAACGACTGAAGGCCGGGCGCGAGCGCCACCTCGTCGTTCGTCACGCGAAACACACCGGTGGCCGGACGGATGGCCTCGGCCATGTCGTCGCGCGCGTAGCCGGCCAGCGCGCCATCGATGCGGAACGGGCGAAACCGCGTGAGGTCGCGCCGGTTACAGGCGCGGATGTGGTCGAGGAAGCTCATGCCGGCCGCACTGCCCGTCGGTTCGCAAGGCCGGCGGCGCCGGCCTTCACTTGGTCACATAGCCCATGGTCTGCGGCAGCCAAAGCGCGATTTCGGGCGCCAGCATGAGGATCGCGATCGCCAGCGCCATCATCAGCATGTAGGGGATCGCCGCCTTGTTGATCTCGGCGAGCGGCGCCTTGGTGATCGACTTGATGACGACGAGGTTCATGGCCACGGGTGGCGAGATCAGCGCCAGCTCGAGATTGATCGTCAGCAGCACGCCGTACCACACCTTGTCGATCTCGAGCTGGTTGAGGACCGGCAGCAGCACGGGCGTCGTGATCAGGATGATCGAGATCGATTCGAGCACGAGCCCGAGCACGAACAGCAGCGCCATCACGGCGAGCAGGAATTCGAGCTTCGTGAGATTGTAGTCGACGACGAGCCGAACGAGCTCGTTCGGCACGCGCAGCTTGGTGAGCACGTCGCCGAACATCGCCGCGCCGATGATGATGAGGAACAGCACCGCCGACGTGCGCGCGGCCTCGGCGGCGCTGCCCCAGATGTCGCGCAGGCTCAGCGTGCGATAGATCACGAACGCGATGAGCAGCGCCCACAGCGCGCCCGTACCCGCCGCCTCGGTGGCGGTGAACACGCCGAAATACATGCCGAGCAGCACGAACGGCGGCAGCGTGAGCGCCCAGAACGAGCCGCGCACGGCCTGCAGCATCTCGGCGCCGCTCGCGCGTTTGGGCCGCCGATGCCGCGTGCCGAGCCGCTTCTCGCGCCGCCATTCGGTGAGCATGCAGTAAAGCGCGAAGATGCCGGCGAGCATGACACCGGGCAACAGGCCGGCCATGAACAGCGCGCCGATCGAGGCCTCCGACACCACCGCGTAGAGCACCATCGGCGCCGAGGGCGGAATGAGGATGCCGAGCGTGCCGCCGCCGGCGACCGCGCCGTAGGCGCCCCGGGGGTCGTAGCCGTATTTCAGCATCTGCGGGATCGCGACCGTGCCGATCGTGAGCGCGGTGGCGACCGACGAGCCCGAGATCGCGGCAAACGCCGTGCACGCCGCGATCGTGGCGACGCCGAGACCGCCCGGCAGATGGCCGAAGATCGTGTTCGCCGCCTTGTAGAGATCGTCGACGACGCGGCCCTTCACCATGAACCGCGCCATCAGCATGAACAGCGGAATGGCGACGAGCAGGTAGACGTTGAGCTTGCCGAACGCGAGCTCGCCCACGCCCGCGACCTTGCCCTCCACGAGCAGCAAGACCACGAGCGAGAACAGGAACATGCCGGCATACATCGGCATGCCGAGGTAGAGCAGCAGGATGAGGCCGCCCAGCAGCAGCAGGAACGTCATTCGAGCGGGCTCGCCTTGAGCCGCGCCGCTTCGTCCGCCGCCGCCTCGTCACCGGCTTCGAGCCCGCGCGCGACGCGCAGGAGCTGCATCAGCGCCACGGCGAGCATGAGGCCGAAGCCCACCGGCACCAGCACCTGGATCCACCAGAGCGGCACCGGATAGAGCTCGGTCATCATTCCGGTCATGCGCGAGAAGGCCACCATCGCCGAGCCTTCCCAGATCATGATCGCCGCCGTGGCCGCGACGCAGAGAAGGCCGAAGGCCGCGAGCGCGCGGCGCGGGCCGCCGCGCACGCGCTCGCTGACCGTATCGACCGCGACGTGCTCGCCGGTGAGTTGCGCCGCGGGCGCCGCGAACATCACCATCGCGACGACGAGCCAGCCCACGGCGTAGTCGATCCAGCTCTGCGGCGCGCCGAAGAAGTAGCGCATCGCCACCGAGTAGCACATCAGCACGAAGCAGATCAGGCAGGCGGCCGCGGCGATCTGCAGCGCGCCGGCGCTGATCGCGCGAACGGCACGGTCGAACGCCCCCATGCGCGGGCGCTTCGCCGGCTCAGAGCTTCTTCATCAGCTCGATGATCTTGGCGCCGCCTTCGGGCGAGATCTTCAAGAACGCATCGATCACCGGCTGCTGCATCTTGGCCTTCCAGGCCTCGACCTCGGCATCCTTGAGCACCGTGATCTGCATGCCTTTCTCGCGGAGCTGACCGACGGCCGCGGCCGCCGTCTCTTCCGTGATCGGGATGATGTCCTGCTCGTTCTTGGCCGCCGCCGCCTCGATCGCCGCGCGGTATTCGGGCTTCAGGCTCGCATACCACTTGGGATTGGAGAACATGTGGAAGTAGACCGTGAAGTAGGGCAGCACGGTGCCGAACTTCTGCACTTCGTAGTAGCGCCGCGAGACCGCGGCGGAGATGTCGGTGAGGCCCGCGTCGAGCACGCCGGTCTGCAGGCCCTGATACACCTCCGAGCCCGGCATCGTGGAGGGCGCCGCGCCGACGGCTTTGAGGCTGTTGTCCGTGAGCGCGTTGAGGCCGCGGATCTTGAGGCCCTGGAAATCGGCCAAGGTCGCGAGCGGCTTCTTGCCCGAGGTGAAGATCGAGACGCGCGTGATGTAGAGCCACGAGATCGAGTGCACGCCTTTCTTTGCGAGCTGCTCGTCGAGGAACTTGCGGGCGTCCGACTTCGGGAATTTCCTGATGCGCTCGAGATCGGTGAAGAAGAACGGGATCGTCGGCGCCGCCATTTCGGGGATCGTGTTGCCCCATTGCGCGTTGACGACCAGCGCCGCCTCGATCGCGCCGCGCGCCACTTGCGGGAAGTTCTCGCCGGCCTTGGCAAGCTGCTCGGCTGGGAAGAGCTGAACCTCGACGCCGCCCTTCGTGCGCTGCTTCACGTCTTCCGCGAACAGCAGAAGCGCCTTGTGCATGTGATGCGCGGTCGGAACCTGATGGCTGACCCGCATCGTGAACTCGGCGGCGCCCGCCTGCGCGGCGGCGAGCACGAGGCCGGCGCCCGCGAGCGCCGCGATCGACATACGCATGAGTCTCTCCTCCCTAATTCTTGTTGCTTTCGCTTCGCCTTGCGGCGGTCATTCCGCCGCTTCGGGCGGCTTCCGCCGGCGGCGCGCGATGCGCCGGGCGAATTCGAGCTCATCTTCCTCGCGCTTGCGCAGCGCCGCAAGCCCTACCAGCGCGTTGAACTGATCGAACGGGATCAGGCGCTGCTCATAGCCCTTGCTGCTGCCGGTGCGCTTGAAGTGCGCGTAGTAGTCCTGCATCGCCCTTGCGTAAACATACGTAGGCGCGAGCGCATTGGTCATCACGGCGAAGCCGATCTCCTGGCATTCGGCCGCGCCAAGATTGGGCGTCTTGCCGCCGTCGATGATGCTGGCGAAGACCGGCCCGGGCACGGCCTTGCAGACGCGGCGCATGTCGTCCGTCGTCTCGAGCGCCTCGACGAAGATGAGGTCGGCGCCGGCGTCGCGATAGAGCACCGCGCGCTCGATCGCCTCGTCGATGCCGTGCGTGGCGAGTGCGTCGGTGCGCGCCATGATGACGAGGTCGGGGTCGTGGCGCGCGTCGAGCGCGGCCTTGAGCTTGCCGAGCATCTCCTCGGCGGAAACCACGCCCTTGCCGGGCATGTGGCCGCAGCGCTTCGGAAACGTCTGGTCTTCGATGAAGAAGCCGGCGAGGCCGGCGCGCTCATAAGCGCGCGTCGTCCGGCGCACATTCGTCACGTTGCCAAAGCCGGTGTCGCCGTCGCCGAAGACCGGGATCGAGACGGCGTCGCAGATCCGCGCGTAGTGATCGGCGAGCTCGGTCATCGAGAGCTGCGACGTGTCGGGCTGGCCGAGCAGCGTCGCGGTCGAGGAATAGCCGCCCTCGGTGATCGCCTCGAAGCCGGCCTGCTCGGCGATCTTGGCGCCGAGTGCGTCGTGGACGCCCGGCATCACGAGGATCTCGGGCGCTTCGATGAGCTGGCGGAGTCGCGTGGTGCGGCGCATGGGCGTCAATGACCGTGTCGGCTGGTGAAGCGCCGACAATAGCCCGCCCGGCGGCGGCGCCGCGAGACGAAAAAGGGCCGGCGGAGCGCACCCCGCCGGCCCTTCGCCTGTTCACATAGTGAAAGGCGGCGCTACTTCTTCTCCTGCGCCTCGATCTCGATGTAGAGCGCGACCTCGTCGCTGACGCCGGGAACGCCGAACTTCATCCCCCAGTCGCTGCGCTTGATCGTGCCGCGGATCGAGAAGCCGGCGGTCATGACCTTGTTGTAGGCCGGGATCGGATGCGGCGCCACTTTGTGGAACGTAACGTCGAGCACCGCCGGCTTCGTCTGGCCGAGCAACGTGATGGTCCCGTGCAGCTTGCCGGTCTTCTCGCCGGTCTTCTCGACCTTCGTGCTCTGGAAGGTCATCGTCGGGAATTCCTTCACGTTGAAGAAATCCGCGCTGCGCAAGTGCTCGTCGCGGCCGCGGCGGCCGCCCTGCGCCTGGAGGCGCCGGTCGTTTGTATCCAGGCTCTCGGTCTTGACTTCGATCTTGACCGTCGTCTTCTCGGGCGCGGCCGGGTCGAACGAGAATTCGCCGCCCCACTCGCGGAACAGGCCGAACACGTTCGTGTAGCCGAGGTGGTTGGCCGAGAACACGAACGAGCTGTGGGTGATATCGACCGCGTAGGTCGTCGATTGGGCCGCGGCGGGCGCCGTGGCGAAGACCGCGAGCGCGGCGGCGGCGACGAGAGTGCGGATCTTCATGTGTTGTCCTCCTTCAAGCCTCGCGAGAGCGTTTTTTGGAACGGCGCCGGCCTGCCTCGCTCCCCAGCCGGCGCCGAAGCTCAACTCATGCGCCAGCCCAGCACGAACCATGCGTAGGCCAGCGCCGCCGAAGGCGGGATCGCGACGACGATGCCATAGGCGAGCGGCTGCATGAAGCGCGCCGCGGCCGGCGATCCGCCCGCCGCCACGAGCAGCGCGAGCGGGCGCGCGACGAAGTCGAGCGCAAACGCCAGCGCGACGACGCCGATCAGCGCGATCTTCACCGGCGCGTCCGCCGCGAACACCGCGGCGTAGGCGAGAGCCAGCCAGATGCCGCCCGCGCCGAACGCACCGGTGGCGCCGTATCCGAGGCCGCGCCCGCCGAAGAGATGCGCGAGATAGCTGACGAGCAGATAGCCGCCGGCGCCGGCCGCGAGCGCCATCGCGAGGCTGCCGAACGACAGCGAGATGCCGAGCAGTGCGATGCCGCCGAGGCCGATCCCCGCGACGAGCACCTGGATCGCGGGAAACAACGCGGCGCTGCTGGCCTCGTCGGTGTCGGATCCGCGCGCCGATGCGGCCTGGCGCCAATAAACGACAATCGAGGCAAAGAACAGGACGACAATCGTGGCGATCAGCGCGCCGCTCGGCCCTGCCGTGATCCGCGGCCAGCGCATCCAGGCGAGCGCCGCGATCGGGACGACGAAGGCGAAGAGATGCCCGCCCGAGCGCGCGGCGCCCGCAACATCGAGCATGACACCGAGCACGAGGCCGGCCGCGGCGACATAGAACAGTTTCTGCGCCGTCGCCGCCGGCGGAAACGACGGCACTCCGTTGTGGATGATATAATACGTGGCGAAGAACGCTGCGCCGATGCCGAGCGCGGCCAACGCTCTGCCGCCGACGATCCTGAGGACCAGCGCAAGCAGAAATCCGACGGCGAACGGCACGATCGCCGTTTGCCCCACCGGATCGCCCAGCAGGTTCTGGAAGAACGCCATGCCGCCGTCAGCCGCCCCACTTCCATGGATGAACACCGCGCGATGCCGGAGCATCCGCGGGGAGCTTTCTATATTCGGATATCGGCGGGCGGCGGCTGACAATTGCGTGAGGAGCGGGCCTGTGCGCTGGTTACGAGCGCGTAACGACGCCGCTCACAACGCCAGGCCGACGGCGAAGCCGAGGATCGTGAGCGCGGAAACGGCGGCGAGCACGACGACGCCGAAGCGCGTGCGGCCGTGGCGCCAGACGCCCCAGCCGGCGAGCATGATCGCGGTGAGGCCGAGCGGCAGCGGCACGATCCACGCGCCCGCGCCGAACACGCAGGCAAGCGCCGCCAGCAGCTTGGCCTGCACGGGATCGGCCGGCCGGCGCGCCGTTGCCTTGCGCGCGCGGTCGCTCTGCGCGCGGCCCGACGCGCGCGAGCGGCTCATCGCCCGCCAAGCGCCTGCTCGAGATCGGCGATGAGATCGCCGGCATGCTCGAGGCCGACGGAGAGCCGCAGCAGATCGGGCGGCGCCGGGCTGCCTGCGCCCTCGACGCTGGAGCGATGCTCGACGAGGCTTTCGACGCCGCCCAACGAGGTGGCGCGCTTCCATACCTTCACGCGCGCCGCCGCGCCGATCGCCGCCGCTTCGCCGCCTTTCACCCGGATCGAGAGCATGCCGCCGAAGCCGCCCTGCATCTGCTTCTTCGCGACCGCGTGGCCGGGATCGTTGCCGAGGCCCGGATAGAGCACGCGCTCGATCTTCGCGTGATCGACGAAATGCGTCGCGATCGCCAGCGCCGCGCGCGAGGCCGCCTCGACGCGCGGATAGAGCGTGCGCATGCCGCGCAGCAGCAGCCACGCCTCGAACGGCCCGAGAATGCCGCCAAGCTGCGCGCGCAGCGTGGCAACGCGCGCCCAATGCTCGTCCTGCGCACGTGTGATCAGCGCGCCGGCCACGACGTCGGAATGGCCGTTCAGATACTTGGTCGCCGAATGCATCACGATGTCGGCGCCGAGCGCCAGCGGCCGCGTCAGCACCGGCGTTGCCACGGTGGAATCGACCGCGAGCCGCGCGCCGGCCGCATGGGCGATCTCGGCCGCGGCGGCGATGTCGGTGACGACCCAGGTGGGATTGGCCGGCGTCTCGATCCACACGAGCTTGGTCTTGCCCGGCCGCATCGCGGCACGGAGATCGTCGAGCCTGTCCGTATCGGCGAGATCGACCGCGAGGCCCCAATGGCGCGCGAAGCCCGTGAGCCAGTTGCGCAGCGCCCAATACATGACCTTCGGCGCCACGACGTGGTCGCCCGGCGCCAGCGCCTGGAACACGGCCGTGGCCGCCGCCATGCCCGAGGCGAAAACAAGCGCGTCCGCGCCACCCTCGAGCGCCGCGAGCACGGCCTCGGCATGGTCGTAAGTCGGGTTGTCGTCGCGGCCATAGACGCGGCCGCTGCGATACTGATTGTCGGGGTCGCGGATGTAGGTCGTGGCCGTGTGCAGCGGCGGGACGATCGCCTTGCTCTCGGCATCGACGAAGCCCATCGCCTGCGCGGCGAGGGTCTGCGGGTGCGCTTTCTCGGTCATGGCGGCGAGTGTGGCCCGCCGCCGTGCCCGGAACAACGGTGAACTCCGCCGGCGCGGCCTTGAGCTAGGTCAAGGAGGCGATGCGGCAAAGGGTCTAACCGTTCTGCATGTATCGCATCCGTTTTCACGGCCGCGGCGGCCAGGGCATGAAGACAGCGAGCCGCGTGCTCGGCACGGCGCTCCACCGCGAGGGCCTCACGGTGCAGGACGCGCCGCGCTACGGCGCCGAGCGTCGCGGCGCGCCGGTGTTCGCCTATGTGCGCGCCGATCGCCGCTCCATCGATGAGCGCGGCGCGATGCCCAATCCCGATCTCGTCGTCGTCGCCGACGATACGCTCGTGGCCGTTCCGGCGGCCGGCGTGCTGCAGGGCCTCGACGCGCATTCCGTGCTGCTGATCGACAGCGCCGAGCCGGCCGAATCCTGGCGCGCGCGGCTTGCGCTCGCCGGCCCGATTCTCGCCTTGCCGCGACCCGGCAGCGGCTCGGCCGAGGATTTCAAGTTCGTGGGCGCGGCCTGTGCCGGCGCCGCCGCGCGGATGACCGGCGCCGTCTCGCGCGAAAGCCTCATCGTCGCGGTGGAAGAGGAATATGCCGGCTTCGGCCCCGGCATGGCCGCGCGCAACCGCGAAGTCGCGCTCGCCGCGTATGATGCGATGGCCGCGTACGAAGGCTGCGTGAAAGAGCGCGCGGCGCCGGCGCAAGCGAAGCCCGACTGGATCGACGTGCCGCTCGACCCGGCCGGCGTGTCCGCGCCCGCGATCCACGCGCCGCTCACCAGCGTGCAGGTGCGCACCGGCCTGTGGCGCTCGATGCGGCCGGTCATCGACCATGACCGCTGCCGACGCTGCTGGTGGGTGTGCAGCACGTTCTGCCCCGACAATGCGATCGCGGTTTCCGACGGCAGGCCCATCATCGACTACGATCACTGCAAGGGCTGCATGATCTGCGTGGCGCAATGCCCGCCGCACGCGATCCGCGCCGTTCCCGAAACCGAGGCCGCGGGGAAAGCCGCATGAACCGCGCGCTGCTCACCGGGAATGCCGCGGCCGCCTGGGGCGCGCGCCTCGCCGCCGCCGATTACGTGCCGGCGTTCCCGATCACGCCGCAGACCGAGATCATCGAGGCGATCGCCGGCTGGATGCAATCGGGCGCGATGCCCGGGCGCATGACGATGCTCGAATCCGAGCACTCGATGCTGACCGCGGCCGGCGCCGCCGCGGCGACCGGCGTGCGCGTGTTCACCGCCACCTCGAGCCAGGGCCTGCTTTACGGGCTCGAAATGCTCTACGCCTGCGCCGGATGGCGCGCGCCGTTCGTGCTCGTGAATGTCTCGCGCGCGCTCGCCGCGCCGATCACGCTCGAAGCCGACCACAACGACATCCTCGCCGCGCGCGATTCGGGCGCGCTGCAGATCCACTGCGCCTCGTGCCAGGAGGTCGTGGACAGCGTGCTGATGGCCTATCGCCTCGCCGAGCACGCCTCGGTGCGCCTGCCGGTGATCGTGAACATCGACGGCTTCCAGCTTTCGTTCACGCGCGAGCCGGTCGATCTGCCCGATGCCCGCGACGCGGCGGAGTTCGTGGGCCCGTTCGATCCCGGCGCGCTGCGCTTCCGCGCGAGCAAGCCGATCAGCCAGGCCGTGGCCGTGCTCGGCGGCAGCGCCTATTCCTATTTCCGCTACGAGATGCAGCGCGCGGCGGAAGCGGCGCTCGTCGCGCACGAGCCGATCGCGGCGGACTTCGCGCGCCGCTTCGGCCGCCGCTACGGCGCGGTCGAGGCCTATCGCATGGACGACGCCGAGTACGCGTTCCTGATGATCGGCTCGTTCGCCACCAAGGCGCGCGACGCGGTGGACCGCCTGCGCAAGCAGGGCTGGCGCATCGGCCTCGTGCGGCCGCGGCTCGTGCGGCCGTTTCCGGCGGCGCGCATCGCCTCGCTGCTGTGGCAGACGAAGGCCATCGCCGTCATCGACCAGAACATCTCGCTCGGCGCCGGCGGCATCCTCGCCGGCGAGGTCGCGTCGGCGCTCTACAACGCCACCACGCGCCCGCTGATCGCGAGCTACATCGGCGGGCTCGGCGGGCGCGACATCGGCCCCAACGAATTCGACGCGATGGCGGACGAGCTCAAATCCTCCGCCGCGCGCGGCGAGGCGCCGAAGCCGCGCATGCTCTTCACCGCCGACGAATTGCGCGAGGTGAGGAAGATGCAGGCCGTCGCCGCCGTCGAGCGGCACGAACTGGAGGCGGCGCCATGACGACACCGGCAGCGCACGAGGCGCGCTTCGCGCGCATGAAAGACCTGCCATCGACGCACCTGCTCGGCTCCGGCACGGCGATGTGCGGCGGCTGCGGCGGGCTCATGGCGGTGAAGCAGGTGTACGACGTGCTCGGGCCCAAGACCGTGTTCGTGAACGCGGCCGGCTGCATGACCTTGCTCTCCACCTATCCGTTCACGCCGTTCCGCGGCTCGTGGCTCTACACCGCGATGGCCTCGGCGCCGGCCGGCGCGCAGGGCGTGCGCGACGCGCTCGACCTGCTGCGCGAGAGCGGCCGCATGACGCCCGAGGAGGACATGCAGGTCGTCGTGCTCGCCGGCGACGGCTCTTCGAACGGCATGGGCCTTTCCGCCACATCGGGCGCCATCGATCGCGGCCTCGATTTCATCTACCTCTGCTACGACAACGAGGGGTACGGCAACACGGGCCAGCAAAGCTCGGCCGCCACGCCGCACGGCGCCAGAACGCCCACCGACACCGGCGGCGCGCGCGGGCGCAAGAAGGATCTCTTCGCGATCTGGGCCGCGCACGATCCCGCCTATGTCGCGACCGTCTCGCCGTCCGAGCCACTCGATCTCGCGCGCAAGGTCGAGAAGGCGCGCTGCCTGAAGGGCCCGCGCCTCATCATCGCGCTGGCGCCCTGCCCGACCGGCTGGCTCTACGACCCCGAGCATTCGGTCGAGGTCGGGCACCTCGCCGTGAAGTCCGGCCTCTGGCCGCTCAAGGAATACGAGGGCGGCAAGACCGTGCACACGTTGAAGCCGCATCCGCGCGTGCCGGTCGAGGAGTACCTGAAGCTCCAGGGCCGGTATCGCCACCTGTTCGAGCCGGCGCGCGACGAAGCCGCCATCGCCGAGATCCAGGCCGGCATCGACGCCTATTGGGCGAAGGTGGTTTGACCCGATCGCCTACCCCCCCCCGTCGAGCGTAGGCTTTTGTAGGCTTCTGTAGGCTTTTGCGGGCAAACGCGGTGCATTTGCGGGCATCGACGGGCGGCCGTACCCCGCGACGATGGCGGAAGCTTGGCTTTCCTTGGCTTCGGTTGGCTTTCCTTGGCTTTTCCGCGCCCCGCAGCTTGGCTTTTCTTGGCCTCGGGCTTGGCTTTTGTTGGCTTCGCGCTGCGCGCCCCCCTTGGCTTTTGTTGGCTTTCGGCGCTCATGCCTCCGCGCGAACGGCGCGACTCTCTTGGGGCGCCGCACGTCGGCACTCGGCCTCACAATGTCCAAAAGCACGATCCGCCGCGCGCTTCCGCACGCTGGCCGCTGGCCTCGCTGGGCCAGACTTGAACGCCTAGAACAAATAATGAACATTGTCAAGCGCGGGTGACGCTGCGAACCCGCTGCCTCAGGCCTTCGCCAGCCCCGCCAGCGCCTCGCCGATCAGCGTGTGCGACTGGCGCAGCACCATCGCGCGCCAGACCTCGCTCGCCGGATAGAAGCGCTCGCGCACTTCGGCACGAATCGCCTTGCCCTCGGGCGAATCGATGTCGCCGTGATGGAACAGCCAGTTCTCGGCGCGGATCGCGTCGACGCCGGTTTGCGCCTCGCCGGTGCGCAATTCGACGAGGCCGAGCGTGTAGCGCTTGCCGGGGACGATCTCGGGCACGCTGTAGAACAGGTTCCCCGGCGTCAACGACTGCGCGTCCTTGCCGTGCCTGGCCTTGTCCTCCGCGATGATCGTCGCATGGCTCCACCAGTGGCGCGATTTCGCTTCGCCCGAAAGCCCGTCCCGGTCGTCGTCGACGAAGTGATCGACGAAGCCGAACGGACCGCCGCCGGTGTGATAGTCGATGATGCAGATGTGCTCGGCGCGCGCCGCGTACTCCGCCACCGCCGCCCGGAAGATGCGGTTCGACCACACCGGCGCCGTGCCCCCGTAGAATGTGCCTTTCGGATTCACGTATTGCCCGCCATGCATCGCCTTGCAGAGGACGTCGTGCGTCTCGCGCTGGAGGAACTTCGCGATCGCCGCGTTGTGCTTCGCGCGCGCGGCCGCGTCGCCCCAATCGACCGGATCGACGTGTTCGGCGATCGCCGCATAATCGGCATTGGCCGGGCGCGGCTTCGCGTGATCGATGAAATTGCGGTTGAGATCGACATTGTCCTCGTTCGTCCGCCGCCCCCAGGCGAAGCCGAACGGGTTGATCGCGTGGACGAACAGCACGGCGGTGTCCGGCCCCGCCTGCCGCGCGAACATCCCCGAGGCGAGCCACGCGGAGTGGCAGCCCGAGCCCGCATAACCCTCGATGCCGTGCGTGCCCGAGACGAGGATCAGCAGCTTCTTCGCGGAAGCCGGGCCGATGCGCGCGATGTCGGTGAACAGCGATTTCCCCGCCGGGCCTGTTCGCAGATTCTCGTGTGCGGCGAGATGTGTGCCGCCGGCGGATTTGAGGGCAGCGAGAAACGTAGTGCGCGCCGTCGGATACTCGGCCGAGAACATTTCCAGTGACGACATGCGGCTGCTCCGCCTCCGGAATTAACCGCGCCCTTTCAGGGCCGCGGCGACACGTGCGACGGCGGCGCCCTGAACACGCGCCATCTCGATTTCGGCCGGCGAGGGCCGCTCGCCGGGGCCGGCGGCGACGGTGCCGGCGCCCAGCGGGCTCGCGCCATGCACGACAGAAAGATCGGCAATCGACTTGCTGCGCATGCCGAGCGGAACCAGCGTCATCCCATGCACGCCCAGTAGCGACCACAGAGAGAGGATGGCGGATTCGCGTCCGCCGCCGGAGCCGGCGGCGGTAAAAACTGTGGCCGGCTTGCCGATCAGCGCGCCCTCCATCCACAGCTTCCCGGTGCGATCGAAGAACACGCGCAGCGCGCCGCTCATCGCCCCGAAGTGCACCGGCGTGCCGATCGCAAAGCCATCGTAGGCCGGAAGATCCTCGGGCCGCGCCTTGGGCACGTCCGCGAATGCCGCCGCCGCGCGCACGTGGTTCGGCCCCTGGATGAACGGCGCCTCGGCGATCTCCGGCACCTGCCGAATGTCGGCAGTGGCGCCGGCGGCCCGTACACCCTCCGCAACGGCGCCGGCCATGCGCCATGTTGCTCCGCCGGTGGAGTGAAAAAGAACCAGGATGCGCGCCGCGCTCACTGGGCTACTCTGTCGCGGTGCCGCATCGGCGCGGCGGGGACGGAAGACATGATCGTCGAAATGCGCATCTATACTGCCTATGTCGGCCGGCTGGCCGAGTTCGCCAAGCTCTATCACGACGTTGGACTGCCGATCCAGGAACCGATCCAGGGCAATCTGCTCGGCATGTATCGCTCCGAGTTCGGCCCGATGAATCAGATCGTGATGTTGTGGGGTTATCGCGACCATCCCGACCGCGAAGCGCGGCGCGCGCGGCTGATGGCGGCACCGGGCTGGGCGGAATTTTTGAAAGCCGCGGCGCCGATGATCTCGAGCGAGGAAAGCCGGCTGCTCGTGCCGGCATGACGCTGGCGCCTACGCCGCCCGTCGGCTCCCGCGCTCCACGATGGCCACGATGTCGGCCATGATCGCGTTCAGGTCGAAATCCTTGGGCGTGTAGACGGCGGCGACGCCGGCGGCTTTCATCTGGGCGGCGTCTTCGGGCGGGATGATGCCGCCGACGACCACCGGCACCTCGCCGATGCCGGCCTTCTTCATGCCGTCCACGACGCTGGCCACGAGCGGCTTGTGCGAGCCGGAGAGGATCGAGAGGCCGACGACGTGGACGCCCTCTTCCACCGCGGCGTTGACGATCTCGGCCGGCGTGAGCCGGATGCCTTCGTAAACCACCTCGAAGCCGGCATCGCGCGCGCGCACGGCGATCTGCTCGGCGCCGTTGGAATGGCCGTCGAGGCCGGGCTTGCCGACGAGCATCTTGAGGCGCCGGTTGAGGCGGCGCGAGACTTCGTCGACGCGTTTCCGCACCGCCTCGAGCGCCTTCGCATCGCCGAGCGCGGCGGCGGCGCGGCCGACGCCGGTGGGGGCGCGCCAATCGCCGAATGCGCGGCGCAGCACGCCGCCCCATTCGCCGGTGGTGACGCCCGCATGCGCGGCGGCGATCGACGGCTCCATGATGTTGCGGCCTTCCTTGGCCGCGCGCTCGAGATCGGCCAGCGCCGCGGCGGCCTTCTTCGCGTCGCGCGCGGCGCGCCACGCGCGCAGGGATTTGATCTGCTCGGCCTCGGCGGCTTCGTCCACCGCGAGGAAGCCGCCATCCTCGCCGCCGGCGAGCAGCGGCGACGGCTCGGTTTCCGTGAACGCGTTGACGCCGACGACGGTCATCTCGCCCTTTTCGATCGCGGCGAGGCGCCTCGCGTTCGATTCCACGAGCGCCTGCTTCATGTAGCTCGATTCGACCGCGGCCACGGCGCCGCCCATGCGCTCGATCTTCGCGAGCTCGTCTTTCGCGGCGGCGCAAAGCTCGGCGACCTTCTTTTCGATCTCCGTCGAGCCCTCGAAGATGTCGCCGAAATCGAGGAGATCCGTTTCGTGCGCGACGATCTGCTGGAGGCGGATGCTCCATTGCTGATCCCACGGGCGCGGCAGGCCGAGCGCCTCGTTCCAGGCCGGAAGCTGCACCGCGCGGGCGCGCGCATCCTTGCTCATCACCACCGCGAGCATCTCGAGCAGGATGCGGTAGACGTTGTTC
>CAYZSG010000046.1:0-27280 GCA_964481045.1 uncultured Candidatus Odyssella sp. | reverse complement strand
CGTCACGAACGGCTACCAGTACCGCTACTTCTACCGCTGGTACTGCTACTAAGCCAACTGACGATCCACGAACAAGCAAGCGGCCCGTTCCGGTTGGGGGAACGGGCCGCTTCGCGTTTGGGGCTCAGGCGCGCCGGTCACGCTCCGGCGGGCGCCTCGCTCTGCATCAGGCGCGTCACGATCTTGCGCGCCGCAATCGGCGCCGCGTCGGCCTTGATCGTCACGTGCTTCGGATCGGCCGAGGGCCGCGCCATGCGCTTCTGCTGCGCCTCGGTCATCGCGATGTCTTCGCCGAAGGTATGCACCACGCCTTTCTGCATGATCTCGTCCAGCTCGCGATTGTCGAGCGCGAAGTGGCGCGAGACGGCCCAGAAGTAATGCGTCGTGCCTTCGGTTTCCGGCACGAGCGCGTTGATCACACGCCACTCGATGCCGTTGTCGATATCGTTCGTTCCGGTCGGCACCGCGCGCGCATCGACGACGGCGAAACAGGGCGGGGTGAAATCGATCACCTGCGAACGATCAATGTTGCCGGCGAAGTTGCGCGCCTTCCGGAACAGCGGCGGCGGCGGGCAATTGGGCATGCGCCGGCGCACGCGGACGGCCGAGTCGCCCGCCTCGGTCTCGAATGCCGCCTCGGCGACGGCGGCGTTGCCGATCGTCGAGCTGTGCAGAAACGCTTCGTGCGACAGATCGAGGAGATTGTCGATCAGCAGGAAATAGTTCGACTTGCAGTGGATCGTGCCACCGACCGGCTTCCACTCGGGGTGGTCGAGCCAGAAGAAGTTCGGAATGGAGCCTTCGTCGGCGCGCGCGGGCTCGCCCATCCAGATCCACGCCCAGCCGAAGCGCTCGATCAGCGGATACTTCCGCACCTTCGCCGCTTTCGGGATCACGGCCTGCCCCGGCAGGCGGACGCAATTGCCTTCGCAATCGAACGTCATGCCGTGATAGCCGCACTGAATCGTGTCGCCCACGAGCTTCCCTTTGGACAAAGGCGCCAGGCGATGGGCGCAGCGGTCTTCGAGCGCTACCGCGCGGCCGGCTTCGGTGCGGTACAGCACCACCGGCTCGCCGATGATCCAGCGCTCGAGCGGCGTGCGGCCGATCTCGTGCGACCAGCCCGCCACGTACCACGCGTTCTTGACGAACATGCCTACCTCCCTGCGATCCGTGGCGCGTTCAGGTCCGCTTCGCAGCCGGGCACTTGTCGGTGAACGAGTCCGCGCGCTCGAACACGATGCTGCCGCCCTTGAGCGTCGGCTTGCCGCCCGGGCCCGCCGCGACCTTCACCTCCCAATAGGGCTGGATCAGGAAGCCGTTGACGTTGAAGCGCAGCTTGCCGCGGATCGTCTCCTGCTCCGTGGTGCGGATCGTGCGCGCCACCGCGGCCATGTCGCTCGTGTTGCGTTTCGTTGCCTGCATGGCGCGCGCGATCATGCCCACGGCGTCATAGTTGGCCACCGACGGAAACGAAGGCATGTGGCCGAACTTCGCGAGATAGTCCTTCACGAAGCGCTGGTTCGCGGGATTCGGATTCTCCGGATTCCAATAGCTGACTTCCGTGGTGCCCACGGCCGCCTCGCCGATGGCGGGAAGCGTCATGTAGTCGATCGAGAAGATCGAATAGAGCTTGATCTGGTCCTTCAATCCCGACGCCTGCCATTGCTTCACGAAGGCGACGCCCATGGCCCCGGGCGCGAAGATGACGATCGCGTCGGGCTTGCGCGCGCGCACCTGCGCGAACTCGGCCTGGTAATCCGTCTCGGCGACCTTGAACAAGATCTTGTCGATCATGCGGCCCTTGTAGGCGCGCTCGAATCCGCCGAGATAGTCCTTGCCCGCCTGATAGTTCGGCGCGAGGCCGAGCACGGTCTTGACGCCGTCGCGGTTGACGAGCTCGCCCGTCGCCTCGGCGACGAGGTCGTTCTGCGCGCCTGTGGCAACGAACAGCGGATTGCAGAGCTCTCCGGCGAGCGGGGAAGGGCCCGCATTGGTCGAGATCAGCATCACCTTGGCGTCGAAGATCGGCTTCTGCGTCGCCATCAGCACGTGCGACCAGAGCTGGCCGGCGATCAGGTGCACCTTGTCGCCCTTGATCATCCGATCCACTTCGCGGATGCCGACATCGGGCCGCGACTGGTCGTCGCCGTGGAAGATGCGCGTCGGCACGCCGCCGAGCTTGTCGCCGTCCTTGGCCCAGCCCGCATGCTCGAGGCCGAGCTTCCACCCGTTCTCGAGGAACTTGCCGATGAAGGCGCCCTGGCCCGTCGTCGTGTTGAGGAAGCCGATGCGAAGCTCATCCGCGGGGGCAGGGGCGGCGGCGCCGGCCACGAGGACGGCGGCGAAAGCGATTCGTAGTGGCTTCATGGGTGCTCCTCC
This sequence comes from uncultured Candidatus Odyssella sp., assembly GCA_964481045.1. Lineage (GTDB taxonomy): Bacteria > Pseudomonadota > Alphaproteobacteria > Bin65 > Bin65 > SBBV01. Next base: position 24,898 of record CAYZSG010000046.1, on the reverse strand, counting down.
TGAGATGCCGGTCTTTGCGACCGGGCTTATGAAACGGTTTCGGTGCCCGATGCCGTGCGGGCAAGCGTGGCGGCCGAACGTTGCGTCTTCGCCGGCGCGAGACCGAGGAGGGCCGCCGCATTGCCGCCGAGCACCCGCGCGCGATCCGCGGCGCCGAGGCCGAGCGCCTCGACATGCGCGGCGTCGGAGCCGATGAAGGGATCGTCGGTTCCCCACAACAGCCGCTCGGGTCCGACGAAATCGAGCGCCATCCTCAGCGCCGGCGGAAAGAACGACGTCGTGTCGTAGTAGAGATTCCGCGCGAACTCGCTCGGCAGCCGGTCGATGTGCTTGCGGCAGTCGGGGAACAGGCGGTAGCCGTTGTCGAGGCGCTCGATGACCATCAGCAGCGTCCCGCCCGTGTGCGCCATGATGTAGGGAAAATTCGGATAGCGCGCGAAGATGCCCGAATAGATCATGCGCGCCGCGGCGAGCGTCGTGTCGAAGACGAAGCCGAGCCGGAGCGGCAGCTCGAATTCCTCCATGTCGCCGGTGTGCGCCGGAAACATCGGGTGCTCGAACACCGGCACGCGCCGCTCGTCGAGCCGCGCCCAGAGCGGCTCGAAGCGCGCGTCGTTGAGCGGCACGCCGTCGACGTTGGAGCCGATCATCACGCCCGCCATGCCGAGCTCGTCGAGCGCGCGATCGAGCTCGACGAGCGACGCGCGGACATCGCCGAGCGGCAGGCTCGCGAGGCCGGCGAAGCGGTCGGGGTGCGCGCGGCAAAGGCGGGCGGTGGTGTCGTTCATCAGGCGCGCCATCGCCGGCTGCTCGGCCGCCGGCCAGACATAGACGTTGGGCGTGCTCAGCGAGAGCACGCGCATGTCGATGCCCTTCCGGTCCATGTCGCGCAGGCGATGGTCGATGTCGAACATGTCTTCGCGCGACCAGGCGAAGGTGTGCGAGCCCTTGCGCATGAAGACGCGGCCGGGCGTCCTGCGGTCGGCGACGAGGCCGCACTGCGTTTCGAGCGCCTGCATGTAGGCACGGTCCACGATGTGGGAATGGATGTCGATCTTCACGGCGAGGCCCTCGTTCGATCCTCGTGTATCGGCCGCATAATCGTTTGACGATAATTCAATGCTGAATTAATTGTCTGCGGCCTGTCAAGGCGGCGCGGGCGCGGGGTGCCCCTGCGATCGCGGCGAGGCCGGCACCGTCGAGGGGTTGCAGCGGAGTCGCGATGTCGAGGCGATTCAAGAGCGGCGCCGCGGGCGCGCATGCGGCGCGCGGCCCGGCCCTGGTCCACGAAGAGGCGCTGGGCTTCCAGCTCCGCGTCACCTGGGAGGCGATGCGCGCCGCGCTGCAGGAGCGGCTGGCCGCGCACGAAACCCGCTTCGCGCACTGGTCGTATCTCCGGGTTCTCTGGTCGGCCGACGGCATCTCGCAGAACGATCTCAGCGAGCGCGTGCGGCGCGTCGGCGCCAACACCGTGTCGGCGCTCAACGGGCTTCAGCGCGCGGGTCTCGTGAAGCGCGTGCGCAGCCGGGTCGACCGGCGCACCGTCTATGTCCATCTCACGCCCGCCGGCCGCGCGCTGGAGGGCGTGCTGGTGCCGCTGGCCAAAGAGGTGCAGCGCGAGGCGACGCGCGGCGTGTCGGCGCGGGACCTCAAAGCGTTCCGCCGCGTGCTCGCGGCGATCCGGATCAATCTGGGGACGGCATGAGCGCGGAGCGGAAATCGGGCGCGAGTCCCCGCATCGAAGGCCTGGCGCCGATCGGGCGCGGCATTGCGCGGCCGGAAGACGTCGTGGTGGCCCGCGACGGAACCGTGTGGGCCTCCGACAAGGCCAGCGCGGCCGCGCGCATCCTGCCCGACGGCACGCTCGTCCGCTGCGGCGCGGCCGGCGGCGAGCCGAACGGTCTCAAGATCGATCCCCGCGACGGATCGATCGTCATCGCCAATCTCCACCTGGGCGCGGTGCAGCGCCTGCGGCCCGATACCGGAGCGGTGTCCACGATCTTGAGCGCCGTCGGCGACACGCCGCTCAAGACGCCCAACTACGTCATCTTCGATTCGCGCGGAAATCTCTGGTGCTCGGTCTCGACGCGCCGGGGCCGCGTGCCCGAATGGCTCGACGGCACGCCGGACGGCTTCATCTTCCGTCTGTCGCCTGCTGGCGAGGCGCGCATCGTGGCCGACGGCCTCCGGTTTCCGAACGGCCTGGCGCTCGACAACGATGAACGCTGGCTCTACTGCGCGCAGACGGCAGCGGACAACGTGGTTCGCTTCCGGATGTCGGACGAGGGCCTGTCGGGCGCCGAAGTGTACGGGCCGGAGCGGCTTGGCACGCGCTGCTTTCCCGACGGCATCGCGTTCGACGCGGCCGGCAACCTCTGGGTCACGCTGGTGCTCGCGAACCGCATCGTGTCGATCGCGCCGGACGGCGGCGTGGCGCCGATCGCCGAAGACGACGGCAGCGGCCTCATCGTCAAGCCGACGAACATCGCGTTCGGCGGGCCGGACTTGCGCGACGTCTATATCGGGAGCCTCGCGGCCGACTACGTCCTGCGCGGCCGCTCCTCGATCGCCGGGCAGGCGCTGGTGCATCAGTATTAGCCGCGCGAGAATCCCCGTCATGCCGAGCGCCGCGCCCCTTGGCGCGGCAGCGAAGCATCTCTCGACGCCGAGGCACATCGCCGAAGCACGTCGTGCTCCGGCACGCCGCCCTGCCTAGAGATCCTTCGCTTCGCTCAGGATGACGGTGCATTAGGGGCCTCCGTCGCCTGTGATCCACTTCATGAACCGCAGGTGAACGGCTTCACTGCGGGGTTCGGGGTCTTCGGTCATAGTCCGCGTCAGATGAGGCGACGAACACGACGCCTCGATGGATCAACCCGAACGGACAGGAACGCCGCCATGAAGACCCTCGCCACGCTCACCGCCGCGATCGCCCTCTCGATCGGCCTCGCCGGCACCGCCACGGCCGCGCAGCCGGGCGCCGAGATCGGCCCGCAGATCACGAAGGAAAGCTCGATCGCCCAGGCGGGCTGCTACTACCGCTACTTCTACGTCACGAACGGCTACCAGTACCGCTACTTCTACCGCTGGTACTGCTACTAAGCCAACTGACGATCCACGAACAAGCAAGCGGCCCGTTCCGGTTGGGGGAACGGGCCGCTTCGCGTTTGGGGCGATGCTAGGCCGAAAGCTCCGCCCGATCCCGGAACAGCTCCAGCGCCTCCGGGTTAGCCAGCGCTTCCTTGTTCTTCACCGCGCGGCCATGCACGACGTCGCGCACGGCGAGCTCGACGATCTTGCCGCTCTTCGTACGCGGAATGTCGGCGACCTGGAGAATGCGCGCCGGCACGTGGCGCGGCGTGGTGTTGGCGCGGATCTGCTTCTTTATCCTCTCGGCGAGCCTGTCGTCGAGCGTCATGCCCTCGCGCAGTCGCACGAACAGCACGACGCGCACGTCGCCCTGCCAGTCCTGGCCGATCACGAGCGATTCCACGACCTCGTGAAGCTGCTCCACCTGGCGATAGATCTCGGCCGTGCCGATGCGCACGCCGCCCGGATTGAGCGTGGCGTCCGAGCGGCCATAGATCACATAGCCGCCGTGTGCCGTGATCTCCACCCAGTCGCCATGCGCCCACACGTTCGGATACTTCGCGTAGTAGGCGTTGAAATACTTCGCACCGTCAGCGTCGTTCCAGAAGCCCAGCGGCATCGAGGGGAACGGCTTCGTGCAGACGAGATCGCCCTTCTCGCCGCGCACCGGCTTGCCGTCGTCGTCGAACGCGTCGATGGCCATGCCGAGCATCGCCGCCTGGATCTCGCCGCGCCACACCGGCCCCAGCGGATTGCCGCCGACCAGACAGCCGACGAGATCGGTGCCGCCCGAAACCGAAGCCAGATGCACGTCGGCCTTCACGTTCGTGTAGACGTAGTCGAAACCCTCGGCCACCAGCGGCGATCCGGTCGAGCCGATGCCGCGCACGGTCGAAAGCTTGTGCGTCTTGATCGGCGCGAGCCCCGCCTTGTTGCAGGCATCGATGAACTTCGCCGAAGTGCCGAACCACGTCATGCGCTCGGCGTCGGCGAGATCGAAGATCACGTTGCCGGAGGGATGGAACGGCGAGCCGTCGTAGAGCAGCAGCGTGGCCTCGCAGGCGAGCGCGGTGGCGAGCCAGTTCCACATCATCCAGCCGCAGGTGGTGAACCAAAACACGCGGTCGCCGGGCTTGATGTCGCATTGCAGCTTCTGCTCGGCGAGGTGCTTCAGCAGCGTGCCGCCCACGCCGTGCACGATGCATTTCGGAACGCCGGTCGTGCCCGACGAATAGAGGATATAGAGCGGATGGTGGAATGGGACGGACGTATATTCCACCGTACGCGCGTCGAACGTCGCGAGGTGATCGGCCCAGAGCCGCGTCTGGCGCAGGCTGCGCAGATCGGGCTTCTCGGACGCATAGGGGACGAGCAGAGTGCGCTTCACGCTCGGCAGGTTGCGCTGCACTTCGGCGAGCTTCTCGATGACCGAATGTGTCTTGCCGCCGTAGTGATAGCCGTCGGCGGCGATCAGGAATTTCGGCTCGATCTGGCCGAAGCGGTCGAGAATGCCCTGCACGCCGAAATCGGGCGAGCACGAGGTGAACACGGCGCCGAGGCTCGAGGCGGCGAGCATGGCCACGATCGTCTCGGGCATGTTCGGCATGTAGGCGGCCACGCGGTCGCCGGCGCGCAGGCCCTCGGCGCGGAACGCCTGCTGGAGGCGCGAGACCTCGTCGTTGAGCTGGCGCCAGCTCATGCGCCGGCGCGCCTTGTCTTCGCCCCAGAACACGAGCGCGTCGGTGTCGTCGCTCCGGCGCAACAGGTTTTCGGCGAAGTTCAGCTTGGCGTCGGGGAAGAAGCGCGCGCCCGGCATCTTGCTGCCGTCCACGAGCGCGCGCGCGCCGCGCGTCTCGGCCTTCACGCCGCAGAAATCCCAGACCGCGGTCCAGAATTTGTCGAGATTGGAAACCGACCAGTTCCACAGCGTGTCGTAGCCGGCGGCGTTCGCGCCATGCTGCTTCGCCACGAACTCCATGAAGCGCTTCATGTTCGTGGCTTCGATGCGCGCCGCCGAGGGCGTCCAGAGCGGACCTTCGTTCACCTGCGTCTCTCCCGGTTCAACCGCGCGAATTTGCGTCGAACGCGGCATCGGGTGCAACCGGGCGGCGCGACGCATGCTTGCCTGTCCGGCAGGCAGGGTGACTTGCGGCGCGCCAGTTCCTAGAGTGGGCGGCGATGAACGACCGCGACCCCACAGCGGACTCCTCCGCGACCACGGCCGCCGCTGCGCGTGCTTCCAACGTCGTCGTCGGCGGCGCCTGGATGCTGTCGGCATGCGTGCTGTTCGCGATCATGACCGGCCTCGTGCGCCACGTCGCCGACAGCGGGATGCACCCCTGGGAAGTGGCGTTCTTCCGCAATTTCTTCAGCCTGCTCGTGATGGCGCCGTGGATCCTGAAGGCGGGCGTCGCGGGGCTGCGCACGGCGCGCCTCCCGCTCTACACCCTCCGCGCCTTCGTCGGCATGGTCAGCATGCTGTGCTGGTTCTGGAGCGTGGCGCTGCTGCCGATCACCGAGGCGACGGCGCTCGGCTTCACGGCGCCGTTCTTCACGACGATCCTCGCCGCGCTGGTTCTCGGCGAAGTGGTGCGGCTTCGCCGCTGGGCGGCGGTGATCGTCGGCTTCGTCGGCACGATCGTGATCCTACGGCCCGGGGTCAGCGATCTGCCGGCGTTCGGCGCGGCAGTGGCCCTCGGCGCGGCCGCCACGCAGGCGGCGTCCACGATCATGATCAAGACCCTCTCGCGCACCGAATCGCCGAACGCGATCGTCGCCTACATGACGATCTACCTCACGCCGATGTCGCTCGTGCCGGCGCTGTTCGTCTGGGCGACGCCCTCCTGGGGCCAGCTCGGCTGGCTGTTCCTGGTGGGCTTCGTCGGCACCGGCGCGCATCTCTGCTTCACGCGCGCGCTCAAGGCGGCCGATGCCTCGGCGATCATGCCGATCGATTTCGCGCGCCTCGTCTTCGTCGCGATCATCGGCATGGTGTTCTTCAGCCAGATTCCGAGCGTGTGGACCTGGGTCGGCGCCGCCGTGATCTTCGCCTCGGGCATCTACGTGATCCGCCGCGAGCACATCGCCGCCCGCGAGGGCCGTGCCAAGCACCCGCCGCCGATCGAGCCGCCCGCGGCGGGTTGATTTGGCGCCTCGCCAGCCGGGTTTCGCTCTGCTAAAGAGCCGCGCTTTCAGAAATTCGAACGGCACTTAGGGGAGGACTATCCATGGACGTCAAAGGACATTCGGCGATCGTCACGGGCGGCGGCTCGGGGCTCGGCGAGGCGACCGCGAAGATGCTGGCCGCCAAGGGCGCCAAGGTCGCGGTGTTCGACATGAACATGAAGGGCGCCGAGCGGGTCGCCAAGGAAGTCGGCGGCGTCGCGATCGAGTGCAACGTCGCCGACGTACCGAGCACCGAGAAGGCCTTCGCCGCGGCGAAGCAGGCGGTGGGCGTGGCGCGCGTGCTGGTCAATTGCGCCGGCATTGGCTCGGGCGAACTGCTCGTGAAGAAAGACGGCTCGCCCTCGGGCGTCGATCTCTTCCTGAAGACGGTGGCGGTCAACCTGTTCGGCACGTTCAACTGCATGCGCCTCGGCGCGGCGGAAATGACGAAGCTCGCGCCGCTGGCCGACGAAGAGCGCGGCGTCATCATCAACACCACTTCGGTCGCGGCCTATGAAGGCCAGATCGGCCAGATCGCCTACAGCGCCTCCAAGGGCGGCGTCGTCGGCCTCACGCTCCCGGCCGCGCGCGAGCTCGGCCGCCACGGCATCCGCGTGATGACGATCGCGCCGGGCTACGTGCAGACGCCGCTGCTCGATGCGGTGCCCGAACACATGCGCACGGCCCTCTTCGCGAGCCAGGTGTTCCCCAACAAGCGCTTCGGCAAAGCCGAGGAATACGCGCATCTCTGCCTGTCGATCATCGAGAACCCGATGCTCAACGGCTCGGTGATCCGCCTGGATGCCGGGACGCGCATGCCGCCCAAATAGGAAGCCGCCATGCTTCAACTCCGCCCGAACTGCGAATGCTGCGATCGCGATCTGCCGCCGGAGTCGCCGGAGGCGCGCATTTGCTCGTTCGAATGCACGTTCTGCCGCGATTGCGCGGAAGGCGTGCTCGGCGGGCGCTGCCCGAATTGCGGCGGCGAACTGGTTCGCCGTCCGGTCCGGCCGCGCGAGAAGCTGGCCAAATTCCCGGCCTCCGCCGAGCGCAGGGTGAAAGCGGGCGGCTGCGCGCCGAAGCGGGCGGCGTAGGCGCGCTACTTCCGCCCGCATTCCTTGTCGATCGCGGCCATCGCCTTCGAGAATCCGTCGAGCGGGTAGGTGTCCACGATCTTGGGGCCGGCGCCGGGAAGCGCCGTCGCCTCGGCCGACTTGCCGGCCTTGAGCGCGGCCACGATCTCGGCGTTCTCCTTGGCGCTGCCCCCATAGGCCGAATCGCCCTCGGCCGCGAGCGCGTAAGTCTTGTTGCCGATCTCGAGGCCGAGCTTCGATCCTTTCTTGAGCGCGAAGCCGGCCTTCACCTGCACCTGGCCGAACGCCTTGCGCTTCGGGAAATGCGCGATCATCAGCGTGGCCTCGCCGCGCTTGGCGATCTTGCCTTCGCTCTTGGCCGGCAAGGCGGCGATGAAGCAATACGCATCGTTGCCGTCGCCGCCCTTGTGCGCCTCCCACCTGTCGAAGCGCCCGAGGAACTTGTCCGCCGCGGCTGCCGGCGCGGCGAGGGCCGCGCCCGCAAGGCATGCCAGAATGATTGCCCGCATTCCGTACCCCTTCCTTCCCAGCAAGTCTCTACGGTCGGCGCCGCGCCGGCGCCCCCTCAGCGGTTCGCCTTCGGGCGGGCGGCCACGAGGCGTCGCCGCTGCTTCTTCTCCCACAGCGGCGCGCCGAAAGCCGGCGGCGGCGGCAGTGGCGCCGCGGGACCGCCGGTCTTGAGCGGCCGTTCGGCGAAGCGGCCGAGCGAGAGCAGACGATCGTACATCACGATGGCGCCCGCCACGCCCACATTCACGCAGAACTTGGTCGGGATCTTGACCGTGAAATCGCACAGGGCCTCGATCTCCGGCGAGAGAGAGCCGCGCTCGGGGCCCAATATGTAGGCGGCCGCCGGCGGGTGGTGGAAGCTCGGCAGATCCACGGCATCGTCGAGCAGCTCGATGCCCACCAGCGCGCAGCCTACCGGCAGGCGCAGATCCTCGGCGTCGGCGAATTCGTAGAGCGGCACGTGCCCGCGGCTCTTCGAGGTGTCCGATTGCTCCATCTCGCGCTTGGAATAGACGGCGCCGACCGTGAACACGAACGAGGCGCCGAACGCATGCGCCGTGCGGAACAGGCTGCCCGCGTTCATCGCCTTGGAAATCTGCTCGACGCCGATGCCGAAATAACCACGCATGGCGGAATCTTGCTGCCGCGGCCCGGTCAACGCAAGTCCGTGGGGCCTAGCCGCGCAACCGAGCTTGCGATACAGGCATAGCCATGACGGAAACCATCAATCCCGTCCTCGTCGAGGTCACGCGCGGGGGCGTCGTCGAAAGCCGGCATCGCGGCGCGGCTTGCGTGTACGACGCCACCGGCGCACGGGTCCTGGCCTGGGGTCAGGTCGAGGCGCCGGTGTTCCCGCGCTCTGCGGTGAAGCTGCTTCAGGCCGTGCCGTTCCTCGAATCCGGCGCCGCCGATGTCTGCCAGGCGAATTTCAACGAGCTCGCGCTGGCTTGCGCCTCGCATGGCGGCGAGCGGGCGCATGTGGCCGTGGCGCGCGCATGGATGGAGCGGCTCGGCCTCGAGGAGGGCCATCTCGCCTGCGGCGCGCACATGCCCTACGAGGCGGAGGCGAGCAATGCGCTGATCCGTTCCGGCGATGCGCCCACGACGCTGCACAACAATTGCTCGGGCAAGCATCTTGCGATGCTGGCGACCGCGCTGGCGAAAGGCGAGGCGGTGGACGGCTATCAGGAGCCCGATCACCCGGTCCAGCAGCGCGTGCGCGATACGATGTCGGAATTGACCGGCGAAGATCTCGCGAAAGCGCCGATGGGCATCGACGGGTGCAGCGTGCCGAACTGGGGCACAACGCTGGCCGGGCTCGCGCGCGGCATGGCGCGCGTTGCCGATCCGCGCGGGCTCAAGGTCGTGCGCCAGTCGGCGATCCGCCGGCTGCGCAACGCGGTGGCGCGCAATCCGTTCATGGTCGCCGGCACCGGGCGCTTCTGCACGGCCCTGATCGGGCACAAGAGCACGGAAGTCTATGTGAAAACCGGCGCCGAGGGCGTGTTCGTGGCGGCGCTCTACGAGTTGGGCGTCGGCATCGCCGTCAAGATCGACGACGGCGCCAAGCGCGCGTCGGAAGTGGCGCTGGCGGCGATTCTCCGCTATCTCGAAGTCCTCGACGACGCGGATTGGGAGGCGCTGGCGGAATTCGCGGCGCCGCGTATCCTGAACCGCGCCGGGCGCGACGTCGGCGAGATCCGCACCGCGGCCGGCTGGCCGCACGGCCGGCCCCAGCCCGAGCCGGCGGCGCCGGCGGAGGCGGCCGAGGCTTAGCCACTGCCCGTGGGCGCGGGCAGACGGCGTGGGGGATGAGCGATGATGATGCGCGCGGTCCAGTGCAAATCGTGGGGCGAGCCGAAAAATCTCGTGCTCGAGCAGATGGCGGTGCCGGAGCCCGGCCCCGGCCAGGTGCGCATCGCCGTGCAGGCCGCTGGCGTCAATTTCGCCGATACGCTGATGATCGCCGGCAAGTATCAGGAGCGGCCGGATTTCCCGTTCGTGCCCGGGCTCGAGGCGGCGGGCGAGATCGACGCGGTGGGCAAGGGCGTCATCGGCATCAAGGAAGGGGATCGCGTGATGGCGATCCTCGGCCACGGCGCGTTCGCCGAGCGCGCGCTGGCGCCGGCCGAGGCCGTGTTCCACATCCCGAAAACCATGGATGCGATGACGGCGGCCGGCTTCCCGGTCGCCTACGGCACGTCGCACGTGGCGCTGCGCCACCGCGCGCAGTTGAAGGCCGGCGAAACGTTGGTCGTGCACGGCGCGGCGGGCGGCGTCGGCCTCACCGCGGTGCAGATCGGCAAGCGCCTCGGCGCCACGGTCATCGGCACCGCGCGCGGCGCCGAGAAACTCGACATCGCGAAGACGAACGGCGCGCAGCATGTGATCGACTACGGCTCGGAAGACGTGCGCGTCCGCATCATGGAGATCACCGACAAGCGCGGCGCCGACGTGATCTACGATCCCATCGGCGGCGACATCTTCGATGCCTCGCTGCGCTGCGTCGCCTGGGAAGGGCGCATTCTCACGATCGGCTACGCCTCGGGCCGCATCCCGTCGGTCGCCGCCAACCTTCTGCTGGTGAAGAACGCCTCGGTCGTCGGCTGCTATTGGGGCGCTTATCTGAAGCGCGATCCCTCGGTGATCCGGAAGTCGTTCGAGGAGCTGCTCGCCTGGTACGGCGATGGCCTGCTCGCGCCGCACGTCTCCAACACGTTCCAGCTCGAGGAGACGCCGGACGCGCTGGAGATGCTGCTATCGCGGAAATCCACCGGCAAGGTCGTGATCGTGACCGGTATCACGACGCTGTCGGCCGACAGCCGCCGCCGCTCGGCGCATTGAGCGGCCCTCGGGCGGTGTGACCCGCTTCACAGCGAGAGAAGGAATCGCCCGCTAGCCTCGTATCATCTACGGGGTGCGCGATGCAGCCGATACCGAAATGGGCGCTATGGCTGGGCGGCGCGCTGGCATGGGTGGCCGGCGTGGGCCTGGCCCTGTTCGCGCTCGCGGCCCCGGCGCGCGCCGAGATGGCCTTCGTGCCCGAGGCCGCGCGCCTCGTCTGCGATGGCGCGGCCCCATCGGCGCTCCGGCGGCAGGGCAATGCGCTCCGCCTGCCGGCTGCCGCGCTGGCGCAGGGGTGCCGCATCGAAATCGATTTCACCGCGCGCGACTCCGCGGTGGCGGCGCGCGCGGCCGCGGCGGGCGTCGTCGAGTTCGTCGGCCTGAAGCGCGTCCGCGCCGCGTTCCCCGAGCGCCTGCCGGTGAACCGCGGCGGCATCGCGCTGGCTTCGCGCCCGGGCGGCCTCACGCTGTCGATCGCGCTCGAAACCCTGCTCGGCGCCGATCGCCGCCACGGCGCCGCGCTGATCCTCGCGGCCCGCACCGGCGAGGGCGCCGAGGCGGAAAGCCACATCAGCCCTACTCTGATCATCGAGCGGGGCGAGGCGCCGCCCCTCCAGCGCGCGAAACGCACGCCGAATTGATGTCACTGGCCGTGCGGCACCGCGTAGTCGGCGGGATAGGTCGCCTTGAACTCCGGCCGCGCCTCGCAGCGGCGAGAGAGCGCGTCGAGCGCCGGATAGCGTCCGCGCGGCATTTCCTCACCGTCGACGAGCCTGACGTAGCGGACCGCGCAGGCGGTCGAGATCGCGGCCTGATCGAGCGGCGCCGCCTCGGGCCACTCCTCCGCCGCCAGCGCCGCCAGCGCGCCCCGGCCCTGCGTGCGGCAGCGCGCGACCCATTCGGGCCAGCGATACGCGGCCGGGCGGATGATGCGCTCGTAGGCGGCGGCGCCGAACTTGTCGACCACGCCGGTGGCCAGCGCGATGCGCTGCAGCGCGCGCTGTCGCTCCGCGCCCGCCGGCGGCACGAGCGCGCGCGCGGGCCCCACCTGCTGGTCGAGCCAATCGAGGATCGCCGCCGAATCGATCAGCACTTCGCCCGAATCGAGCACCAGCGATGGAATGCGCCCGAGCGGATTCGTCGTCCGCATCGAATCGAAATCACCGAATACGGAGCGCGTGTCGTGCTCGTAGGCGAAGCCGAGCACGCGCAGCGAAACCGCCACGCGGCGCACGAACGGCGAATCGTACTGCCCGACGAGAATCATGCGGCGAGTCTAGGCGATCACCGGCGCGCTTTCCACGGCGCGCACCTGTTGCGGCGTGTGCGCCGGTGGAATACTTGAGGCGTGTCCATAGGGAGAATGCATCGATGCACCTGCGTACCCCGTTTTCTTGCGCCAGTCGGTGGCTGGCAGCGGCCGCGCTGGCCGTGGTGGCAATCCCGCACGCGCAGGCCCAAGGAAGCGGCGATCCGGTTTCGGAACTCGTTCGCAAGGCCGAGGCGCGCGAGGCGGATAACGGCTTCTGCGCCATCGTGACGGATTGGCCGCCGGGCACGGGCGAGGGCTATGTGAACTTCCTGAGCGTCGCGGCGATCGGCTACGCCAAGGTCAACCGCTTCCGCAACAACCTGCAATGCCAGTTCGACCGCGTCATCGACGTCTACAACAGTCCCACCGGCAAATGCGTGCGCTACATCTGGTGGGCCTGTGCCACCGGCAGCAGCTGCGTGCGCGGCGAAGATACGGAATGCCGCCAGGCCGACGGAAGCTGGCAGCGTCAGGCCAAATAGCGCCGCGCTGCTATCGCTTCTGCGTCCGCCAATAGGTGATGACGCTGGCGAGGAAGTTGGGGCTGTCGATCTGCTGGGTCCAGGCCTGGCTCACGCCACCGCCGCCGGTGCCGGGGCGCTCGCCGTCGGGCAGGCCGTGGAAACGCATGCGGATCGGCATGGTGACGCCCTGGCCCATCGCAATGCACTCGCCGGTGAGCAGCGTCGGCAGGAAGTCGTTCATGCCCATCGCCGTGTCCGCCGAGGCGCCCGAGAGGAACTGCAGGTCCTCATTGTTCGAAAGGCGCATCGCGAAGATCGTGTTGCACTGAGAAATGAGGTCGGTCGAAAGCTTCGACGGCCGCTGGCTCACCACACCGAGCGAGATGCCGTATTTGCGGCCCTCCTTGGCGATGCGCGTGAGCCAGTGCTTGGCCATGCCGAAGCCGGGCTCGGGATTCTGCGCGCCGAAGCGATGCGCCTCCTCGCACACGAGCAGAAGCGGGCAGGCACGGTTGCTCCACGAGGCGAAGCTGTGCGCCAGCCGGCACATCGCGGCCACCACCACCGGCAGCGCCTCCGCGGGAATGGCGGAAAGGTCGAGGATGCTGATCGGCTTCCCGTCCGCGGGCAGGCGGAACAGGCGGCCGAGGATCGCCGCCATGCGGTCGCGCACCTGCACGCCGCCGAACATGAAAGCGAAGCGCGGATCGTATTGCAGCGCCAGCACGCGCTGCTTGATGCGGCGGTACGGCGGCAGATTGACGGTGGCGTCGAGCTTGCCCATCGCATTGTTGAGCCGCGTGAGCAGGTCCGAGAGCCGGTACGGCACCGGCGTGTCAACGGAGTAGAGCTTCTCGTAGCCCTGCTGCGGGCCGCCGGCGTAATCATGCTTGGCGCCCACGATGAGCTCGCTGAGGATCTCGCCCTCGGGGCTGACCGGGTCGACGCCCGGCCCGAACAGCATCTGCGTGATCTCCTCGAAATTGAGCATCCAGAACGGCAGCTCGAGCGTCTCCGCGGTGATCACCTCGGCGCGCGGGCCGAACGCGCGCGGATACTCGCCGTGCGGATCGAGCAACAGGATGTGCGAATTGGGATTCTGCGTCACGAGCTGGCGCAGGATCACCGCGGCGGCGCACGACTTGCCCGCGCCCGTGGTGCCGAGCACGGCGAAATGCTTGCCGAGCAGCTCGTCGACGAGCGCGTGCGCGTGAACCGCGCGGTCGTGGTGCAGCGTGCCGATCGAGATATTCGCCGCGGCAGGCGGCGCATAAACCTGGATGAGATCCTCGCGGCTCGTGGCATAGACGGCGTCGCCGAGAGACGGAAACACCGAGACGCCGCGGCGGAAGGCGGCCGGCCGGCCGGCCGTTCCGAGCGGCGCTTCGCCGATCAGCAGCAGCTCGACCACCTTCATCTCGGGATCGCCGCCCTCGCCGCTCGAGGGCACGGGGATGCTCACGCCCGAGACGAGGCCGTACACCTGCGATCGGCCGATATTCGTCTTCACGAGGCCGCCGATCTGCAGCGGGGCCACGTCGCCATGCGTGTCGCGCTCGAGCACGCACACCGCCTGGCTGCCGGCCACCGATACGATGCGGCCGATGCGCTGGGCGGTCGTCTTCATTCCATCCATGCCGTCCATCGTCAGTCCTTTGCGTCGAGCGTCGGGCGGAGGTCCTCCGCCGGCGGAGCCATCTCGGATTGCGGCGCGATGCCGGCCTCGCCCAGCGCCGTGCCGGGTGCCTTGATCAGCCGCCAGTGCGGAAACGTCGCGGTGGCCACGGTGCCCACGCCCACCTTGCTCTGGAGCTGCAGCGTGCCCCCGTGCAGGCCGGTGAGAGCGTGAACGAGCGAGAGGCCGAGGCCGGCGCCGGGCTGCCGGCGCGTCAGTGATTCGCCCACGCGCTCGAACGGCAGCATGATGCGCGCGAGATCGCCATCCTTGATGCCGATTCCGGTATCCACGACGCGGATCGAAAGGTCGCCTTCCGGCGTGAGCGTCGGCAGCACATAGATATGGCCGCCGGCCTTCGTGAACTTGAGCGCGTTGGAAAGCAGATTGAGGACGATCTGCTTGATCGCCTTGGGGTCGGCCTTGAGCCGCGGCAGGTCCTTGGCGACGCGCGCCTGAAGATACAGCCCGGCCTGCGCAGCGCGCCCCTGCACGAGGCGGAAGATCGCCGTCAGCGTCTCGCTGATGTCGATCTCGCTTTCCTCGAGCTGATACTTGCCGCTCTCGATGTGCGACATGTCGAGCACGTCGCCGACCACGCCCAGGAGCTGCCGGCCGCTCGCGACGATGTTCTTCGCATACTCGCGATAGGTCACCGGCATGGGCCCGAGTACCTCGCGCTCCATCATCTCGGCAAAGCCGATGATCGAGGAGAGCGGCGTGTGCAGCTCGTGGCTCATATTGGCGAGGAACTCGGTTTTCGCCCGACTCGCGGCCAGCGCGTTCCTGGCGGCGCCCTCGGCCTCCTTGCGCGCGCCCTCGAGCGCGACTTGCGAAAGACGCCGGTCGACGAGCGTGCCTAGGCGCTGTGTGTAGCGCGAAAGCAGCGAGCCTTTACGGCCGTCCAGGGAGAAGGTCGGGATCATTCAGCGGCCGCGTTTGGGGCGTTAAGAAACTGGCAAGCGTGAATAAACAGCTTTGAAGTTAAAGAAACCTTGATGCCAGTGGTTACGAAACGCCGCTGCCGGTGCTCCGCTTGATGGGGCCAAGTCGTTGAAATCCTGAGTGAATAGCCTGCGCTCGGCAGGGCTCGTCGCGCGCTAACTACGATTTGCCGCCGACCAGATTGGTTAATGCCGTGGAGCCTGCAGGCTCAATAGACGACGATCGCCGCCTGCCAGCGCGGCACGAGCGCGCGGAACGGAAGCCGGCTCGGAATCACCCGCAGCGGATCGTTTACGTGCAGCAGCGCCTCCGGGCCGTTCGCGCCGTCGACCCAGGTCATGCCGGTCAGCACGACGACATGGCCCGTGAACTGCGAGTTGCGGATCGCGAGGATGATCGGGTGGCCGGCCCGGAGCGTGCGGTAGAGCGACATGGCATCGGTGGGCGGCGAGAGCGTCGACGTCCGCTGGCCGAAATTGCGGATGAGGGTCTGGATCTGGCCGAGGCTGCCGGCCACCGCGCAGCGCTCGTAGTGCGGGCAGCAGAAGCTGGGATAGCGCCCGTGCACCATCGCGACGAGCGCGCATTGCGGGGGCGACTTGCCCTTGCGCTTCACGATCACCTGTTGCGCCACCGCCGCCCAGCACCACACATCGGTATCCTGCATGATGTTGCGGATGCCGAGATCGATCGGGGCCGGCAGCGCGCGCATCTGCGCCGCTGCGGGCGGGGCGCCCGCGGCCGTGAACGCGGCGAGGCCGGACAGCAGAACGAGGAGCAGCAGGCGCATCGGCGGTATCACCCGGAAACCGGCTTTCTACGGCGCCGGTGCCGCCGGGCGTTCCCGTAAGCTAAGCGCGCGCAGCGACGCACTCGATCTCCACCACCCAGGCCGGATTGGCCAGCGCCGCGACCACCACCAAGGTCGAGGCCGGCGGAGCGGCATTGCCGAGCGCCTTGTCGCGCGCCGAGCGATAGACCGGGATGAGGTCGGTTCGCGTCACATAGGCATTGAGCTTCACGATGTCGCCCGCGCCCATCCCGGCGGCGGCGAGCACGTTCATCACGTTCGCCCAGGCCTGTTCGCATTGCGCGGCGTCAGAGGGTGCCGTCGTGCCGTCCAGATTGGCGCCCACCTGGCCCGAGACATGGAGGGTGCGCGCGCCCGTCGGCGTCTCGACGCCGTGGCTGTATTTGCCGGCCGGCGCGTGCACCGTCGGCGGATTGAGCCGCTTCAGCATGGATCGTCTCCGCAATGTTTGGGGTCCGGAGAGTGGCGGAAGCCGGCGCCGCGCGAAAGCCCCTTCGCCCGGCGCGTCAGGCCGTGCGCTTCTGCGCGGCGGCCTGTTCTTCGCGTTGCAGACGCTGCACGACGCGGCGCGCTTCGATCAGCGTGGCATCGGCATTGATCGCGGTCGTCCTGAAGCCGCCGTTCTCTTCGATGCAGCGCTGCTGCAGCGGCATGAAGCTGATGTCTTCGTCCATCACGGCATAGCTCTGCGCGCGAAAACGCTCCTCGTTCTCGGCGCGGAGCAGAAAATTGCGCGACCATGCGAAGAAGATGTGCGTCGTCGCCTCGGTCTCCGGCGTCACCATCTGCGTCAGGCGCAACACGATCTTCGCCGCCGCATCCTCGTAAAGCATCTCGACGTCGACGGCGGAGGGCGGCTGCCAGCGCAGAGTCGCGACGCGGTCGATCTTGCCCTTGAAGTTTCCCCACTCGGCCACGAACGGACTCGGCGAGACCTGCTTCATCACGCGCTGCTGAAACACCGTATCGCCCTCTACCCAGGTCTTGAGCGGGATCGTCGCCATCTCGGGAATGCCGACGGTCTTGGGGTGCAGGAACGGCGTGTGCGAGAGGTCGAGGATATTGTCGGCGCAAAGCTCCCAGTGCGCCTTGACGAGGTAGAGGCGCTCGAAGCTCTGCCAGCCCTCCGCCGCGAACCACCAATAGTCGGGAATGCGCGCGGGATCGGCGGCGGCGGGATCGCCCATCCAGATCCACGCATAGCCCCAGCGCACGGCGGCGGGATAGGCGCGCACGCGCATGCGCGGCGGAATGTTGGGCTGGTGCGGGATCACTGCGCAGGCGCCGTCCGTGCCGAACTCGATGCCGTGATAGCCGCAGCGGATGGTTTCGGCGCCGCAGCTTCCGGCCGAAAGCGGCGCCGAGCGGTGCGGGCAGCGGTCTTCGAGCGCGCCGATCCTGCCGGAGCGCGTGCGGAACAGAACGACAGGCTCGCCGCAGATGCGCCGCGCCAGCGGCTTCTCCTGAAGCTCGCGCGCGACGGCGGCGGCATACCATTGGTTCTTGAGGAACATCGGGCCCTCCCGCGGCGGCGCGGCCAGATTACACCCGTTTGCGGGCCGGGCATCGGCCCTGCGCGCGGCGCCAAGGCAGGCGCGAAGCCGGATGGCAATTTTCCCTCGGCGGGCGATCAAACGCCATCGTCCAATCTTGGACGAAACCCTAGGCGTGGCACCGGGGCGAGTCAATCGAGCACGGCTCGCCGCGGCGCACGGGTGCCGCCGGGCAGGGGCCGTGCTACACAATCCGTCCGGCACAAACAGGGACTCGAGCGGTGGCCAAGGCCAAGGCGAAATGGAAGGTTGGCGCACGCGACGCGATCCGGCTCGACGCGTTCCTGCCCTACTGCTTCGCGCTGCTCGCGCACCGACTCGGGCTCGGCGCCGGCGACCTGCATGCCCGCCGGCACCGCGTCACAGTGCAGGAATGGAAGGTGCTGTCGATCGTCGCCGATGGCGGGCCGGTCACGCCGCACGAGATCCGCCGCCGCGGCACGCAGGACAAGTCCACGATCAGCTGGGCGATCAAGCGCCTCAAGCGGCGCGGCCTCGTGGCCACGGCGCCGCGCCCGCGCGACGGACGGACGTTCGAGGTCGCGATGACGCCGGAGGGCTGGCGGTTCTACGGCGCCTTGGCGCCCGAGGCGCGCCGGCGCGCGGATCGCGGCTTCGCCGTTCTTTCCGCCGCCGAACGGCGTGCCCTGCAGCGGCTCGTCGCCAAGCTGCTCTCGGGCGCTTGACAGAAACAGCCGCCGTCCCGAGGATCGTCCAAGATTGGACGAAGGGCATTCCTTGCAGTTCGGCGTGAATTTCTTCCCGAGCGTCGGGCCGGCCGAGTTGCCGGCCGCGCGCTATTGGCGGGAGGCGCTCGATCTCGCCGAACATGCCGACGGCCTCGGCTATCACCATATCCGCACGGTCGAGCATTATTTCGAGCCCTATGGCGGCTACAGCCCGAACCCGATCGTGTTCCTCGCCGCCGCCGCGCAGCGCACGCGTCGCGCGCGGCTCATCACCGGCGCCGTCCTCCCGGTCTTCAATCATCCGCTGAAGCTCGCCGGCGAGATCGGCATGCTCGATGCCATCTCCGGCGGACGGCTCGAGGTCGGCTTCGCGCGCGCGTTCCTGCCGCACGAATTCGAGCGCTTCGGCCGCAGCCTCGACGAATCACGCGCGCGCTTCGAGGAGGGCGTGGAGCAGGTGCGCCGGCTGCTCGTGGAGGAGAACGTCACCGCCCAGGGCCGCTTCCACCGCTTCCGCAACGTCACCTCGCTGCCGCGCCCCACGCAGCGCCCGGCGCCGCCATTCTGGATCGCGGCTTCGACCACGGCTGAAACTTTCCTCGCCGCCGGCCGGGCCGGCTACGCGATCATGTGCATCCCGCTGGCCGCGGAGAAAATGTCCGAGCTGGTCGGGCAGTATCGCGAAGCCTGGCGCGCCGCCGGGCATGGGGGGAATGGCCGCGTGATGCTCGCCTTCTCGATGTGCTGCATGCCGACGACAGAAGAGGCGGTCGCCGCCTATCGCTCGCGCATCGACAGCTACATGACCGCGCTCGCCGCGGCTGCATCGGGCTGGACCAGCGGCACCGCGTCGAAAGACTATGCCGGCTACGACAGGATGGTGGCCGCGATCAAGGCCGAGACATTCGACAGCCAGCGCGCCAAGGGTACGTGCTGGGCCGGCAGCCCCGCGGAGCTCCGCGCGATGATCGCCGACTACGAGCGTGCCGTGCCGTTCGAGGTGGCGTCGCTGCAGGTGAACCAGCACGGCCTGCCGCTCGAAGCGGCCAAGCAGTCTCTAAGCCTGTTCGCTGACGAGGTGATGCCGCATTTCACGACATCCGCTACTTCGCCTTCGGCACTCTCGTTTTCGGGCGCGGTTCGCGCGAGGGGCGCAGCGCCATGATCTGCGTGCCGGCCATCGTCAGCACCGTCTCGCCCTTCTGGTTCTTCACCGCATAGGAGACGCCGACATAGCCGCGGTCGCCCTTGGACGAGAGGCGCGTGCTCGTCACCTCTGCCTCGACGAAGATCGTGTCGCCCGGGCGCACCGGCTTGAGCCAGCGCAAATCGGCGATGCCCGGCGAGCCGAGCGAGCCGCCATAGATGAAGCCGCTCTGCCAGAACAAGCGGAACGAGAGCGAGGCGATCTGCCAGCCGCTCGCGATCAGGCCGCCGTAGAATCCCTGTTCGGCCGCGATCTTGTCGATATGGAGCGGCTGCGGATCGTAGCGCAGCCCGAAATCGATGATGTTGGCGTCGGTGAGCGTGATGCCCTGCGTGACGACGCGATCGCCTTCGGCGAAATCCTCGAAATAGCGCGGCTTCACTTCTTCTTCCCCTCCAGGTCTTCACCATTGCCTTCGCCCGATCGCGCCGCGAACTGGCGCGCGGCATTCGCGAACGCGGCGAGCCGCGCCGCCACGCGCGCATTCACGGTTCCGGGCGGATAGGCGCCGTCCGGCCCCGCGGCGCCCGCCGCGACGCCGGTCAGGATCTCGATGCCCTGGTCGATCGTCTCCACCGGATAGACCGCGAAGCGGCCGGCGCGCACCGCCTCGATCACGTCGCGGCGCAGCATCAGGTTGACGACGTTCGAGGCCGGGATCAGCACGCCCTCGCCGCCCTTGAAGCCGCGCCCGGCGCAGATGTCGAAGAAGCCCTCGATCTTTTCGTTGACGCCGCCGATCGCCTGCACCTGGCCGAACTGGTTCACCGAGCCGGTGACGGCGAAGCCCTGCTTGATCGGAACCTCGGAGAGGGCGGAGAGCAGCGCGTAAAGCTCCGCCGAAGAGGCGCTGTCGCCGTCGACGCCGCCATAGGATTGCTCGAACACGAGCGTCGCCGAGAGTGCCAGCGGCCGGTCGGCCGCGAACTTCGCGCCGAGATAGCCGGCGAGGATCAGCACGCCCTTCGTGTGCAGCGGCCCGCCCAGCTCGACGCGGCGCTCGATGTCCACGACCTCGCCGCGGCCCATGCGCACGCGCGCCGTGATGCGCGAGGGCTTGCCGAACATGAAATTGCCGAGCTGCAGCACGGAAAGCCCGTTCACCTGCCCGGCCACGGCGCCCGCGGTGTCGATCAGAACGTGGCCGCGCAGGATCTGCTCCTGCATCGCCTCGCGCACGCGGTCGGCGCGGCGGATGCGCGAGTCGATCGCCTGCTGCACGTGCACGGCATCGACGTGTGCCGCGGCGTCGTGGGTGGCGCCGGCCTCGCCGGCCCAGTAGTCGGCCTCGCGCAGCCAGTCGAGGATGTAGGCGAAGCGCGCCGAAAGCTTGTTGCTGTCTTCCACCATGCGCGCGCTGTGCTCGAGCACGCGCGCCACGGCGGCGGCGGTGAACGGGCGCAGCTTCTCGCGCCGCACCAGCTTCGCGACGAGGCGCGCATAGCTCTGCGCCGCCTCCGGGCTGTTATCGATGCGGTCCGACATTTCGGCCTGCACCTTGAACAGTTCGGCGAACTCCGGGTCGTAGGCGGAGAGCAGGTAGTAGAGCATCGCCTCGCCGACCAGCACCACCTTGGTCTCGAGCGGGATGGGCTCCGGCTCCAGCGTCGAGAGCGGGGCGTAGCCCATGCGCTGCGCGAGCGACTCGATCTTGATCTGGCGCGACTGCAGCGCGCGCTTCAGCTCGTCATAGGCGAAGGGCTGCGTCAGCAGCTTGCGCGCATCGACGATGAGATAGCCGCCGTTCGCCTTGTGCAGCGTGCCGGCCTTGATGAACGTGAAGTCGGTCACGAGCTGGCCGAACTGCGCGGCGTGCTCGACGCGGCCGATCAGGCTCGGCACCGAGGGCAGGTCTTCGTAGACGACCGGGGCACCCGGCGTGGCGCCGTTGTGGACGATGACGTTCACCTGATAGCGCCGGAACGGCGCCGGGTCTTCGTCGCCGAGGCTTTCGCCGGTGCCCGGAGCGGAGACGCCGGCGGGCCCGCGCTCGCCGCCGGCTGCCGCCCTCAGGAAGCGCAGCACGTTCTTGGTGAGATCGTCGCGCACCGCGTCGAGATAGGCGATCACGTCGGGAAACGCGCCGAATTCGCCCTTCAAGGGGTCGATGTGATGATCGACCACACGCTGCGCGAGCTGCTGGTTGAGCGCGCGCAGCTTCTCGATCGATTCCTTCTGCCACACCTGCGATTGGCGCAGCATCCCCTCCAGGCGCTCCTCCATCTCGCGCATGTGCGCCGCGATCGCCTCGCGCTCGGCATGCTCCAGCGCGTTGAACACGTCCGGCGGAATGGCCTTGCCGTGCTTCATCGGCACGAACACGAAGCCGGTCGGCGACTGGCCGAGTGCGAGTCCCTTCTTCTGCGCGTCCTGGCGGATCGCGTGGAACGCCTGCTCGTGGCGCTCTTTGAGCTCGTTCTCGATCAGGTTGCGGCGCGCCTGATGCTCCTCGGCCTCGAACGCCGCGGGAATGGCGGAGCGCAGATCGTCGACGAGCCGCGCCATCGCGTCGCGGAACGGCAGGGCCCGGCCCGGCGGCAGCCGCAGCGCCTTGGGCCGGTGCGGCTCGGTGAAATTGAAGATGTAGCACCAGTCGCCGGGCTTCTTCTCGGCGGCGGCGGCGCGGCGCAGGAACTCGCCGATCAGCGTGTAGCGCCCGGCGCCCTGCGGCCCGAGCACGAAGATGTTGTAGCCCTGGCGGCGGATATCGATGCCGAAGCGCATCGCCTCCACGGCGCGCGGCTGGCCCAGGATCTCGTCGAAATCGGCGAGATCGTCGGTGGTCTTGAAGCCGAGCGCGGCCGGATCACAGGCGCGATAGAGCTTCTCCGGCGGCAGCGGTGCGGGAATGGCCATGGGTCAGCCGCGGTTTTTCTTGTCTTCGTCGGCGGCCGCCGCCTCGAGCGCCTCCATCTGCGCGTCGGTAAGGCCGAAATGGTGGCCGACCTCGTGCACGAGCGTGTTGCGCACGAGATCGCGCAGGTCGCAGCCCTCGTCCTCCCAGGCCGCCAGCAGCGGCTGGCGGTAGAGGAAGATCATGTCCACGGGCGGGGCGATGTCGCCGCTGCTGCGCTCGGTGAGCGCCACGCCGTGATAGAGGCCGAGCAGGTCGTAGGGGCTTTCGAAGCCCATGTCGTCCAGCACCTCATCCTCCGGCCATTCGGCGATGCGGATGACGACGCCCCCGATATTCGACTTGAACGGTTCGGGAATCGCCGCCAGCGCTTCGGCCGCGAGGGCATGGAAATCCTCGAGCGAAGGGTCTCGTTCGGGCGGGATGTCTGCGGCGTAGAGCGGTTGGGCGGGCATGGTGAATCCACTCATACCCCGCGCGGTCTGGCGGGCCAAGCGCCGCGCCCCCGTGGCTTTTGCGCAACACCGATGCGCGAATCGTCACTCTGCCGCAGCCGTGGCGGGCTGCGGGCACCACCGGTCAAAATTCCGCCGGATTCCCTACATACCTCTGCAACCTTGCGCCGTTCTGGGGAACGCAGGTTCCCGGGCTGGGGAGCCCAAGACCGGAACCGCGCAGGCCGGAACGGGTTGGTTCCGGCGTGGCCGAGCGAACAGCGCCGGGGAGGGAGCGGCATGGTCGCACGATTGGAGGGCAACGCCCGCCGGCAAGCGCTGGCGGGCCTCAAGGATTGGAAGGAAGAGGCGGGCCGGGACGCCATCTCGAAAGAGTTCCGGTTTGCGGATTTTAACCAAGCCTTTGCTTTTATGACCCAGGTTGCCCTGAAGGCCGAGCGGATGGACCACCATCCTGAATGGTCCAATGTCTATAACCGGGTGTCGGTGCTGCTCTCGACCCATGATTGCGGGGGCCTGAGCCAGCGCGACATCGACCTCGCCCGGTTCATCGACACGCTCGCGTCCTGAACCGGATCGGTGCCATGACTCGTCTGCTTGCCCTTGCTCTCTCGTGTTCGGCCATCGGCCTCGCCGCGCCCGCCGCAGCGCAGGACAAATCGGAGGCCAGCCTTCTCGGCCGCACGATGGCGCCGCCCTTGAGCGTGCGCGCAATGCCGGCAGCGCCCGAAGTTCACAAGCTTTCGATTGGGCCGCTTTCGGCCCCGGCCGGAGATGCCCTGCTGGCCGCGCCCGCGGAAAGCGCCACCGTGGCCGCCCCCAAAGAATCCGTCGAACGCCGCGCCAATCCCGGCGATGCCGAATCGAATTACCGCCTGGGCTTGAAGTATCTGGCCGGCGAGGGCGTCCCGCGCGATTTCGTCGAGGCGTTCGCGCGCATCCGCCTCGCCGCCGAAGCCGGCCATCCGCGCGCGGTCGCGCTGTTCTACAACATGGGCGCCCGCCTTACCGCCGAAGAGCACGGCAAGGCCTATCTGCGCACGCAAGAGCTGCGCCCCGCCGCCCGCGCCGCCCAGCGCTAGGGGCGTTCCGCTTCCGAGAACGCCTTAGGGGCGGGTCGGCGATCCGGTCCCGCGAAGTGCCGCAACGGCGCTTCCTTGTTAATCGGCGCCCGCCGGCCCTATATCTCCGCGCATGGAAACCGCCGTTCACCTGCCCGCCGAGGCGCCGGCCGCGCCGCCGCCGGACTTGGCCAAGCCGAGTCTCGTGGGCCTAACGCGTGCCGAATTGGCCGCGGTGGTGCAGGCGCTCGGCGAGCCGGCGTTTCGCGTCAAGCAGCTCTGGCACTGGATCTATCACCGCGGCGCCACCGATTTCGCCGTGATGACCAACATCTCGAAAGAGGTGCGCGCGCGCCTCGCCGAGCGCTATTCGCTCACGCGCCCGCTCGCGGTCCATGCGCTGCAATCGGTCGATGGCACGCGCAAATGGCTGCTGCGCTTCGGCGACGGCAAGGAAGCCGAGTGCGTGCACATTCCGGAAGAGGATCGCGGCACGGTCTGCATCTCTTCGCAAGTGGGCTGCGTCCTCACCTGCAAGTTCTGCCACACCGGCACGCAGCGCCTCGTGCGCAACCTCGCGGCGGCCGAGATCGTGGGGCAGCTCATGGTCGCGCGCGACGCGTTCGGCGAATGGCCCTCGCCGGCCGAGGATCGCGAGATCACCAACGTCGTGATGATGGGCATGGGCGAGCCGCTCTACAATTACGACAACGTGGCGGCGGCGATCGGCGTGCTGATGGATCACGAGGGCCTCGCCATCTCGCGCCGCAAGATCACGCTCTCCACCGCCGGCGTCGTGCCGATGATCAAGCGCTGCGGCGAGGAGCTGGGCGTCAATCTTGCCGTCTCGCTGCACGCGGTGACGGACGAGCTGCGCGACGAGATCGTGCCGATCAACAAGAAATTCCCGATCGCCGAGCTGCTCGCGGCCTGCCGCGAATACCCCGGCGTCAACAATGCGCGCCGCATCACCTTCGAATACGTGATGCTGAAGGACGTAAACGACAGCCCGTCCGAGGCGCGCGAGTTGGTGCGCCTCTTGCGCGGCATCCCGGCCAAGGTGAACCTGATCCCGTTCAATCCGTGGCCCGGGGCACCCTTCGAAACCTCGACGCCCGACGCCATCGAGCGCTTCGCCAACATCGTGCACGAAGGCAATCTCGTCGGCA
>CAYZSG010000045.1:7750-27757 GCA_964481045.1 uncultured Candidatus Odyssella sp. | reverse complement strand
CCGCATCGGCCGCGAGCTGAACCTCTACGAGACCGGTGTCTTCAAGTTCTGCTGGATCGTCGACTTCCCGATGTACGAGCTGAACCCGGACACCGGGAAGATCGATTTCAGCCACAACCCGATCTCGATGCCGCAGGGCGGCCTCGAAGCACTCGCCGGCCAGGACCCGCTGACGATCAAGGCGTTCCAGTACGACATCGTCTGCAACGGCGTCGAGCTGTCGTCCGGCGCGATCCGCAACCACCGACCCGACATCATGTACAAGGCGTTCGAGATCGCCGGCTATTCGCGCGCGCAGCTCGAGGCGCAGTTCTCGGGCCTGTTGAACGCGTTCAAATACGGCGCGCCGCCGCACGGCGGCTCGGCGCCCGGCATCGACCGCATCGTGATGCTGCTCGCCGACGAGCCGAACATCCGCGAGGTCATCGCGTTCCCGATGAACCAGCAGGCCCAAGACCTGCTCATGGGCGCGCCCGCGCCGGTCGACGAGCGCCGCCTGCGCGAGCTGCACATCGCGCTGAGGCAGCCGGCGAAGAAGGCGTAGCCGCTCGCCGATGGCCGAGATTCCCGCCGGTTTCACCGTCCTCGACCGCACATCGCCCTATATCGAGGCGATGGGGCCGTTCTATTGGAAGGTGGACGGCAGGCAGCGCATCGTCGCGATCCGGGCGGGAGAGCGGCACATCAACTCGCGCGGCTTCGTGCATGGCGGCGTCCTGTGCGGCCTCGCCGATCTCGCGATCGGCTACAACCTCGCCTTCCTGCAAGAGCCGCCGCTGGCGCTGGTGACGGCGAATCTCACGGTCGATTTCGCCGGGGCGGCCCGGAAGGGCGACTGGCTCGAATGCCGCGTCGATATCCAGCGCTCCGGCGGCCGCCTTTCTTATGCCAACGCCTATATCTGGCGCGGCGACGAGCGGATCGTGCGCGCCAGCGCCATCTTCGCCCGCGTCGACGGCGGAGCGTCCTGACGCACGCGGCACCATCGCGGAGGCCGCGCGTTATCCCGGTGTCGCCGGCTTGGCACGCGCTTGCCTTGTTTCCGCCGCGCTGGAACGGCACATTTCGCGGTCTCGAATGACGGATTCCCCGATGCTCCGAACCTCCATCGCGTTCGTCCTCGCCATCGCCGCCGCGGCGCCGGCGGCGGCCGAGATCTCGGTCTCGCCCGACCTCGTCGCCAAGGTGCAGCCGCACCGCGCGATCTACAGCCTCAAGGCCAAGACGGTGACGCCCACCGACGGCGTGGCCGAAGCCGACGGCGCCATCGCCTACGAGCTGACCGAGGATTGCGGCCGCTGGCTGACCAAGCACACGTTCCTGCTCAACATCGTGAAGCAGGACGCGAAAGAGCGCTCGATCCGCACCGACTACACGAGCTGGGAGGCCAAGAACGGCCTCACCTTCGGCTTCGAGACGCGCACCAAGAGCGACGGCCAGGAGACCGAGCACCGCACCGGCCGCGCCGAACTTTCGCGCCTTGGCCGTCCGGGCAAGGCCGTGCTCGAGGGCAAGGGCCCGCGCAAGGAGTTGGCGCTGCCGGCCGGCACGAGCTTTCCCACCTGGCACATCCTCGAGATGGTCGCGGCGGGCCGCGCGGGCGAGAAGATCGTCTGGCGCCACCTGTTCGACGGCTCGTCCGACGGCAAGATCAACGGCGTCCATGCGGTCATCGTCGATCCGGTGCCGGCCGCGGCGATCCAGCCGGCCGCGCTGTTCGCGCATCCCGGCTTCCGCTTGAAGCTCACCTTCTTCGACCCGCCGCAGGAAGACAAGGAACGGCCAAACTACAAGGTCGACATGACCGTGAACGAGGCCGGCGTCACCACGGCGATGGTGCTGGAGTATTCCGATTTCAGCCTCGAAGCGAAGATCGAGAAGATCGAGACCCTGCCGAAGCCGTCCTGCCGCTGATCGCGGCGCGGTTCGCAACTGCCACCACGGAGACGCCTGTGAGAATGCTTGTGCTGCCGCTCGTGCTGCTTGCTGTGGCACCTCAGCCCGCCGCCGCGCAGGACAATCTCGGCGCGTTCTATGACAAGCTCCAGCCGGCGCGCGGCGTTTACATGCTGCGCCAGAACGGCGGCGACACGAACGGCGCGGTGATGAGCGGACGCATGACCGTCACGGCGCGTCTCACCTGCGAGGAACTGATCACCGAGGTGCTCATGGACCTCCGCGCCAGCGGCAGCGGCCAGTCGATGACGCTCAAGCTGGAGCAGAAAGCCAACGAGACCCGCGACGGGCGCATCTACCGCTTCAGCTCCGTCACCTCCGAGAACGGGCGCGAGACCGAGCGCCGTGAGGGCCAGGCGGTGCTGCAATCGCGCACCGGGCCCGGCGAGGCGAAGATCAAGGGCGCCGCCAACGAAGACCTGAAGCTCGAAGCCGGCACGATCCTGCCCGGCACGCACGTGTTCCGCATCATGCAGGCCGCGTCCGCCGGCAAGAAAGACCTCGAGCATCGCATCTTCTACGGGCTCGATCAGATGCGCATCACGAACTCGCGCGTGACGATCGTCGGCGCCGGCCGCTCGGGCAAGGAGAAGGGGCTCGGCGAGTTCGCCGACAAGCCGGGCTGGACGATCAAGGAGGAGCACAAGGAGGCCGCCGGCAACACGCCCGGCGGCGCCGCTCAATCGAGCGAGTCGTTCATGACCGAGGACGGCGTCACCACGGCGATCACGATCTCCGTGCAGGGCCTCGAACTTCAGGGCACCACGCTCTCGATCGAGAAGTTGGCGAAGCCGGACTGCAAGAAGTAAGCGCGCTCACGGTTGGGTCTTCACGAGCCTGCCGTTGTTCCAGACGTAATACTCCGGCTTTCCCCAGTCGGGCGGCGGATCGCCGTAATCCTTCTTCACCTCTTCGGGCGGATTGACGACGAGCAGGCGGCTGTCGATCCGGTGCTTCACGCCGAGCGAAGCGGTGGGCCCGAAATAAACGCGGCCGTTGCGCGCGTCGATGAGCGCCACGGTCTGGCACGAGGTGCCACAGCCCCAGGTGACGACGGTCATATGGCCGGCGAAGTTCGGACCCGCCGGCGCGCCTTCGCGCAGGCGCGTGCGGAACATGCGGGCATCCTTATGGCTGGCGAGGTTTACGGCTGCCGGCTTGCCCTTGAACGGCGCGCCGGCCGGATACTTCGCCATCAGCGCGTCGGTCGATTGCGCCAGCGCGGGCGCCGCCAAGAGCAGCAGGGCGGCGCATGCCGCGCCGAGCATGATACGCATGTGCAAGCCTCCATCGCGTTTCCCGGAGATTAGCGCGCCGGCGCCGCGGCGATCAAAGCGGCGCGGCTGGACAGCGCAGCGCGGCGCGGTAAAAGACGCCACCATGTCCCGCAGTAAGCACAGCGCCGATCCGCTCGGCCCCGGCCACCTCGACGGCTATCTCTTCTATTGGATCGGCCAGATCGACAACCTCTACAAGCGCGCGATCCTCGAGGCGCTCCGGCCGCTGCGCATCAACCTCGCCTGGTGGCGGACCCTCGCCGTGCTCACGGAGAAGGGCCCGGTCACGACCGGCGATCTCGCGCGCATCACGGTCATCGAGCGCACGGCGCTCACGCGCGTCGTCGACCAGATGGTGAAGCGCGGCTTCGTGCGGCGCGTGCCGCGCAGCGGCGACCGCCGCGTCGTCGAAATCCATCTCGCGCCGGATGGCCGCGCGCTCTACGAGCGCATCCTGCCCGAGGCGCGCGCAGTCTATTCCCGCGCCACGGCAGGGCTCTCGCCGCGCCAAGTCAAGGCGCTCATTACAGAGCTCAAGGAAATTCGCGGCCGCCTGCCGCAAATCTGAGCGCGGCCGGCGCCCGCGAACCGGACGGCGCGCGCATATATGTGAAAATTCACGTGACTTTGCACATAAATCGAGTCATGCTGCGGAGCGTTGATGAAAGGGAGGCCGCCATGTCCGCCGAGACGAAATCACCGGTCACGCCCGAGATGCGCGCCGCGTTCGAGCGCGACGGAGTTGTCTTCCTGCCGGGGATCTTCGACGCAGGTTGGGTCGACTACATGCGCGACGCGGTCGAATCGGCGATGGCCTCGCCGGGGCCGCTCTCGGACAATTTCTCGCCCTCGCCCGAGAAGGGAAAGTTCTACGGCGAACATTTCCTCTGGCCGCGCCACGCCGCGTTCCGGCGCATTTCGCTCGAATCGCCGCTGCCCGCGATCGCCGCCGCGATGATGGGCTCGAAGGTCGCGACGCTGGCCTGGGACCAGGTGTTCGTGAAGGAGCCCCACACCGAGGCTGAGAGCCATTGGCATCAGGATCAGCCCTATGCCTGGGTCGACGGCAAGCAGAACGTCTCGTTCTGGATCTCGCTCGACGAGGTGACGCGCGAGAGCGGCGCGGTCGAGTTCGTGAAAGGCTCGCACCGCTGGAACCGCTGGTTCGAGCCGAAGTCGTTTCATCCGAACCGCCAATACGCCGCCGGCGATTACGAGCCGATGCCCGACATCTCCAACCGGCGCGGCGAATACGACATCGTGCATTACGACACGAAGCCGGGCGACGTCGTCGCGTTCCATCTCTCGATCGTCCACTACGCCGCGGGCAACCACACGCCGGGGCGCCGGCGCGCGATCTCGCTGCGCTATGCCGGCGACGACGCCACCTACGCAGTGCGCAAACGTGGACCGAAGCTGCCGCGCGATCCGGGCCTGAAGCATGGCGATCCGCTCGGCGGCGAGTTGTTTCCGGTGGCGTGGCCGCGCCCGCAGGCGCGCGCCTGATGGCCGCGCCGGATTGGACGCGCCTCACGGCGCCGCCCGGCACGCGGGTGATCGTCGCGGGCGGGGCAGGCGATATCGGCCGCGCCGTCGTCGGCGCCTGCCGCGCCAACGGGCACGAGGTCGCGGTGCTCGATCTCGCGCGCTCGCTCGAGAAGCATCCGCCGCCGGCCGGCACGCGGGCGATCGCGCTCGATGCCACCGATCCCACCGCCGTCGAGGCCGCGTTCCGCACGCTCGAGGCGGCATGGGGCGCAGCCGATGCGCTCGTATTCCTCATCGGCTTCACGATCACGCCGCCGACGCGCGTCGATGCGCTCTCGCCGAGCCAGTGGGACGAAGTGATCGCCGGAAATCTGCGCTCGGCCTATCTCGTCGCGCGCGCGGCGCTGCCGCTGCTGCGGAAGGGGCGCGATCCGGCGATCGTCGCGGTTGCCTCCGGACTGGGGATCAACGTGCTGCCCGGCTTCGGGCCCTATTCGGCGGCGAAGGCCGGGCTGATCGCCTTCACGAAAACCCTCGCGATCGAAAACGCGCCGCAGATCCGCGCCAATGCCGTGGCGCCCTCGGCCATCGAGACTGCGTTCATGCAGGGCGGCACGGGACGGGGGCCGGACGATCCGGCCGCGGCCGCGTGGTTCCAGGGCGCCGATTACGCGCGCATGTTTCCGCTCGGCCGACTCGCCGAGGTGGACGACGTGGTGGGGCCGATCCTGTTCCTGATGGGACCGGGCGCGCGCTTCATGACCGGCCAGACGCTGCATGTGAACGGCGGGCGCCTGATGCCCTGAGGCGCCTGGATGTAGCGGCGCGGATGGGCTATGCCGGGTTCCGAGGCGCGGCCGCGGCGGGTTGCGGCGCGCGCATCTTTTACGGTATCGTAAAAATTCTCCGGAGGAGGGAGTCACCATGAAACACGTCACGCGCTTCGCCGCATCCGCGGCGCTCGTGGCCGGCCTCGCGCTTTCCGCGCAAGCCGGCGCCGAGGTCAAGATCGGCGTCATCGCGTCCACGACCGGACCGGGCGCCTCGCTCGGCATCCCCTACCGCAACGTCTACACGAACCTGCCGCCGCAGATCGCCGGCCAGCCGGCGAAGTTCGTCATCCTCGACGACGGCAGCGACCCTTCCACCTCGGTCAAGAACGCGCGCAAGCTCATCGACGAGGAGAAGGTCGACATCATCCTCGGCCCCACCTTCACGCCGGGCTGCCTCGCGGTTTCCGACGTCGCCGTCGAGGCGAAGGTCGCGATGATCTGCCTCGCGCCGGTCGTGGTTCCGCCGGCGAAGCTGCCGTGGGTCTTCTCCGTCCCGCAATCGGTGCCGGTGATGATCGCCGGCGTCGTCGAGCATCTGAAGGCCAATGGCGGCAAGACGATCGGCTACATCGGCTTCGCCGACGGCTGGGGCGATCTCGTGCTGAGGGCGCTCGAGGCCACGGCCGGCCCCGCCGGAATCAAGATCGTCGCCACCGAGCGCTACAACCGGCCCGACACGTCGGTGAACGCGCAGGTGCTGAAGCTGATGGCCGCGAAGCCGGACGCGGTGCTGGTCGGCGGCTCGGGCACGCCGGCCACCACGCCGCACATCGCGCTCAAGGAGCGCGGCTTCGCGGGCGCGATCTATCACACGCACGGAGTCATCGGCGCGGACTTCATTCGCGTCGGCGGCAAGTCGGTGGAAGGCACCGTGGCGCCGACCGGGCCGCTGATGGTGGCCGAGCAGCTTCCGGATTCGAACCCGATCAAGAAGGTGGCGCTCGATTTCTTCGCGAAGCTCTCGCCCGCCTACCCGCAGGTGAGGAACGCGTTCTCGGGCTATTCCTACGACGCGTTCCTGCTCGTGCAGGCGGCCGTGGCGCCGGCCTCGGCCAAAGGGAAGCCGGGCACGCCGCAGTTCCGTCAGGCGCTGCGCGACGCGCTCGAGGGCAGCAAGGAAGTGGTCGGCACGCACGCCGTCTACACCATGAGCGACACGAACCATAACGGCGTCGATCAGCGCGCGCGCGTGCTGGTGCGCGTCGAGGGCGGGCAGTGGAAGCTCCTGAAGTAGCGCTGCGACACCGCGCCTAGCGACCGCCGGCCCGGCTGCGCTTTCGCGGCCGGGCCGGCTTGCTTATAGCCACGCGCCGCCGATGAATTTCGAAATCGCCCTGCTGCTGATTCAGGACGGGCTCACCAACGGCGCGATCTATGCGCTGTTGGCGCTCGCGATCCTGCTCGTCTTTGCGGTGTCGCGCGTGCTCTATGTGCCGCAGGGCGAATTCGTCGCGTTCGGTGCGCTGACGCTCGCCACCTTGCAGCAGGCGAAGGTGCCGGGCACCGCCTATCTCGTCGCCGGCATCGGCGCGGTCGCGATGATCGTGGAGATCGTCGCCGCGCTGCGCGAGCGGCGGCGGCAGGGGCTCGTTTCGGCGGCGCTGCTCTACGTCGTGATCCCGACGGCGCTGCTCGGCCTCGCCGTGTGGCTTGCGCCGCAGAAGCCGCCGCTGCTCGTTCAGGTGCTGCTCACGCTCGCGCTCGTCGTGCCGCTCGGGCCGATGACGTATCGCCTCGCCGTGCAGCCGATCGCCAACGCCTCGGTGCTGGTGCTGCTGTTCGTGGCGGTGGCCGTGCACTACGTGCTGATGGGCCTCGGCCTTGTCTTCTTCGGCGCGGAAGGCTGGCGAACACCGAGCTTCGTCGCCGGCCAGGTGGCGCTCGGCCCGATGACGGCCTCCGCCCAGACGTTGCTCGTCCTCGCCGCCTCGGCGATCCTGATCGTGGCGCTCTGGCAATTCTTCGGCCGCACCCTCTGGGGCAAGGCGCTGCGCGCGACGGCGATGAACCGCACCGGCGCCCGGCTCGTCGGCATCCCAACCGAGGCTTCGGGCCGGCTTGCCTTCACGCTCGCCGCGCTGTTCGGCGGCTTCTCGGGCGTGCTGATCGCGCCGTTCACGACGATCTACTACGATTCCGGATTCCTCGTGGCACTCAAGGGTTTTGTCGGCGCCGTGATCGGCGGCATGACCAGCTATCCGTTGGCCGCACTCGGCGCCGTGTTCGTCGGCCTGCTCGAATCCTTCGCCTCGTTCTATGCCAGCGCGTTCAAGGAGGTCATCGTCTTCTCGCTGCTGATTCCGGTGCTGCTGTGGCGCTCGCTCATGAGCCGGCACGTGGAAGAGGAGCACGACGAATGACGCCGGCGCGCATCGCCGTCGCGGTCTTCTGTGCGCTGCTCGCGGCGGGGCCGCTCTATCTGCCCGAATTCTACATCACGCTCGTGAACTACGTCGGGCTCTACAGCCTCGTGGCGCTCGGCCTCGTGCTGCTGACGGGAATCGCGGGCCTCACCTCGTTCGGACAGGCGGCGTTCGTCGGCGTCGGCGCCTATGCCACGGCGGTGGCCTCGGTCAGTTTCGACCTTTCGCCGTGGCTCGGCCTTCCCATCGGCTTGGCGCTCACCGCCGCGGTCGCGGTGATCCTCGGCGCGCTCACCCTGCGGCTCTCGGGCCACTATCTGGCCCTCGGCACGATCGCGTGGGGGATCAGCCTCAGCTATGTGTTCGGCAACGTCGAGGGGCTCGGCGGCTTCAACGGAATCTCCAACATTCCGCCGCTGCCGCTGTTCGGCGCGAAGATCCAGACCGCGCGCGAATTCTACTACCTCATCTGGGCCTGCGTGCTGCTGGCGCTGGTAGCACTGGTCAACCTGCTCAATTCGCGGCCGGGCCGCGCAATCCGTGCGCTGCGCAACGCGGGAATGGCGGAGAGCTTCGGCATCAACACCGCGTGGCTGAAGCTCGTCGTGTTCGTCTATGCGGCGCTGCTCGCGGGCCTCGCCGGCTGGCTGCACGCGCATTATCTGCGCTTCGTCAATCCCGGCCCGTTCGGCGTCGGCTACAGCATCGAATACCTGTTCATGGTCGTGGTCGGCGGCGCGGCGCATGTGTGGGGCGCCATCGTCGGCGCCGGGCTCATCACGGCGCTCAAGACCTGGCTGCAAGACTTGTTGCCGAAGCTGTTCGGCAGCTCCGGCCAGTTCGAGATCATCGTCTTCGGTGTCCTCATCATCCTGCTGCTGCAACACGCCGGCGGCGGGATCATGCCGCGAATCGCGCGCCTGTTCCCGCCGCGGCGCGCCGCCGCGATCGCGCCCGAGGCGGCCGCCGCGCTGCCGCGCCGCCCGGCGCCGGCGCGCGGCGAGACGATCCTCGAGGTCGACCGGGCCTACAAGGCGTTCGGCGGCCTCGTCGCCGTGAACGGCGTGAGCTTCGAGGTGCGCGCCGGCGAGATCATGGGCCTCATCGGCCCCAACGGTGCCGGCAAGAGCACCATGTTCAACCTCATCACCGGCGTGCTGCCGCTCGGCGGCGGCGAAGTGCGATTCCGCGGCGAGCGCATCGACCGGCTGGCCTCGCGCCAGATCGTGCGGCGCGGCATCGCGCGTACGTTCCAGCACGTTCAGCTGCGCCCGACGATGACCGTTCTCGAGAACGCGGCCATTGGCGCCACGCTGCGTGGCCACAGCGGCGTCGTGCCCTCCACGCTGCGCCTCGACCGCGCCGAAGAGCGCACGATCCTGTTCGAGGCCGCGCGCCATCTGCGCCGCGCCGGCCTCGGCGATCATCTTTACGACGCGGCCGGTAGCCTGGCACTCGGCCAGCAGCGCATCGTCGAGATCGCGAGGGCACTCGCGGCCGATCCGGTGCTGTTGCTGCTCGACGAGCCCGCCGCCGGTCTCCGCTATCAGGAAAAGCAGGCGCTGGCGGCGCTACTGCGCGGCTTGCGCGAGGAGGGGATGTCGATCCTCGTCGTCGAACACGACATGGATTTCGTAATGGACCTCGTCGACCGGCTGGTCGTCATGGATTTCGGCGAGCGCATCGCCGGTGGCGCGCCCGAGGCGGTGCAGGCGGATCCGCGCGTGATCGAAGCGTATCTCGGTGCCGCGTGATGGTCGCGATGCTCGAAGTCGAGGATCTGTCGGTCGCCTATGGCCGGGTCGAGGCGCTGCGCGGCGCGAAGCTCGAGGTGGGCGCCGGGCGCATCGTCACCGTCATCGGCCCCAACGGCGCCGGCAAGACGACGTTGCTCAATGCGATCATGGGCCTGCTGCCCGGCCGCGGTGCGGTGCGATTCGACGGCGCGGCGCTCGGCGATCTGCCCACCGAGGCGCGCGTCGCGCGCGGCCTCGTGCTCGTGCCGGAGCGGCGCGAATTGTTCGCCGAAATGTCGGTGGCCGACAATCTCGCCCTTGGCGCGTTCGCGCGCTACCGCAAGGGCGCACGCGGACTCGCGGAAGACCGCGAGGCGATCTACCAGCGCTTTCCACGGCTCCGCGAGCGCGCCGATCAGCTTGCCGGCACGCTCTCGGGCGGCGAGCGGCAGATGCTCGCGCTCGGCCGCGCGCTGATGGCCAAGCCGCGGCTCCTGATGCTCGACGAGCCGAGCCTCGGCCTGGCGCCGCTGATCGTGCTCGAGATCTTCCGCATCATCGAATCGCTGCGCGAGTCGGGCGTCTCGATCCTGCTCGTCGAGCAGAATGCGCGCGCGGCGCTGGCAGTGGCCGACTACGGCTACGTGCTGGAGACCGGCGCGATCGCGCTGGAAGGCCCCGCCGCCGACCTCACGCACAATCCGCGCGTCGTCGAGAGCTACCTCGGATTGGCGAAGAAGCGCCGCGCTTGATTTCTGCTGCTCTTCCCCCGCAAGCGGGGGAAGGCTCAGATTTCGTCGGGCGGCTGCGCTCAGCTTTTTATTCCGCGGCCCGTCGCGATCGCGTTCTTGCCGAGCTTCTCGCGGACTTTGTCCATCGCGCGCTCGACGCGGGCGCGTTTGTTGCCTTGGGGCTCGAACAGGTCGGTCTGGTCGCCGGCCGCCGGGCCGAGATGCGAGAGGCCGATGCCGATGAGGCGATAAGACGTGCCGCCGGCCTCTTTCTTCAGCAGCGGCTCGGCGGCGCGGAACAGCGTGTCGGCGAGCTGCGTCGGATGTTCGAGTTGCGCCGCGCGCGTCAGCAGCTTGAAGCCCGCGGTCTTGAGCTTCAGCGTGATGCCGCCGCCCTCGAGGCCGGCCGCCTTCATGCGCGCCGACACTTTCTCGCAGAGCGGCCAAAGCTCCCGGCGCAGCGAGGCGAAATCGCCGATATCGGTGTCGAACGTCGTCTCGGCCGAAATGCTCTTCGCCTCGTGCTCCGGCTCCACGGTCCGCTCGTCCTCGCCGCGCGCGAAGTGATAGAGCCGCGCGCCCATGACGCCGTAGCGGCCGACCAGCGTGCGCTCGTCGAGCGCCTGGAGCTGCGCGACGTGGGTGATGCCGTCGGC
Source organism: uncultured Candidatus Odyssella sp. (assembly GCA_964481045.1). GTDB lineage: Bacteria > Pseudomonadota > Alphaproteobacteria > Bin65 > Bin65 > SBBV01. The sequence goes on along the minus strand of CAYZSG010000045.1, from coordinate 16,717 downwards.
CTTCAATCGTTCGGCGAACTTGCCGCCCACGCCCCAGATGAGGCGAACCGACTGGCTGGCGAGGAACGTCTTCGCTTCGGCGCGGCCGATCACGGCGAAGCCGCGCGGTTTGTCGAGGTCGGACGCCACCTTCGCGAGGAACTTGCAGTAGCTGAGGCCGATCGAGACCGTGATCCCGAGGTCTTCCTCGATGCGTCGCGCGAGGCGGGCGAGGGTAGCGGCGGGCGGGGCCTTGTGCAGGCGCTCGGTGCCGCGCAGGTCGAGGAACGCCTCGTCGATCGAGAGCGGCTCCACGGAGGGCGTCACCGACAGCATCAGCTCGCGTACCTCCCGGCCCACCTCGGCGTATTTCCGCATGTTCGGGCGCACGACGGCGGCGTCGGGGCACAGCTTCAACGCCTTGAACATCGGCATGGCCGAGCGCACGCCATAGCGCCGGGCCATGTAGCAGGCGGCGGAGACGACACCTCGCCTGCCGCCGCCCACGATCACCGGCCTGTCGCGCAGCTCCGGGGCATCGCGCTTCTCGACTGAGGCATAGAAGGCGTCGCAATCGAGATGCGCGATACCGAGTTCGGTCAATTCCGGGTGCGCGATGCGCCGCGGGCTGCCGCAGGCGGCGCATCGCCTGCCGCCATCCTCAGCCAGCGCGAAACAGTCGCGGCACAGGGCTTTCATGGCCACGCCGGGCGGGCCCGTCGCGGCGGGGCCGGGGCCGGCCGAATTAACTGTAACAAAAGCGCGATGACGTTCCAAAGTGACGAAAAACGTAGATAGCGAAAAGACTTGCGTAAGCCCGGCGGATTCCGCAAGGGTTGCGTGGCTAACGAATTCTTAAGTAACCCGACCATAGAGTGCGCCAACTTCGACGGCGGAAAAGGACCGGCACCGCCCGCCTTGTTTGGCGGCGCCCGCGATCCGACCTTAGCACGCAGCGCTCCCGACGTGGGAGCGATCGGGCGCCGGCCGATACACAGAGGTTTGAGATGCCGAAGAAAGTTCTGATCGTCGAGGACAACGAGCTCAACATGAAGCTCTTTCGCGACCTGCTCGAGGCGCACGGGTACCAGACGATCGAGTCGCGCGACGGCGTCGAGGCGCTCAAGGTCGCCCGCGACGAGCGGCCGGACCTCATCCTCATGGACATCCAGCTCCCCGAAGTGTCGGGCCTGGAAGTGGCCAAGTGGATCAAGGAAGACGAGAGCCTGAAAAGCATCCCGATCATCGCGGTGACGGCGTTCGCGATGAAGGGCGACGAGGAGAAGATCCGCGAAGGCGGCTGCGAGGGCTATCTCGCCAAGCCGATCTCGCTGACGAGCTTCCTCGAGACGGTCGAACGCCACCTCCAGTAGTCCCGACGCTTCCCGGAGCATCGAGGGAGCTCCATGACGGCCCGAATTCTCATCATGCGCGACGGGGACATGCCCGCCGCGACGGTCGAACGCGTGCTCGCGCGGGACTACGCCGCGCTCGAGTTCGCCCGCGATTGGACCGAGGCGCAGCGGGCGCTGGCCGGCGAGCCGTTCGATCTCGCCGTGCTCGGCGACGAGGATGACGGCGCCAAGGCCGCCGAATGCCTGCGCGCGCTGCGCCGCGATCCCGCCCACGAGGCCCTACCGGTCATCGTCGCCGCGCATTTCGTGACGCCCGAGACCGCCGCCGCCGCCTATGCCGCCGGCGCCGATGCCGTGATCGGCCCGCATCCCGACACCGTTCTGCTTGGCGCGCGTCTGCGTCACCTGCTCCGCCACCAGGCGCTGCACGAAGAGCTGCGCGCGCGGCGCGATGCCAGCCGCTCGCTCGGAATCAAGGTCGTGCAAATCGACGAGGCTCCACTGCCGCGCCGCCTCCTCGTGCTGACCGACGATGGCAAGCTCGCGCCGGATCTGGGCGCGGCGCTCGACCGCGCCGGCTTCGCCGTCAGCACCGGCATCGCGCGGCCGATCGTTCAGGTGGCCGCGCCCGACGTGGCGCCCGAACTGGTGCTCGTGGACGCCGCCCGCGTGGATCCGCTCGCCATCGCCGCCCGCTTCCGCGAGATCGACCGCCGCCGCCCCGTGGCCATCGCGCACGAAACGCGCGATCCGTTCCGCGCCGTGCGAGCGCTGGAGCTCGGCCTCGCCGAGCCGCTGCCGCGCCCGCTCGATCCCGCCTGCACCGCGGCGGCGCTGATGCGCATGGCCGAGCGCCACGCGCTGATGACGCGACTGCGCAAACAATACGCGCAGAGCCTCGATCTCGCTGTCACCGACAGCCTTACCGGCGTGTTCAACCGCCGCTATCTCGACGCCTATTTCGACTTGCAGGAGCGCGCGCGGCAGGAGCGGGCGCTGCCCGGAGGCGCGGCCAACGGGGAAAGCCCGTTCGCGCTGCTGCTGATCGACGTCGACCGCTTCAAGGACATCAACGACCGCCTCGGCCATGCCGTGGGCGACGTGGCGCTGCGCATGGTTGCCGAGCGGCTGCTCGGCCATGTCCGCACCTCTGACATGGTGGTGCGCGTCGGCGGCGAGGAATTCGTCGTGCTGATGCCTGGTGCCGATCTGCGCACGGCCGAAACGGTGGCCGAGCGCCTGCGCACCGTGATCGAGGAGAAGCCGTTCGCGCTCGGCTCGGAGCCGCTGCGCGTGACCGTCAGCATTGGCGTCGCCGAAGGGGCGGTTTTTCCCGCCGAGCTGCTTAAGGACGCCGACATGGCGCTCTATGCGTCCAAGCGGAAGGGCCGCAACTGCGTGACGGCTGCCGCGCCGCGCGATCAGCGCTCGCTCGCCGCGCCGGCGGCGTAGACCTGGGACTTAGGCGGAAACCCGCGGCCCGTGTGCCCGGGTGAAGCCGATCGCGCTCCAAATGGAGCCGCAGAGCGGCCTTACTTGATCTTGTATTCCTTGAACGCGACGTGCTTCTTCGCGATCGGATCGTACTTCTTTTTCTCGAGCTTTTCCGTGACGTTACGCGGATTCTTGAAGGTCACGTAGAAGTAGCCGGTATCGGCCGTGCTGACGAGCTTGATCTGCACGGAATTGGGGCGCTTGGGCATGGATTCGGGTCCCTGGATGGCGGAAACGGAAACGCGCCCGCTTCCGGGCGCGTCCCCTCAAATCTTGGAGCGGGACAATACTTGGCGCGCCCCGCCTGTCAAGGAAGCGGAATGTCTTACTGCTCCTCGGGATCGGCCAGGTCGGTGTCGCGCCGGCTACGGAAGGCCGATTGCGGGCCGTTGGCGACGAACAGCGCCCGCTGATAGAGCGCCGGCTCGGCGAGCAGGGCCTTGGCCACCTGCAGGTCGATCTCGCGCCGCGCCGTATCCGCCGGGTCGGCGGCGCAGTTCGCGCGCAACGGCTTCGAGCGGACCGGATTGGGCGCCGTCGAGTTCCGCCACTGGCGGAAGAGCTGGTTGGTGCGCGCGTCGGCGGTGGCGAGGCTGCGGATCACGGTCTGGGCGGTGGCGCCCTTCTTGGCCGTGCAGAGGTTGGGCAATACGCCGAGGCCCTCGAGCGCATAGCCCGACGGCGCGTGGAAGCGGGACCAGGTGAGGATCAATTCGCCGTCGTTGGGCAGCGTGAAGACGGTCTGCACCGTGCCCTTGCCATAGGTGTTCGAGCCGACCACGACCGCGCGGCGATTATCCTGCAGCGCCGCCGCCACGATCTCCGACGACGAGGCCGTGCGGCTGTTGACCAGAATCACCATCGGGATACCGGCCGCGATGTCTCCCGCGCGCGCGTCGTAGCTCTGCTGGCTCTCGGGATGGCGGCCGATTGTCGAGACGATGCGGCCGTCGCCGAGGAAGAGGTCGGAGACGTCGATCGCCTGGTCGAGCAGGCCGCCCGGATCGTCGCGCAGGTCGAGGATGATGCCCGAGAGGCTGGGGCCGATCTCGCGCTTCGCATCGGCCACCGAGCGCGCCACCTGGCGCGCGGTGCCCTGCAGGAAGCGCGTCACCTGGATGTAGGCGATGTTGCCTTCGCGGCGGTAGATCGCGGCGACGGGGATGATGTGGCGGCGCACGACCGTGAGCTCGAGCGGCTGCGCCACGGCGGCGCGCGCGACGGTGAGGATGACGCGGCTGCCCTCTGGCCCGCGCAGCTGCTGCACGATTTCGCGCAGTTCGAGGCCGGCGATCACCCGGCCGGCGATGCGTACGATCGAATCGTCGGCGCGCAACCCCGCGGTTTCGGCCGGCGTGCCGGGCATGACCGAAACCACTTTCAGCTGGCCCTGGACCTGCTGCACCGTGATGCCGATGCCGCCATAGCCGTTGCGGAGCGCGCGGCTTTCCCGCGCGTCGGCCGGCGGCACGTAGCGCGAGAACCCGTCCAGCGACGAGAGCGCCGAGGAGAGGATCACCTGCTGTATCTTGTCGGTGCCGGCCCGCGCGATCGGTTCGGAGGCCGTGGCGGCGGCCTGGATGACCGACACCGTCACCTGCGCCCAGCCGTCGTAATCCTGAGGATGCGGGGCCGGGAACGCGGCCACGCGCCGATTGGCGTGCTGCACCGTGACCGTGGCGCCCGGCGCCGCGATGGCGATCTGCCCGTCGATGGCGGAAAGGCCCTTGAAGCCGCCGAGCGCCACGTCGCGCACGGCCACCGAGCGGACGTAGCGGTCGCGGATGTAGCGGTAACCCACCCGATAGACGTCGGAGGATGCGGCATCGCCGGCCGTGCGAATCGGCCTGTCGGTCCTCTGTCCGGTCTCGGCGCAGGCGGCGCCGAATGCGAGCACGAGGGTCAGAACCGCAGCCACCGAATAGCGTGCCATGGGAACTATCCAATTGGCCGGGGAAATGCGCCGAAGCCGCCGGCCGGCGGCGTGCGACCGCGCGCGGGCGATCGACGTCATGGCCGCCCACGCACTGCCATCCGCATCACAAGGCGCAACTTCGCTCGTCGAATCCAGCATGCGGTGTGAAAGGTAATACGATTTCCGGGCCTTGGCCAATTCACAGTTTAGCCAGAGAAGTCTTGGGAGTGGCAAGCGTTTATTGCATTTATTCTTAACGCCGGCGGCGCGAATTGCGGGGGCCGCGGAAGGTTGGCGTCCGCGCCTGCCCGCGCGCCGGCGTATGCGCGACGAAGCCGAAGGCGAGGGTGCCGGTTATGGCATCGGCCTCGTCGAGACGTACCGTCACCGCGTCGCCGAGGTGGAAGGCCCGTCCCGTGGCGCGGCCGACCAGCGCATGACGCTCGGGGTCGTGGCGGTAATAGTCGCGCGGCAGGGCGCCCACCGGCAGCAGGCCGTCGGCCCCGGTTTCCTCGAGCGTGACGAACAGGCCGAAGCGCTGCACCCCGTTGACCGTGCCCTCGAACTCGGCGCCCACGCGGTCGGCGAGGAACGCGGCGATGTAGCGGTCGTTGGCGTCGCGCTCGGCCGCCATGGCGCGGCGCTCGGCCTTCGAGATGGCCTCGCCGAGATCGACCCAGCCGGCCGCTTCGCGCGGCCCGATGCCGCCCGGCGCCTCGTGGCCGAGCAATGCGCGGTGGACGAGCAGATCGGCATAGCGGCGGATCGGGGAGGTGAAATGCGCATAACGCCGGAGCGCCAGCCCGAAGTGGCCGCGGTTGACCGGGCTGTACTGCGCCTGGCTCTGCGCGCGCAGGATCAGCTCGTGCACCATGCGCTTGTGCGGCGAGTCGCGCGTCTGGGCGATCACGCGGTTGAAATCGCGCGCGCTCAGGCCCTGGGGCGGCAGCGAGGCGCCGAGCTCCTTCAGCACCGGGCGCAGCGCCTCGAGCTTCGAAAGATCGGGCGGCTCGTGAATGCGGTACATGCAGGGCTGGCGCTTGGCCTCGAGCGCTTCGGCCGTCGCCACGTTCGCGAGGATCATGAATTCTTCGATCAACCGATGGCTGTCGAGGCGCTTCGGCGTGGCGATGCGGACGACGCGGCCCTCCGTGTCGAGCTCGATCTTCCTCTCGGGCAAGTCCAACTCGAGCACGTGACGGCGCGCGCGCGCGGCGGCCAGCGCGGCATAGGCGCCGTAGAGCGGGCGGATCGCGCGCTCCAGCAGCGGGCCGGTCACGTCGTCGGGGGCGCCGTCGGCGGCGCGCTGCGCCTGCTCGTAGGTGAGCCGCGCCGCGGAGCGCATGAGGCCGCGCTCGAAGCGGTGCTCGAACATCTCCCCATGCGCGTCGATGCGCATGTGCGCGGCCATGCAGGCGCGATCCTCGTGCGGGCGCAGCGAGCAGAGATCGTTGGAAAGTTCCTCGGGCAGCATCGGCACGACGCGGTCGGGGAAATAGACCGAGTTGCCGCGCTCGCGCGCCGCGCGGTCGAGCGCGCTGTCGGGCCGCACATAATGCGCGACGTCGGCGATCGCGACCGTGAGGCGCCAGCCGCCCTCGTTGTTCGGATCGTCGTCGGGCGCCGCGAACACCGCGTCGTCGAAATCGCGGGCGTCGGCGCCGTCGATCGTGACGAGCGGCATTTCCCGCAGGTCCGCGCGGTCCCCCAGCTCCACCGGCTTCGCACGCGCGGCTTCGGCGCGCGCCTCGGCCGGGAACTCGACCGGGATGCCGTGCTGGTGGACGACGATGAGGCTGGCGGCGCGCGGTCCATAGGCCGGGCCGAGCCGATCGACGATGCGCGCGCGGGGCGGGCCGAACGGGCGGTCGCGCACCAGCTCGGCGCGCACCAGCTCGCCGTGTTCGGCGCCGCCGCGATCGGCTGCGGGGACGACGGGATGGTCGCGCATCCGCCGGTCCGCGGGGCGGATCGTGCCACCGCCGCGATGCTCGCCCTCGAACACGCCGACCACGAATTCCGCGGTGCGCTCGAGCGGGCGCAGGATCATCGCGCGGGGCTCGCCGCCCTCGCGAATCGCGAGGCGCGCGAGCACGCGATCGCCGCGCGCGGGCGCGTGGCGACCGGCGACGACGTGCAGCTCCAGCCCCTCGTCGGCCGCGCCGCGCTCGGCGATCTTTCCGAACACATCGCCGTCCGCGTCGATGCGCGTGATCTCGATCACCGCCACTTCGGGCAGGCGCCGGCGCGCGCGATAGATCTGCCCGCGCACGCGTTCGATGGCGCCCTCGCCGGCGAGCTGATTGAGCACGTCCTGGACGCGGCGTCGCGCCGCACTGCCGACGCCGAACGCCCGCTGCACGTCGCGCAGCGAGACGGCGTTCTTGCTCTCGCGCACGAAGGCGAGGAGGGCATCGCGATCGGGAAGGTCGTTCTGCGCGGCCGCCGGCTCCTCGCGCTCGCGGCCGGGGCGCCGCCTTGCCATCTCAGCCCTTGGCCCGTTTTTTCGCGGGCGCGGCGGGCGCCGCTTGCGGCGGCTTGGCCGGCGCCTTCGCCGCGCGCGGCGCGGGCTTCGCCTCGCCCTTCGCCTTGGATTTCGGCGGCGTCAGGAACTTCGCCTTCGCTTCGGCCAGCCCCCTGTCGTCGCCGCCCGCTTTGTCTTTCGGCTCGGCCTTGGCCGGCTTCTTCGCCTTGGGCGGCTTCGTCCCGGCCTTCTCGATGCGCGCATCGATCAGCGAGATCGCCTGATCGAGCGTCACGGTCTCGGGCGTGGAGCCCTGCGGCAGGTTCGCGTAGGTCTTGCCGAGGCGGACATAGGGGCCATAGCGGCCGACCGCGGCGGTGATCTTCTCGCCGAAAGTCGGGTGGTCACCGATCTCGCGCTCGGGCGGGCGGCTGGCGCCGCGGCGCTGCTTCGGCTCGGCGAGCAGGCTCACCGCGTGGTTGAGGCCGATCGTCAGCACGTCGCCCGGCGTCGGCAGGTTGCGATACTCCTTGCCGTGCTGGATATAAGGACCGTAGCGCCCAATGTTGGCCTTGATCGGCTCGCCGTCGGCCGGGTGCATGCCCACTTCGCGCGGCAGCGACAGCAGCTTCATCGCGAGTTCGATATCGACGGTCGCCGGATCGAAGCCCTTCGGCACCGAGGCGCGCTTCGGCTTCTCGCCCTTGGGCGCGTTCTCGCCGAGCTGCACGTAGGGGCCGTAGGGCCCGTCCTTCATGAACACGGACATCCCGGTGGCCGGATCGCTGCCGACGAGCCGCGCCTCGGTCACGACCGGCGGAGCGGTGCCGGTGGGATCGGCGATGGCGAGCTGGCGCGTGTAGGTGCAGGTCGGATAGTTCGAGCAGCCGATGAAGCCGCCAAACTTGCCGACCTTCAAGCCGAGCCGGCCGTTGCCGCAGGCCGGGCATTTGCGGGCATCGGCGCCGTCGTCGCGCGGCGGGAAGAAGTGGGGGCCGAGCGCCGCGTCGAGCGCATCGATCACTTGCGTGATGCGCAGCGTCTTGGCGTGCGCGACCGACTCGTTGAACGCGACCCAGAAATCGCGCAGCACCTTCTTCCAGTCGATGCCGCCGCCCGAAATCTCGTCGAGCTGGTTCTCGAGATCGGCGGTGAAATCATACTGAACGTAGCGGCCGAAGAACTCGGTGAGGAAGGAGACGAGCACGCGCCCGCGGTCCTCGGGAATGAAGCGGCGCTTCTCGTTCTTCACATAGCCGCGATCCTGCAGCACGGTGAGGATCTGCGCATAGGTCGAGGGCCGCCCGATGCCGAGTTCCTCGAGCTTCTTGACGAGGCTGGCTTCCGAATAACGCGGCGGCGGCTGCGTGAAGTGCTGGAGCCCGCTGATGCCCTCGCGGATGATCTTCTCCGCCGTCTTTTCGCCGGCGCCGGGTGCTTCGCCCGCCGCAGGGGCGGGGGCCGTAATGAGCGCCGCCGTGCGCTGGCCGGTGCGCTTGACGGCCTCGCCCTTGTCCATCGGCGGCAGCAGGCGGCTCTCTTCCTCCTCGTCCTCGGCGCCTTCGTCGCGGTCTTCGCGATAGAGTTTCAAGAAGCCGTCGAACTTGATGACGGAGCCGGTGGCGCGCAGCCTGACGAGCTTGTTCTGGTTTGCGATGTCGACCGCCACCTGATCGAGCACGGCGCTGGCCATTTCGCACGCGACGGTGCGCTTCCAGACGAGCTCGTAGACCTTGGCCTGATCGGGGTCGAGGCTCGGG
>CAYZSG010000045.1:0-7740 GCA_964481045.1 uncultured Candidatus Odyssella sp. | reverse complement strand
CGTAGAGCTTCATCTGATCGCCATCCAGGAATTTCGCGACCTGCTCGGGCGTGCGGAACAGGTCGGAGGGGCGGATCGCCTCGTGGGCTTCCTGCGCGTTCTTCGCTTTCGTCTTGTAGACGCGCGGCTCGGCCGGAACGTAGTCGGCGCCGTATTTCTCGCCGATCAGCTTCCGCGTCGCGGCCACCGCTTCCTGCGAGAGCGACACGCTGTCGGTGCGCATATAGGTGATGAGGCCGACCGAGTCGCCGTCGATGTCGACGCCCTCGTAGAGCCGCTGCGCGGTGCGCATCGTGCGGTTGGCGCCGAAGCCGAGCTTGCGCGAGGCCTCCTGCTGCAGCGACGAGGTGTTGAACGGCGGCGGCGGATTGCGGCGCGCCTCGCGGCGCTCGATCTCGTCCACGGCGAAGGCCGCCGCCTCGATCGCGCGTATCGCACTTTCGGCCTCGGCGCGCGAGCCGAGGCCGAGGCGGTCGAGCTTCTTGCCGTCGAGGTGGGTGAGGCGCGCCGTGAACAGCTCGCCCTTGGCGGTGAGAAAATCGACCTCGATCGTCCAGTATTCCTGCGCGCGGAACAGCTCGATCTCGGACTCGCGCTCGCAGATGAGGCGCAGCGCCACCGACTGCACGCGGCCGGCCGAGCGCGAGCCCGGCAGCTTCCGCCACAGCACCGGCGAGAGCGTGAAGCCCACGAGGTAGTCGAGCGCGCGGCGCGCGCGGTAGGCGTCGACGAGCGCCTGGTCGATGTTGCGCGGATGGGCGAGCGCGTCGCGCACCGCGTCGCGCGTGATCTGGTTGAAGGTGACGCGCTGGACGTCGATGCCCTTGAGCGCGCCCTTCTCGCGCAGCACCTCTTCGAGGTGCCACGAGATCGCCTCGCCCTCGCGGTCGGGGTCGGTGGCGAGGATCAGGCGCTTCGCGCCCTTGAGGCTCCGCCGGATTTCGCCGAGCGCGTCGCGCTTGTCGCGCATCTCCCACTTCATCGCGAAGTCCTGCTCGGGATCCACCGAGCCGTCCTTCTCGACGAGATCGCGCACGTGTCCGTAGCTCGCCAGCACTTTGTAGCCGCTGCCGAGGTATTTGTTGATCGTCTGCGCTTTCGCCGGCGATTCGACGACGACGACGTCCATTACGGACTCCGCTGCAATTTCCTACCGATGACCTGGAGTGCGATACGCGAAGAATGAAAAAAGGGTTCCAATACCCTTTTGCAAGGGCGGGTCGCGTCCAGCCGCCGGTTCGAGCGGCGCGTCAAACACGACTTGGCCGGGGGTTGTCAAGTTCCGAGCCGGGCCACCCGGTTGCCGGGATGGCGCTCGATGCGGCCCGCGAGCTCCAGTTCCAGCAGCGCGGATGCAACCAAAGCGGGCGGAAGCTCGGTCTGGCGGACGAGTTCGTCGACCGCCGTCGGCGAGGGCGAGAGATGCTCGATCAGCAGCGTGCGCGCCTTGTCGGAGTCGGCCTCGGCGGGCGGCGGCAGCGGCGCCAGATCGGGTTCGGCCAGCGTCGCGGCGGGTGCGGACGCAACGTGCCGTTCGCCGAGCCCGCGCAGCACGTCGTCGGCGCCCTCGGTCAGCGCGGCGCCCTGCCTGATCAAATTATTGCTACCGTGGCAGCGCGGGTCGAGCGGCGAGCCGGGCACCGCGAAAACCTCGCGGCCCTGTTCCCCGGCGAGCCGCGCGGTGATCAGCGAGCCCGAGCGCAGCGCGGCCTCGACGACGACGACGCCCTCGGACAGTCCGGAGATGATGCGGTTGCGGCGCGGGAAGTGGCGCGCGAGCGGCTCGGTGCCGGGCGGCAACTCGGCGACGAGCGCGCCTTCGGCCGCGATCGCGTCGTAGAGCGCGCGATGCTCGGGCGGATAGCAGATGTCGATGCCGCCGGCCAGAACGGCAACAGTGCCGGTGGCCAGCGCGCCCTTGTGCGCGGCCGCGTCGATGCCGCGCGCGAGACCGGAGGCGATGACGAACTCGGCCTTGCCGAGATCGCGCGCGATCCGCTCGGCGAACGCGCGTCCGTTGGCGGAAGCATTGCGCGCGCCGACCACGGCAATGTTTCGCTTAGATAGAAGCGAAACATTGCCGCGCACCGTCATCAGCGGCGGCGCGTCCTCGATCGCCGCGAGCGGAACCGGGTAGGCGGGCTCGAGCCAGCCGAGCAGAACGGCGCCCGCGCGCCGTACGGCCGCCAGTTCGCGCTCGGCCTCTTTCTCGGAGCCGAGGCGGATCGGCGCCTTACGCCCGGAGCGGCGCGCGAGCTCCGGCAGCGCGGCGAGCGCCTTCGCGGCCCCGCCGTAGAAGCGAACGAGATGGAAGAACGTGACCGGCCCCACGCCTTCGCTGCGCACGAGGCGGATCCAGTCGAGCTTCTCGGCGTCGGTCAGGGCGCGGGGCGCGCGGGGCACGATTCAACCAATGATAGGAGGCCGGTGCGGTTTTTCTCGGTTCGTAATATGTTCCGCGCGGCCGGTTTGCAAGGCCGAAAGGCCCGGCCCGTCAGCGGCCGGGGGCGGCCGCGGCCATCTGCTCTTCGCCGCGCGCGGCGGCAATCGCATAGACGGCGATGGATTCGTCGAAGCCCTTGAGGTCGCGCGCGCCGACCGCGTCGAGGGCCACTTCGCCCGCCACCGCCGCCGCCGCATTCGCATCGACGAGTATCTGCCGGTCTTCGGCGGCCGAGCAGAGGCGCGAGGCGAGGTTGGCGACCCGGCCGATCGCCGTGTAGTCGTGCCGGCCCTCGTAGCCGATGCGGCCGACCGTGGCGATGCCCTTGGCGAGGCCCACGCCGAAGCCGAGCGTGTGGCCGCGCCCGCGCCAGCCGGCGATCAGCGACTGCACGCCATCCTGCATGTCGCGCGCCATGCGAATCGCCCGGAGCGCGGCGTTGTCGGGACAGGGCACCGGCGCGTTCAGCAGCACCATGAGGCCGTCGCCGGAGAAATGCGTCAGCGTCGCCTCGTAGCGCATGATGATCGCGCCGAGCGCTTCGTAGTATTCGCCGAGCACGCGCATGATCTCTTCCGGCTCGGCCCTGGCCGAAAACGCCGTGAAGCCGCGCAAATCGCAGAACACGACGACGACATCGGCCTTCTGCGCGCCGAGCAGGTCTTCCTTGCCCGCGCTCTCGACCAGCTCGGCCACTTGCGGCGAGAGGAAGCGCTTGAGGCGCCCGATGCGCTCGGACCGCTCCTGCGAAAGCGCCAGCTCCGTGGCCATCTCGTTGATGCGCCCGGCGAGGCGCTCGAGCTCGTCGCCGGTCGTGATGCGGATGCGGTGGTCGAACTGCCCGGCGCCAATGCTCGCAACGCCGCGTTCGAGCACGCGGATAGGCCCCGACATGCGCCGCGCAAGCGCGAACGCCAGCAGCGCCGCGAAAAGCGCGCCGGCGAGGACGAGGATTCCCGTGCGCCAGAGCGCGGCGCGGATCGGCGCATAGGCTTCGGTGGCCGGCTGCTCGGCGAACACCATCCACTGCGCGCCCGCGATCGGCGCCATCGCCACGAGGACGGTGCGCCCTTCGATGTTCTTCGTCGTGATCGTTCCGCTGCCGGGCGATTGCACGGCCGCCTGCAAGGCCTTGAGCCGCGCCGCGGTTTCGTCGTCGGCGCCGCGCAGAACGAGACTGATGTTGGGATGCGCGACGAGCCGCCCGTTGCGGTCGACGACGAATGCGGCGCCGGTCTCGCCGACGCGGATGGCGCTGATCACGTCCCAGATGAGCTTCAGGTTGATGTCGGCGATCGCGACGCCGACCGCCGCACGGTTGCCGGCGACGGCGAGCGTCATGTAGGGCTCGGAGCCGCGGTTGAGCCGCACCGGCCCGTGCCAGACGCGCGCGGCGCGCGCGCCGGCGACGGCCGGATCGGCGGCGCGGTCGAGTCCGCTGCCGATCACGTCGCGGCCCACGCGCGAGATCTTGAGCCGCTCCTTGCCGGCGCCGTCGACGAGCGCGAGATCGACGATGGCCGGCACCTGGCGCAGCACGCGCAGCGCATCGAAGCGGTGGCGTTCGTCGCCGCCGTCGGTCCAGGGAAGCTGCACGGCCCACTGCATCTGGTCGCGGATGCCGTCGAGGAAATCCTGGATCTTGCTCGCCGCAGCCTTCGCCTCGAGGCGCAGGCGCTGGTCGAGCAGCACGCGCTGATCGCGATAGCCGAGCCATGCCTCGATCGCGCCGCTGGCGAGCAGCGGGATCACCACCGCCGCGAACAGCGCGAGGAAATATCGCCGGAACAAAGGCCGCCGCACGCGCGCGTCGCCCGGCGACGATTGGCCGGCCGAAGCGGCGGGCGTTGCATCGCGCGAGCTCATTCGATCACCTCGTCCGCGCGCGCGAGCAGCGGGTCGGGCACGTCGAGGCCGAGTGCCTTGGCGGTGCGGAGATTGAGCACGAACTCGAAATTCGTCGGCTGGAGGACCGGCAGCACCGCCGGATTCTCGCCTTTGAGGATGCGGCCCGCGTAAACGCCCGCCTGGCGATAGGCATCGGTGATGCTGGGGCCGTAGCTCGCCAATCCGCCGATGGTGGCGAACTCGCGCCATTGGTAGATCGCGGGCACCGCGTAGCGCGCTGCGAGCGCCACGATCTGCTCGCGCCGGCTTGTAAAGAACGGGTCCGCGAGAACGGCCAAGGCGCCGGCTCCCCGAGACTTCAGCTCGGCAAATGCGGCGTCGATCAGAGCCTCGGTCGCGGCCGGCAAGACCACGAGCTCGCGCGCCAGCGCGGCAGCGCCGGCCTGCGCGTCCTGGGTTTGCTTCGCGAAATCCGCGCGTTGCGGATTGGCGAGCGCGGCGACGATCTTGGCTTCGGGGACCAGCGTGCACAGCAGTTCGAGCCGCTTCGTATCGAGTTCCGCCGTGAGGATTGTGACGCCGGTGAGATTGCCGCCGGGCCGGTTCAGGCTTTCGACGAGGCCGCCCTCGCGCGGATCGGCGATCGCGGTGAAGACGATCGGCGTGGACGTCGTTGCGGCCTTGGCGGCGAAGGCGGGCGGCGCGCCGCCGCTGGCCAGAATCAGATCGACCTTGAGGGCCACCAATTCGGCGGCAAGCGCGGGAAGCCGGTCGTAGCGGCCGTGCGCCCAGCGGAACTCGATCGAGACGTTGCGTCCCTCGACAAGTCCGTTCTCGGCCAGGCCGGCGTGGAATCCCGCGAGAAATCGGTCAAACGCCGCCGGCGCGCCCGCTGCGAGCACGCCGATCACCGGTTGCTTCTTCTGGGCGCGTACCGCGTGAGGAAACACGGCTGCGCCGCCGATGAGCAGCGTCGCTTCGCGCCGCCTCATTCGCGCGTCTCCCTGCGCAGCGGCGTCCGGATGCGCCCGGCGCCCTGGCCGCGGCAGCCTAGCAGAGGGCCGAGGGGATGCCGAGGCCAGCGTATGACGCTAGAGCTGGCCGGCCAGCGCCGCCGCCGTTTCCTTGCCCGTTACCACGGGCACGATCTCGAACTCGACCAAATCGCTCTTGTCGGCCACCCAGCGCTGCAGCAGCGTCACATCCTCGGTTTCCATGAGCTGAAAGCAGCGGGCGACATCGGCCGTCACCCAGCTGCCCACATAGGTGAGCCCGTCGGGAAAGCCGCGGCCCTCGTCGCGCAGGCGGCGATAGACCGCCTTGGCGTTCTGGTTGCGGAAACGCTCGATCACCATGAACAGCATCACGAGTCCTCGGCCTTTTTCTGCCCGATCCTGGGCTCGATGCCGCTCGCGAGGCGGCGGATATTGCCGGCGTGGCGGAGCCACACAAGCGCGGCGATCGCCAGCGCCATCTTCGCCACCTGGGCATAGACGACGGCACTGCCCCAGAGCGGCCACAGCAGCCGGTCGGCGGCCCAGGCATAGGCGGGCGCGAGCGCGAGCGCGGCCAGCGCGGCCAGCGACGAGAAACGGAACACGAAGGCTACGACGAGCCAGGTGAGGCAGGCCAGCGCGCCGATCGGCCATGCCGCCGCGAGCAGGAGGCCGAGCGCGGTCGCCACGCCCTTGCCGCCCTTGAAGCCGAGCCACACCGGAAAGACGTGCCCGAACATCGCGCCGATGCCGGCGGCAAGCGCCATCTCCTCGCCGTAGAACCGGTAGACGATCAGCAGCGCCGCCGCGCCCTTGGCGCCATCGAGCAGCAGCGTGGCGAGCGCCAGGCCCTTGCGGCCGGTGCGCAGCACGTTGGTGGCGCCGATGTTTCCGGAGCCGATCTTGCGAATGTCGCCGGCCCCGGCCAGCCGCGTCAGCACGAGGCCGAACGGAATCGAGCCCAGCGCGTAGCCGAACACGAAGGCCGCCGCGAGGTAGGGGAAGATCGTGGTCCAGAAGAAGGGATCGGGCATCGATCAGCGCGTTGCAGGCGCGAGTTTCGGCAGGCCGAAGCCGATATCCACGAAACGATGCTCGGCCCAGGACATCATCTTCATGTCGCCGTGCGGCACTTGGCCCGGCACCATCGCGCGCGCGCCGGGATCGACCGTGTTGGCGAGGAAGCGCGCCGTGCCGTCGTCCGCGCGAAGCGGGAACACCATCACTTCGGTCGGCACGAGGGTGCCGCCGGCCGTGCGCAGCATGACGATACCCCAGGAGCCGCACGGCGTATCGAGCTGCGCGTTGTAGGCGGCGATGCCCTTCTCGCGCTGCCCGGCGTCGCGCGCGGCGAGCGCGTCCGTGCCGGTCACCTCGATACCGGCGAGATCGCGGATCGCCGTGCCTGCCAGGCGCCATGTGAAATTCCGCCGGTCTTGGCGCTCGACGATGACGAAGTTCGCCACGAACTTCCGCATCGCGCCGGGATCGAGCGCGCGCTTCAGCGGAACGCCCCCGGTCTTGGGCAGCGAGAGCCAATAGGCGGCGTATTCGACTGCGAGCGGGCCGAGCCGCTCCGGCAGATTTCCCAAACCATATAGTCCCGGCGCCGTATCGTTCACGCGCGCTCCTATTCGCTCCGGCGCGCGAAGATCGGCAAGCCGGCGCCGATATCGATGAACCGGTGCTCGAGGAAGTTTATCATGCGCGCGCCGGCTGCCGCCATCGCGTCGAAGAATCGGCGGTCCTGGATCCGCTCCATCGTGTTGGCGAACAGCGTCACGCGCCCGTCGCCGTCGCGCAGCGGCAGGCACAGCACCTCGACAAGGAAGCCGTAGCCCTGGGGCGAATTGAGCGCCATCAGGCCCCACGCGCCGCAGGGCTGCGCGACCATCGCGTGCCCAGCCGCGACGGCCTTGGCCTTGGCCGCGTCGGCGTGGATCTCGAGCACGTCGCGGCCGGTCAGTTCACGCCCGAACCACTCGCGGATGCCGGAGCCGACGAGTCGCCACTTCGCGTCGTGACCGCTGTTGGCTTCCCACATGAGGAAGTACGGAAGGATTTGGCGGATCGCGGCCGGATCGATCGCGGCGCGCGGCGGAACGAGGTCCTGCTTCGGGAGCGATAGCCAGTATTCGAGAAAACGTTCGGCGACGGCACCCAAGCGCTCGGGGAGATTGCCGAGCCGGTCGTTGGCCGCCACGGCGATCCCCTACGAGACCGGTGCTTCGTACAGCGTGCGCCCGGCCACGACCGTACGCAGCACTTGTCCTTGCACAGGCATCTCGTCGAACGGCGAGTTCTTGGATTTGCTCTTGAAGCGCTTGACGTCGACGACCCAGGGCTTCTCCGGATCGAACAGCACGAGATCGGCCGCGGTACCCTTGGCGATCCGGCCGAGCGGCAGGCGCAGGATCGCGGCCGGCGCGCTTGTGAGCTTCTTGAGCACGTCGA
>CAYZSG010000044.1:6981-27838 GCA_964481045.1 uncultured Candidatus Odyssella sp. | reverse complement strand
CATGACATCGATCCGCCGCGTTCTCGCGCTGACGGCCTTCGCCGGCGCGCTCGTTTTCGCCGGCGCCGCGCAGGCGCAAACCACGATCAAGGTCGGCCTCGCCCTGCCCAAGGGCATGGCGGGCTTCGACCACGTCAACGGCATGTACGAAACCTTCGGCCGCGAGGTGGAGGCGGCGAGCAAGGGCGAGCTCAAGGTCGATCTCGCCTATGGCGGCTCGCTCGGCAATCCGAACGACCGCATGAACCAGATGCGCCGCGGCATCATCCAGATGTCCGACGCGTCCGACGGCAATTACGCCGCCATCTATCCCGACGTGCAGGTGTTCTCGCTGCCCTACATGTTCCCGACCGAGCAGATCGCGTGGAAGGTGTTCGACGGCCCGGCCGGCACCGCGATGGCCGAGGACATGCGGAAGAAAACCGGCATCCGCGTGCTCGGCTGGTGGGAGGCGGGCGGCTTCCGCCATTTCAGCTCCAACAAGCCGATCCGCTCGGTGGCCGATTTCGGCGGCTTGAAGGTGCGGGCGCTCGGCCCGGCCAACGCGAAGCCGGTCGAGGCCGCGGGCGGCATCGCCTCGGCCATTCCGTTCAACGAGCTCTACACCTCGCTCAAGACCGGCGTCGTCGATGCGCAGGACAATTCGGTGAGCGTGTTCCGCCTCGTGAAGCTCTACGAGGTGCAGAAGTTCCTCACGCTCTCGGGCCACTCCTATTCGTTCGGTCCGATGGGCATCAACGACGCTTTCTACGCGAAGCTCTCGCCGGCGCATCAGAAGATCGTCGCGGACGCGGCCAGGAAGGCGATCGCCTACAATCGCGAAACCTCGCGCAAGATCGAGGGCGAGGCGCTGGCTTTCGTGAAGCAGAACGGCGTCACGGTGATCGAGATGACCGCCGCGGCGAAGGAAGAGATGCGCGCCAAGATGCAGCCCGCCGTGCGCGAATGGCTGCTCGGGCAGATCAGCGCGCCCAAAGTGCTCGAAGACGCGCTGGCCGCGGTGAAGGCGGCGCAGTAGGTCTGCCGGAATTGCATCGCCGTGGCGGCAGCCTACTCGCGTCCATCCTTCGAGGCCCGCCCTGAAGAAAGGCGGGCACCTCAGGATGAGGCCGATTTTGCTCGCCCAAACGGGCCTCATCCTGAGGTGCGCGCCTTCTTAGGCGCGCCTCGAAGGATGGACGCGAACAAGGCATCGCCACAACCGGCGGCGACGCCGGTGCGTCGCCAGGATGGCGCGAATGCGTAGAGTTCTCGACGCGCTCGAGCGCGGCGCCGTTTTCTGCGGCGGCGTCGCGATGGCGTGCCTCGCGATCTCGGTCGCGGGGCTCGTGCTGCTGCGCTACGCCTTCCATATCGCGCCGTTCTGGAGCGAAGAGGTGATTCGCCTCTTCCTGCTCTTCGCGGTCTTCGCCGGCGCCGCGGTCTCGGTGCGCGGGCGGCGACACATCCGAGTCGAGTTCCTGGCCGATCTCTTGCCGCCGCGCCTCAAGCGCGCCTGGTATCTGCTGCTCGATCTCGCGGCGCTTGCGCTGTTCGTGCTCCTCGTCTGGCTCGGCATCGAGGCGGTGGAGTTCAACCACGGCCAGCGCAGCGTCTCGATCCAGATGCGCCTCTCCTACGCGATGTGGCTCGTGCCCGCCTGCTTCGCGCTGGCGGCGGTGTTCCTCGTCGAAGAGATCGTGAAGCAGCGCACTTCGCGGCCATGAGCCCCGCGCTCGCCTTCTTCCTCGTCCTCTTCGTGTTCCTGCTGATCTCCGGCATGCCGGTGGCGTGGTCGATGCTGGCGGCGGTGGTGGGCTACATCGCGGTCAGCGGCCAGTGGGCGCTGCTGCCGGTGATGCCGGAGAAAATTTACAACGGCATCGACGTGTTCATCCTCGTCGCGATCCCGCTGTTCCTGCTCGCCGGCGAGATCTTCAGCGAGGGCGGGCTCGCGCGGCGCATCGTCGATTTCGCCGACGCGGCGTTCCGCTGGGTCAAAGGCGGCATCGCGCAAGTCGCGGTCGCCACCTGCATCCTCTATTCCGGCATCACCGGCGTGGCGCTCGGCGAGATCGCGGCGCTCGGGCGCATCTTTATCCCGGCGATGGTGCGCGCGGGCTACACGCCGGCTTTCGCCGCGGCCGTCATCGCCTCGGGCTCGATCATCGGCCCCACGATCCCGCCCTCGCTGCCGATCATCATCTACGGCTCGGCGACGAACGTCTCGATCGGCGGCATGTTCGCGGCGGCGGTGGTGCCCGGCATCATCCTCGGCCTCGCGCAGATGGGCTACATCGCCTGGGCCTCGGGCCGCTTCAAGATCAAATACATCGCGCCCGAAGGCGTGCCGGTCTCGCTGGGCAAAGGCTTCCTGCGCGCGCTGCCCTCGATCGGCATGCCGTTCATCATCCTGGGCGGCATCCTCGCCGGCGTGATGACGCCCACCGAAGCGGCGGGCAGCGCCGTCGTCTATGCGTTCGTGCTGGCGATCGTCGTCTACCGCGCGCTCCGGCTGCGCCAGCTCGTGCCGATCCTCGGCCAGTCGGTCACGTTCTCGGGCCAGCTGCTCATCATCGTCGGCGCGGGCGCGGCGCTCGCCTGGGTGCTCGGCTTCGAGAACGCCACCGGCCGCCTCTCCGATCTCGTGAAGGAGATGAACCTCGGCCCGCTCGGCACGATGCTGCTGGCGAACCTGCTGTTCCTCGTGCTCGGCATGTTCGTCGATCCCACCACCTCGATCATCCTGTTCGCGCCGATCCTGGCGCCGGCGGCGGCGGCGGCGGGCATCGATCCGCTGCATTTCGGCGTCGTGATGATCATCAACCTCAACATCGGCCTGATCACGCCGCCGCTCGGCGTCTCGCTGTTCGCGGCCGAGCGCATCGCGCAATGCGGCCTCAACGCTCTGATCCGCGCGTCATTGCCGTTCATCGCCATCAACATCGCGGCGCTGATCGTGATCTCGGCGGTGCCGCAGCTCTCGCTGTTCCTGCCGCGCCTCGCCGGTTTCTGAAAAAGGAAAGTGAACAGGAGGCTGGGAGAAGCAAAGCTTCACAACGAAGGCACGAAGACACCAAGAAGTGGGAATGCGCGCCAGGAGGCGCGCGAGAAAAAATGACTTCGCGCCGCCCTTGCGGCGCAATTTTCCACTTCGTGCGTTGGTGTCGGGCTTTTCTTGCTTGTCTTCTCCCCGTCTCCCCGTCTCCCCGCCTCCTGTTCCCTTACCCTTACTTCGGCACCTGGACGGTGCGGCTGCCGAGGGCGGCGCGCACCTGCACGAAGCGGAGCTTCTCGGCCACTTCGGGCTCGATGCGGAACGTCACGACGATGCGCGTCTCCACCTGCGCCACGATCGTGCCGCGCGGCGGCGGCGTCGCCACGAAATCGAGCACGTAGCCGCCCTCCACCTTCACGAGGTCGGGGCGCGGCCGCATCACGGGGCTCGTGAAGCCCGCGATCGGCACCGTGCCGCCGGCGGTCACCAGGATCGCGCCGCCCGCGCGCGCGAGCGTCACGTTCGTCACGTGCTGCACGAGCACGACGTCTTGCGCCAGCGCGGCGTGCGGCAAGGCGAGGGTGGCGAGACAAGCGAGAGATGGAAAGAAGCGCATCGGCGGCTCGTGGCTGGCATCGGCAACTTGGCGGCACGATCGCAGAAGTCAACGGCGTGAACTGTGGGACCGCGCGCCTCCAGGCGCGCCCTTTTTCCGCCGTCGCAAAGAGCGGGCCTAGAGGCCCGCGGTCCCACAGATAGCGCTCTGTCAATTTTGCCACAGCGGCTAGGCAGGGGCCGGGGGCGGCACTAATCTCCGCCCATGTCCACGTTTCTGCTCATCGCCGCCATCGTGTGCGGCCTCGGCGCGGTCGCCTCTTTGCTGACCGGCGTCATCGGCATGTCGGGCCGCGAGTTCAACAGCAAATACGGCAACAAGCTGATGCGCGCGCGCGTCGGCTTCCAGTTCGCGGCCGTGGCGCTGCTGTTCCTCTACTGGCTCTCGCTGAAGCACTAGGCGGATGGTGAAGCTCGACAAGATCTACACCCGCGGCGGCGACAAGGGGCAGACCTCGCTTGGCGACGGAACGCGCGTGGCCAAGCACGATCCGCGCGTCGAGGCCTACGGCACCGTCGACGAGTGCAACAGCATCCTCGGCCTCGCGCGGCTGCACCTCGGCGGCGATGCCGAGGCCGATGCAATCCTGGGGCGCATCCAGAACGATCTCTTCGATCTCGGCGCCGATCTCTGCACGCCCGAGCAGGAGAATCCGAAGTGGCCGCCGCTGCGCATCGTGCCGGCGCAGACCGATCGCCTCGAGCGCGAAATCGATGCGATGAACGAGGCGATCCCGCCGCTCGCGTCGTTCATCCTGCCCGGCGGCACGCCGGCGGCGGCCTGGCTGCATTTGGCGCGCACGGTGGCGCGCCGCGCCGAACGCGCGATGACGCACGCGGCCGAATCCACGCCGGTCAATCCCGAGGCGATCAAATACATCAACCGGCTCTCGGACCATCTGTTCGTGATGGGCCGCCGCCTCAACGCCAATGGCGCCAAAGACGTGCTCTGGGTGCCGGGCAAGAACCGGTAGTTGTCGTCCTTGTCGTCCCCGCGAAAGCGGGAACCCATGCCGGCGCACGCAACCCGTTTTGCCGCTTGGCACCGCGCTGACGCCGCTTGCCCGAAATGCGGCGTGCGCCTGCTCATATCCGTCGCCGGAGAGATGGGTCCCCGCTTTCGCCGGGACGACAATGAGGAGGCCTGCTTGCAGTATCCCCCAAGAAACCGCGGTGGGCAGAAATAACCCGCGATCCCGGGTGTTCTCTGCAATAGGCGATCGCGGCGGGCTTCCCGTTGCGGAATGGCATGCCAGACGTTTATTGTACCAGTCAGGTGCCTCGCCTACACTCCGGACCCTGCGGACACGGAAGCCGGTCGACCAGAACAAGCGTCCGCAACCAACTGCGTGTTTCTTTCCCGGGAGGAAAGCCAATGACGACCCAAGACGAAAAGACCGTTGCCGCGCGCAAATCCCGCCGCGGATTCCTGAGGGCGGGCGCCGCCGCCACCGTTGCCGGCGCCGCGCTGGCGATGCCGAGCATCTCGCGCGCGCAGACCGTGACCCTGAAGATCCAGGGCTCCTGGGGCGCGAAAGACGTATTCAACGAGATGGCGCAGGACTACGTCGATCGCGTCAACGCGATGGGCGGCGGCCGCCTGAAGCTCGACTACCTGATCGCCGGCGCCGTCGTGCATCCGTTCAGCGTGCAAGACGCGACCCACAAGGGCGTGCTCGACGGCGCGCACACCGTGCCGGTCTATTGGTACGGCAAGCACAAGGCCGCCTCGCTGTTCGGCTCGGGCCCGGTGTTCGGCGCCAACGCCAACCAGCAGATGGGCTGGTTCGCGCAGGGCGGCGGCAAGGCTCTGTTCAAGGAGCTGGTGCAGGACATCCTGAAGCTCAACATCGTCAGCTTCTTCGCGATGCCGATGCCGACGCAGCCGCTCGGCTGGTTCAAGAAGGAGATCAAGAGCGTCGCCGACATCAAGGGCCTGAAGTACCGCACCGTCGGCCTCGCGGCGGATCTCTTCCAGGCGATGGGCGCGGCCGTGTCGCAGCTTCCGGGCGGCGAGATCGTGCCGGCCATGGAGCGCGGCCGCATCGACGCGTTCGAGTTCAACAACCCGACCTCGGACCGCCGCTTCGGCGCGCAAGACGTCGCCAAGATCTACATGATGGGCAGCCACCATCAGGCGATGGAGTTCTTCGAGATCATGTTCAACAAGGGCAAGTTCGACGCCCTCGCGAAAGAGCAGCAGGCGATCCTGCAATACGCCGCCGAGGCAGCCTCATCGGCCAACGAGTGGAAGGCGTATGACTACTACTCGACCGACCTCCAGGAGCTGATCAACAAGGACAAGGTGCAGGTCAAGCGCACGCCCAAGGAAGTGCTCGACTTCCAGATCAAGACCTGGGACGTGCTCGTCACCGAGCTGGCCAAGGACGCCTACACGAAGAAGGTGATGGACTCGCAGAAGGAATGGGCCAAGCGGGTCGGCTACTATCACTTCTTCAACGAAACCGACTATCGCGGCGCCTACGAGCATCATTTCGGCAAGCTGCCGATCTGATCGCGGACCCCCGATAGTGCCGGCAATCTAGGCACGGGGCGGCGCTCGACGGCGCCGCCCCGGCTTTGATTTCGGGGCCCGATACGCCAGGCTCGGCGTGCGCGGTTTGGGCCCAGCGCGCCCCGCGCGGAGCGACAAGATGAACGCACTTCTTCTCACCATCGACAAGATCAGCGCCGGAATCGGCAAGACCTTCGGCTGGACGATCATCATCCTGACGCTCGGCGCGTCATACGAGGTGATCGTCTCGTCGGGCCCGGTCCGCGACTTAACCGGCTCGGTGCCGACGACCTGGGGCTACGATTTCAGCTACATCATGTACGGCACCCTGCTGCTGATGACGGGCGCCTACACGCTCTCGCGCAACGGCCACGTGCGCGGCGATTTCCTCTATCGCAACTGGAGCCCGCGCTTTCAGGCCGGCATGGATCTCACGATCTACATCGTGGGTTTCGTGCCGGCGATCTGCGCGCTCATCTATGCCGGCTGGCAGTTCGCCGACTCGTCGTGGCAGTACAAGGAAAAAAGCATCTTCAGCCCGGCCGGCGTGCCGGTCTACACGCTGAAAACGCTGATCCCGATCGCGGCCGGCCTGCTGCTGCTCCAGGGCATCGCCGAGATGATCCGCTGCATCATGTGCCTCAGAACCGGCGCCTGGCCGCAGCGCCTGGCCGACATCGAAGAGCTCGAGACCGCGATCATGCACGAGCAGCAGCGGCTGCAGGAAGCCGAAGCCGGCAAGAAGTGAAGTAAGAGCGCCTTCGGGGGGACGACGCGCGATGTCGAATGAAGTAGTGGGGATTCTGATGCTGGCCATTTTCGTGGTCAGCATTTTCCTGGGCTTCCCGATCGCGTTCACGCTGCTCGCGCTGGGCTTCGGCTTCGGCTACGCGCTCAAGGGCAACGTCATCTTCGATCAGGTGATCATCAAGGCCTACGAGGTCACCACCAACGACGTGCTCGTGGCCGTGCCCTTGTTCCTGTTCATGGGCTACGTGATCGAGCGAGCTAATATCTTGGATCGATTGTTTCACTCGATTCAGATATCGGCGCGCCACGTGCCGGGCGCGCTCGCCGTCGCCACGCTCGTCACCTGCGCGCTGTTCGCCACCGCCACCGGCATCGTCGGCGCGGTGGTGACGCTGATGGGCCTGCTGGCGTTTCCGGCTATGCTCAAGGCCGGCTACGACGAGAAGCTCGCCTCGGGCGCAGTTTGCGCCGGCGGCTGCCTCGGCATCCTGATCCCGCCGAGCATCCTCCTCATCCTCTACGCCGCCATCGCGGGCATCTCCGCCGTGCGCCTCTATGCCGGCGCGCTCTTCCCGGGCTTCATGCTGGCCGGCCTCTACATCGTCTACATCATGGTGCGCGCGACGCTGAATCCGAAGCTCGCACCGAAACTGCCGCGCTCGGAAACAGACGCCGTCGGCATCGGCCGGGTGCTGTACGAGCTCGGCACCTCGTTCCTGCCGCTCGCCTTCCTCATCATGATGGTGCTCGGCGCCATCATGTTCGGCTGGGCGACGCCGTCGGAAGCGGCGGCGGTGGGCGCGCTCGGCTCGATGGTGCTCGCCGCGGCCTACGGCGCGCTCACGTTCCAGCGCATCCGCGAGGCGGTGTATCTCACCGCGCGCGCGACGGCGATGGTGTGCTGGCTGTTCGTGGGCTCGGCCACCTTCTCCTCGGTGCTCGGCGACTACGGCGGCGACCAGCTCATCGCCAATTTTTTCAAGAGCCTCGATCTCT
Source organism: uncultured Candidatus Odyssella sp. (assembly GCA_964481045.1). GTDB lineage: Bacteria > Pseudomonadota > Alphaproteobacteria > Bin65 > Bin65 > SBBV01. The sequence continues at coordinate 19,985 of CAYZSG010000044.1, read as the reverse complement.
CGCCCTGGCAGTTCATGCTGGTCAGCCAAGTCATCATCTTCCTGCTGGGCTGGCCGCTCGAGTGGACCGAGATTCTCATCATTTTCGTTCCGATCTTCCTGCCCCTGCTGAAGGCCTACGGCATCGATCCGATGCTGTTCGGAATCATGGTGGCGCTCAACATCCAGACGGCATTCCTTTCCCCGCCGGTGGCGATGGCCTGCTACTACCTCAAGGGCGTGGCGCCGCGGCATATCTCCATCAACACGATCTTCTCGGGCTCCATGCCCTATCTGCTGCTGATCTTTGTCGCGATGCTGCTGCTCTACATATTCCCCGGCATCGCCACGTGGTTCCCGTCGTATCTCTACGACTCGAAATAGGCCGGGCCTGCGCGGCCAGAGAATGAGCGATCTCCATCTCCTGACCGCGAGCGAAGCGGCGCGCCTCATCCGCGAGGGCCGCGTCACGTCGAAGGAGCTCGTCGAGGCGTGCCTCGCGCAAATCGAGGCGCGCGAGCCGGCGGTGCAGGCCTGGCAGTATCTCGACCGGGCGCACGCGCTGAAGCAGGCCGAGATGGCCGACGACGCGCACCGGGCCGGCAGGTCGCACGGGCCGCTGCACGGCGTGCCGGTCGGCATCAAGGACGTGTTCGACACGCGCGACATGCCCACCGAGAACGGTTGCGCGCTGCACACTGGCCGCATGGCGCGTCACGACGCCGCCGCCGTGTCGCTGCTGCGCGAGGCGGGCGCCGTCATCCTCGGCAAGACGGTCACGACCGAGCTCGCCTATTACGCGCCGGGCAAGACGCGCAATCCGCACGATCCGGTGCGCACGCCGGGCGGCTCCTCGAGCGGCTCGGCGGCGGCGGTGGCGGCCGGCATGGTGCCGCTCGCGCTCGGCACGCAGACCAACGGCTCCACGATCCGCCCGGCCGCGTTCTGCGGCATCTACGGCTACAAGCCCACGCACGGCCTCGTTTCGCGGCGGAACATGCTGCGCCTCTCGCGCACGCTCGATCACGTCGGCCTGTTCGCGCGCACGCTCGAGGATCTCGCGATCCTCGGCGAGGCGCTGATGCGCTACGACGACGAGGATGAAGACATGCGTCCGGCCGCGCCGCCGCCGCTCGTGCGCACGCTGGCCGAGGAGCCGCCGGCCGAGCCCAAGCTCGCCTTCGTGAAGACGCCGATCTGGGATCAGGCCGAGGCGGCGACGAAAGACGCCTTCGCCGAGCTGCTCGAGGCGCTCGGCGCCAAGGCCGAGCCGGTGGAGCTGCCGGATATCTTCGCCGAGGCGTGGCCGGCGCAGAAGGCGATCATGGAAGCTGACATGGCGCACAATCTGCGCCGCGAATTCGAGCAGGGCCGCGAGAAGCTCTCGCCGGTGATGCAGGAGACGATCGCGCGCGGCCGCGCCGTGACGGCCCGGGATTACCTCGCCGCGCAGGATCTCGCGCGCGCGCTCGAGGCCGAGATCGGCGAGATCATGTTTGCCTACGACGCGATCCTCACGCCGGCCGCGCCCGGCCCGGCGCCCGTCGGCGCCGCCACCGGCAGCCCGGCCTTCTCGACGCTGTGGACGCTCACCGGCGTGCCCGCGCTCACGCTGCCGCTGCTCGCCGACGAAAACGGAATGCCGATGGGCGCGCAGCTCGTCTCGCGCCGCGGCGACGACGCGCGCCTGCTGCGCACCGCGCGGTGGCTGGTCTCGGCATTGTCGTAGGGGCGGGTCCCCGACCCGCCCGCCTGCGTCTCCGCGCGATTGCGCTATCGACCGTGTGTCCGCGGCGCCTCGGGCGGGTCGGGGACCGCCCCTACATGCCGGCTAGCGTCAGCGCCGCGCGGCCTCGTCGCGCGCGTCGGCGGCGTCGCGCTTTTCGGCCGTCTCGCGCGTGGAAATGATGAAATCCCACACCATCAGCACGATGCCGATGCCCATGATCACGTAGAGCGGGGTGGCCTTCACGAGATAGGCGAAACCGCCGAAATGCACGATCGCCGCGATCAGCGCGATGAGCCCGCCGATCAGGTTGAGCCAGGAGACATTCTTCATGAGGCGGCGATCCTTCGTCCTTGGGCCCCGGGGCGCCCGCGCATTACAGCATTTGCGGGCCGCCCGCTCAATCGCGGCCTTCTGCGTCCGCAACGATCTGCCCGCCGCGGTGCCGGGTCGCGCCTGTTGCATGGGCAGCGCGCCTTACGCAGATGCAACAGCATCGTCATTCAATTGACTCACCCGCGGCGGCTTTCTATTGTGCGGTGCGAAAGAAACCTTTTCGGCCCCGTTCGGCGGTTGGGGAGCATTTTCCTGCGCCGCCGTCGGCTGTTAGCAAACCCCTCTCCACCACGCAGCGTTAACCAATGAAGCTCTTGGTCGCCGTCAAGCGCGTCGTCGATTACAACGTCAAGGTGCGCGTCAAAGCCGACGGCTCCGGCGTCGAAACCGCCAACGTCAAGATGTCGATGAACCCCTTCGACGAGATCGCCGTGGAAGAGGCGGTCCGCCTGAAGGAGCAGGGCAAGGCCAAGGAGATCGTCGCCGTCTCGATGGGCCCGGCCCAGTGCCAGGAGACGATCCGCACCGCGCTGGCCATGGGCGCCGACCGCGGCATCCACGTGCTGCACGACGGCGAATTGCAGCCGCTGGCCGTGGCGAAGCTCCTGAAGGCGATCACCGACAAGGAAAAGCCCGATCTCGTCATCCTCGGCAAGCAGGCGATCGACGACGATTCGAACCAGACCGGCCAGATGCTCGCCGCCCTCATGGGCGTGCCGCAGGCCACCTTCGCCTCGAAAGTCGTGGCGGAAGAGGGCGGCCTCAAGGTCACGCGCGAGGTCGATGGCGGGCTCGAGACGATCAAGATCAAATTGCCGGCCGTGGTCACGACCGATCTGCGGCTCAACGAGCCGCGCTACGCTTCGCTGCCCAACATCATGAAGGCGAAGAAGAAGCCGATCGAGCAGCTGAAGCCCGATGCGCTCGGCGTCGATCCCGCGCCGCGCCTCGTCACGCTCAAGGTCGTCGAGCCCCAGAAGCGCCAGGGCGGCGTCAAGGTGAAGACCGTCCAGGAGCTCGTCGAGAAGCTCAAGAACGAAGCGAAAGTGATCTGAGGAGAGCGGCAACGTGGCGGTACTGGTACTCGCGGAGCACGACAACAAGGCGCTGAAATCGGCGACGCTGCACGCGGTCACGGCCGCGGCGAAGATCGACGCGGACGTGGCGATTCTCGTCGCCGGCCAGGGCTGCCGCGCCGTGGCCGAAGCCGCCGCGAAGGTGGCGGGCGTCAAGAAGGTTCTGCTCGCCGAAGCGCCGGCGCTCGAGCACGCGCTGGCCGAACCGCTGGCCGCGCTGATCGTGCAGCTCGCACCCGCCTATTCGCACATCCTCGCCCCGGCCACGACGATCGGGAAAAACGTGATGCCGCGCGCGGCCGCGCTCCTCGACGTGGCGCAGCTCTCCGACATCGCCGGCGTCGAATCGCCCGACACGTTCGTGCGCCCGATCTATGCCGGCAACGCGATGGCGACCGTGCAGAGCAAGGACGCGAAGAAGATCATCACCGTGCGCCAGACCGCGTTCGACGCGGCGGCCCCGTCGGGCGGCAGCGCCGCGATCGAGAGCGTGAGCGCCGCGGCCGATCCCGGCGTTTCGAGCTTCGTCGGCGCCGAACTCACGAAATCCGAGCGGCCCGAGCTCACCGCCGCGCGCATCGTGATCTCGGGCGGGCGCGGCATGCAGGCCGGCGACAATTTCAAGATGCTCGAGGCGGTGGCCGACAAGCTCGGCGCGGCCGTGGGCGCCTCGCGCGCCGCGGTCGATGCCGGCTTCGTGCCGAACGACTACCAGGTGGGCCAGACCGGCAAGGTGGTGGCGCCGGAGCTCTACATCGCGGTGGGCATCTCGGGCGCCATCCAGCATCTCGCCGGCATGAAGGACAGCAAGGTCATCGTGGCGATCAACAAGGACGAAGAGGCGCCGATCTTCCAGGTGGCCGACTACGGCCTCGTCGCCGATCTCTTCAAGGCCGTGCCCGAATTCGCCGAAGAGCTCGGCAAAGTCGAAATCCGCAAATGAGGCGGTGGCGCGCGGCGCCGGACAAGGATGATGCAATGGATGGGAATCAGATGAGTGCCGATACCTCCGCCCTGGTCGACATCCGCCGCGTCGGCGTCATCGGCGCCGGCCAGATGGGCAACGGCATCGCCCATGTCTGCGCGCTCGCGGGCTACGACGTGGTGCTCAACGATCTGAAGCCCGAGGCGCTCGAGAAAGCGCTGGATACGATCAATCGCAACATGGAGCGCCAGGTGCGGCGCTCCGTGCTGTCGGAGCAGGATCGCGACGCCGCCGTCGGCCGCATCAAGACGAGCACCAGCGTCGCCGACCTCAAGGATTGCGACATCGTGATCGAGGCCGCGACCGAGAACGAGCAGGTCAAGCGCGAGATCCTGAAGAGCCTCGCCGGCCTCTTGAAGAAGAACGCGATCATCGCCAGCAACACCTCGTCGATCTCGATCACGCGCCTCGCCGCCGCCACCGAGCGGCCCGAGAAGTTCATCGGCATGCACTTCATGAATCCGGTGCCGATGATGGAGCTGATCGAGCTGATCCGCGGCCTCGCCACCGACGAGCCGACGTTCCAGACCGTCAAGACGATGAGCCAGCGCCTCGGCAAGACCGTCGCGATGGCCGAGGATTTCCCGGCCTTCATCGTCAACCGCATCCTGCTGCCGATGATCAACGAGGCCGTCTACACGCTCTACGAGGGCGTCGGCACGGTGGAGGCGATCGACACGGCGATGAAGCTCGGCGCCCACCATCCGATGGGCCCGCTCGAATTGGCCGATTTCATCGGGCTCGACACCTGCCTCTCGGTCATGCAGGTGCTCTACGACGGCCTCGCCGACAGCAAATACCGCCCGTGCCCGCTGCTCGTGAAATACGTCGAGGCCGGCTGGCTCGGCCGCAAGACAAGGCGCGGCTTCTACGACTACACCAGCGAGAAGCCGGTTCCGACGCGGTAGGGGCCCTCTATCCGGCGCTGCCGCGTCGACCGCTTCCCGCGGCGAGGCGCGCCGGGCGTCAGTGCATGCCCCGGCGCGGCGACGACAGTTCGCCGAGCGTTTTTTTCTGCTCGTCTGCGAGCACAGCGTATAGGGCCGCGAGCGCCGGCTTGGTCCGCTGCGTGATCTCGAGCCGCGCCGCCAGGGCTTTTTCTTGCTGCGCGATGCGATCGACCGGCGAGGCGGCGGCGGGCGCCTTGGCCAGCTCGGCCGCGAGTTCGTTGAGCTGCTTGGCGTTAGCGCGCAGCGCAGCGGCGTAGCCGTTCCACGCTTGCTCCTGCGCGGCCGTGATCTTGAGCTCCGCTTTCAGGAATGCGATGTGGCCCTCGACGCGCTCGATCGCGCGCCCGGCCATGCGGCCCTGCATCTGCGCCATCATGCCGGTGCCGCCCATGCCCATCATGCGCATCCGGTGCATGCCGCCCTGGTCCTGCATGCCGGACATCATCTGATGCATCATCTGCATCATGTTGCCCATCATGCCGCCGGGTGCAGCGGGCTGCGCCGGCGGCGGCTTGGTCGCATCGGCGGGCGGATGGTGCGCATCCTCGGCGGCGGCGGGCAGCGCGAGTGCTGTGGCGAAGGCGGCGGCGAGGAGCGGGCGGAACAAGTTGCGGGTCATGGCGATCTCCAAGGTTTCAAGGGGTCGTTAGTGAGGTACGCGGTGTCAGGTCTTGCGTCCGGTTGGTGGCTCACGGTCCTGCGGGCGGAGGCCGCGGAAACGCATCGACGCGGCAGAAGCCCTGCGCCGGAACGCCCAGCGCGGCGTTGAACTTGCTCGACATGTTCTGGAACGCGACGAGGGCGGTCAGCTCGATCGCGCCGTCCTCGCCGAACAGCGCCGCGAGGCGTGCGACCATGCCGTCGTCCGCCGTGCCCGGCGTCTGCGTCACGGCTTCCGCGTATGCGAGCGCCGCGCGCTCGCGCTCGCCGAAGAGATCGCTCCCGCGCCAGTGCTCGAGCGCCGCGATCTTGTCCTCGCTCATGCCGCGTTCGAGCAGGGTCGCCGCGTTGAGATCGACGCAGAAGCGGCACGAATTGAGCTGCGACACGCGCACGATCACGAGCGAACGCAGCGCGGGCTCGAGCGGCGAGGAGCGCCGCTCGAGCGCGCGATAGAGCAGGCTCACGCCGAGAAACAGCTTCGGCGACCGCGCCCACAGCAGCGCCGAAGCGAGGGGTGCTCCGTATTTGCGGCGCTGGCCCCGCAGCATCAGCCGCGCATACCAGGGATAGCGCGCGATCGGGCGGGCGGGGATTCTCATCGCTGGCCCCCCGCGCCGCCACGGTTCCTGCCGCCGTCATCCTGTCCGCCATGGTCGTGGCGGCCATGGCGGTGCCCGCGATGCAGGAACACGTGCAGCAGCGGACAGGCGAGAACGAACAGCCACGGCAGGACGCGGACGACGTGCGCGGTGTGCTCGGTGAAGAGGAAGAACGCCCCGAGGGCGGCGAAGCCCAAGGACGCCCAGCCGAGCGGCGTCTTCAGGAAAGGTTTGCGGTCCGGCGCGTGGGCCTCGTGCGCTGTGCGCTCCGCGCCTCGTGCCGGCGGCGATGAAAGGCTTTCCATCGCGGTCACCGCGCGTTGAAGAAGTTGAACAGCGGCGTGAACACCAGCGCCGCGAACCAGCCGTAGGCAAAGGCCTCGACGAGCCCGATGAAGAAGCCGCGCAACGTCAGCCACTCGAAGCCCGGATAGAACTGCAGCCAGGGTTTGTGCAGGCCGAAGTCCGGCACGATTGCGCCCAGCGCGACGCAGAGCGTGAAGAAGATCGCGAGCGAAAGGCCCAGGCTCATCCCGAGCGGGACGAGGCGAAGCCGCGCGGCGGGGACGGGAGGCGCGGACGAGGCGTGAGCGGTGGCGGATGTCATGATTCGCTCCGTTCGTTGGGCGCCGTGGCGGCGCCATCGAGGGCGGGCGTGCGGGGCGCTTCGGGCCGGAAACGGCGGCAGGATCGGCGCACGCGAGCGGCGTGAAAGGTGCCGGCCCGGCAACGGGCCCGGCGCGTCTGGTCTAGCGCGCGACTCGAGCGGCGCGGCTAGGCGCGGACGGCGGATCTCGGTGGACGGAACATCCGGTGCGCGGCCGCCTGCGGCGGCGGCAGGGCGGCGGCGGGCGCGACTGTCAGTGTGCGCCGCTCATGCGCAAGATGCGGCACGGGCGGAGAGACGAAGGCATGGCAGGCGCCGAGGTGATGGCAGATCGGCGCGTGATCGGCCTGGTCGCCGGGTGCCGGCGCATCCCCGTGTTCCTCCGGCGCATGCGTGGCGGCAATGCCAGTCTCGTGGTGCGAGGCGCTGGCGTGCGCCAGCGGAAGAAGTGAAAGCGCCAGGCACACGGTCACGCGCCCCGCTATCCGAAGGATGCGCGACCACGCGATAGACAGGAATCCGTCGCCAAGCATGATGCAATTGATGCGCCGCCGCCTTCGCAACGGCATTGACGCAGATCAAACAGAAGCGGGCGGAGCCCGAAGGCGATGCGGCTGAGCGGCCGCGGGCCCAAAAACGCCAGTCAGTTGGCCTTGCGCGGCGCCCTCAAGCGAATCTGCGCGATCCGGATCAAAGCCTTGGCCGCGCGCTCCAGCGCCGTGTCCGTAGCGCGCTCGGGAAAATGCTCGAGGTGCTGGCGATAGCGCGCACCGGCGCTCGGCGCCTCGGCATCCGGTGGCGCATCTCCGGCGGAAGTCTGGCTTGTCGTGTCGTGCGGGCGGTTCGGCAGCATGGCGCGCCTCGCAAGCGGTGGAACGCGCGGAAATATATCTGCGGCTTCGGCGGCGCAGCGTGCGCGGCGTCACTCCGCACCCGTCGTCTGTGTGAACGCGGTCACGTTTCCGGCCCGGTCATTCGCGCGCGAGGCGCACCGGCGGGGTTAGCCGAAATCAATCATCGTTTCGCGTCGAAGCACGCCGGCGGGAAAATCTTGCGTCGAGACGAGCTGGGTCTTCTCCTTCAGCTCGGCGACGAGCGTCGCGCGCGGGACTTCCGTCTTGCGTTTCGGTTCGCCGTGCACGTCTTCGAGCGTCGAGAGCAGACTCGTCAGCCGCTTCTTGCCCTTGTTCGCGAACAGCTTCCACATGCTCTTCGGCGTCGCATTCAGGCTGCCGTGGTGGCCGACCTTGTACACCGTCACGCGCTTCAGCAGGGCGAGCGATTTCTTCTGGCTCAGCGCATACTCCCAATTCTCGATCTGCGCGTCGCCGGGAAAGAGGATGCACGCATCGCCGATTTCAAACAGCAGAATGAGGCTGGTGTTGTTCATCGCGTCGTCGAGCATGCGCACGATGGCGAGCGTCGCCTCAGAGCGGATTTCGCGGAGCTGTTTGCGAAACCAGCGCGAATGAATCGGATTGCGCAGCGTAGCCGCGCGCTTGAACAGCGGCGCGGGTCGCTCGGGAGAGATGGCGGCGGCACGCGCGTTGAGATGCCAGAACTCGGCCGGGTCCTTGCTGCGCTGGTTCTGAATCCGATCCCATACCGCCGCCGTGGGCGGGCCGAGAACGTGAACTTTCACGCCGGGCAGCAGCCTGTCGAGGGCGGTCCGGTCGCCGGCTTTGACATAGTGCGCCTTTGCACCGCCGCGGCCGCCCATCCGGATCAGGTTGTCGATCGCCTTACGGTTCGCGATGTTGTCGTCGCCGATGAACGCGATCTGCTCGACGTCCGCCTTGTCGGCGTCGTGTTTGAGGTGGCGAAGGCTGTCCACCGCCGCGGCGGCAAAACCGTTCATGTCGCGCAGCGAGCGCGCCACCGCACGAACGGATTTTGGCGCCCGCGCATCTGTCGGCGCCGCCGGATCTTCGGTCCAGGGCTGGATCACGACATCGGGCGCCAGAGCTCGGATGATGTCGCCGGGTCCGTTACGCTTCGTGTTGCCGGCAAACCCGCTGATGTGATCTTTGTGCCGATGCGTGGCGACGACGCCGGTGAGCTTGTTGTCGCAATCCTCGGCGATCTGCTTTGCCACGCGCAGCATGAGGTTCGGCGGCGCATCGGGCGGCGATTTCGTGGATCCGAAGTCGATCAGAACGTGTCGGTCCCGCTTCCTCTTCTCATCTGCCGGGGCGGCCGCGCTGGCGTACTCGAACGAGAGGAGGAAGCAATCGCCGAAACCGACCTGATAGGTGCGGATGCGGAGGCGTCGGGGTTTCGTGGCGGACATGGGTTCACCATTGCTCGGCGCGCGCGCGCGTCGAATCGCTGCGGCGGTCGAGGTGAAGCTGCGCAAAGCGGCGGGCGCGCCGCTCGCGGCGCTGAGCGAAGGCGCCGCGCAGCCAGAGCTGCTGGAGCCGCTCCGACTGGCGCGAATCGCGCAGGCGCGTCCCGATCAGGTACTTCACGTGTCCAAACTCATCGAACAGTATCGTACAGCCGCCGTAGAGCCGCACGCGCTGGCTCGGCGCCATGCCCTTCGGCGTATCGACGCCGAGGCGGCGCAGTTCGCGGGCCTCGAGATCGATCAGCTGGTAGCATTCGGCGACGGTTTCGCGCAGAACGAAACCATCGCCGCTGAGGCGCGCCACCGGACGGACCGAATCCACGATCGTCAGGGCGTCGGGGTCGAGCTTCAGCGCGTTGCGGTTCTCCCAGACGAACCGGAAAACAGCGTCGCGATCCCAGCGCATCGGGTCGGCATGGGCGTGGCCGTATACGAGCTTGCAGTCGGGCGGATTCCAGAGGCCGGGGCGCGCCGCGGTGCCGGAGGCCGGCTTGATGCCGTAGCCGGCGAAGGCGCGAATGATCGCGGGGCGGTAGCCGTATTTGGTATCGTCCGGAAAAGCCTCGCTATCGGCGGTGACGAGCGCGCTCAGGAAGTCGCCGAAGCCGATGTCGAGCGGCGGCATGTAGTCGATCGCGCGAATCGACATGCGCAGCAGATGCTGGGCGGCGGAAGCCCCCTCCTCGGCGATGCGCCATGCCTGTTCGTGCTTCTTTTCCCCGGCCTTGCCCTCGAGGCGCGTTCGCCAAACCTCGAGGAAGGCATTGACGACCGCCGCCACCAGGATCTCGCCTCGGCGATGTGCCTCCTGGAACTCGGATCTCTCGAGATACCGTGGCGACGGCTCGAGATCGACCGACCGGCGCAGCGCGTCGCGGCGTAGTGGCGCGAGGCCTCCGCCCATCTCCTCCGCGAGGCCAAACAGGAACGAATGGCGGCGCAGCGCGCGCAGCAGCGGCGCGATCTCGAACTCTCCGCGGCGGTCGCGCGGCAAGGGAAGGGTCGTGAGCCGAAGCGCCTGCTCGATCATTTCCTCGCTTCGGAGAACGGACAGGATCGCCACGATGTCGGCGAACGCCTCGTGAAATGCAGCTTGGTCGGCGGACGAGGCGCGGTCGAACTGCTTTCGCAGTCCATCCAGAAGCGCGTGTGTCGTCTCGTGCGCCACGATGTCGTAGGAAAGGCACGTAAAGACGATCTCGCCGCCGGCTCCCGGAAAATAGCCGAACATGAGCCCTTCGTCGCGCCGCGAGTAAAAGGCATTGGCGTCGGCGAAGGCGTGCGGCGCAACCTTGATCTGGTGTGAGCCGTACTCGAACGCCCAGGGCACGTGCCGTCCGAGCGCGGCCTCGAAATCGTAAAGCGTGGCCATCACGATCGCGTACGCGTTCTGCTGGTGGAAGTGCGGGTCGCCCACCAGCCGGTCGATGTCGTCCTCGTTGGCGTACGGGTCTTTCTCGATGCCGTCGTTCGAAGGGTCGAGAAGGCGCGGCCGCGGGGCATACTGACGATTTGTCGAAGTATCGAAATCGATCACGTGGACGCGATGTCCCTTGGGCCCCGCCGCCACGGATTCCGAAGCAACCGTGACTCTGGTCGTGATCGCTTTTCGCGATGCCGAGCGGATCGAAGGGTCTTGCGCCAGAACGGTCAGTTGCCGTTCGCATGGCCCTACGTAGCGATGGCTCTCCATGGTCCCTCCCTCGGATCGGGCAAACGGGCGCCTTTCGCAACCCAGCCGATCGCGCCGTGTCCGCCGTGCCGGTGCGATGCGGGCGCAGGCGACGGTTGCCGCAAGCGCAGAACCATAACCGAAGATTGTTCGGCGCCGCGTGACCCGGCTCACACTTCCCGCGTTTAGAGCCTGTCGAGGAACCGTCCGGGGCTCGCGAGGAACGCCCGCGTCAGCGCCACGTGCTCGGTCTCGTCCCACGGCACCGGGCGGATGCGCCCGCCTTCGAACAGCCAGATCGCGGCGCCGGGCAGCGCCATCAGGATCGGCGAGTGCGTGGCGATCACGAACTGGCAATCTTCCGCCACCGCGCGCTTCAGGATCGCGAGCAGCGCCAGCTGCCGCTGCGGCGAGAGCGGCGTCTCGGGCTCGTCGAGGAAATAGAGCCCGGCGGGCCTGAGGCGCTTCTGCATGAGCGCCAGAAAGGTTTCGCCGTGCGAGCCCGCGTCGGGGTTGGCGCCATAGGCGGCCTCGAGCGCGCCCTGCTGCCCGCGCGCCACGCCCATCGCGAGCTTCTGGCCATACGAGCCCGCGCGCATCGTGTCGCGGAAATGCGCGCCGATCTCGCCGAGATCGTCCATCTCGGCCGCCATGCGCTTCTGGAAGCCGAACACGTCTTCGGCGCGCAGAAACGCCTTCCGTTTCGGCGCGCGCCGCCGCGCGAACACCAGCGCGGCGGCCAGCGCCCGCGCCGGCGCCAAGGTGGGATCGCGCGAAAGATCGGCGCTCCCCATCGCCACCGCCTTCAGGCCCACCGCGATCGCCTCGAGCAGCGTCGATTTCCCCGAGCCGTTCTCGCCCACGAAGAAGGTAACGGGCGCGGCGAATTTCAGCTCGCCGAGATCGCGGATCAGCGGCAGCGTGAACGGGAAGCCCTCGCGTCCGGCGAGGGCGTCGCGGGGCCGGAGGGAGTCGAGGTAGAGGGGCATGGATGTTCTATTGCACAACAGCCGATGCGGAAGAAGTGGCGAACGCCGGTTGCCGGTCCGGGGCGCCGGCGCTATCTTCATCCCATGGTTGAGCCACCGCCGGTCTATCGCCTCGCCGTTTCGCGCAAGGAGTTCGCGGAATCGCTGAAGCTGCTCTCGGTGGCCAAGCCGAAGGGGCGGGGCGCGGACGCCGACTGCATCTTCGAGCATTTCGGCGGGATGCTCACGGTGTCGGCGCCGGGCGCGGCCACGGAACTCATCGCGGCCGGAAGCTGGCCGCGCATGGTGCGGGCGTCGCTGCGCGCGCTGCTCAATCTCCGCACGCGGCTTCCGCCCGGCGATCCGCTCACCCTGCGGTTCCAGGGCGGGCGGCTCTGGATCGAGAAATTCTCGATACCGGCGAAGCTCGGCGCGCCGCTCGTCGGCGCGGCCGATGCGCAGATGGATTTGCCGCTCAATCCGCGCACGATCGATTACGTGCGCTTGAAGCGCCGCCGCGGGCGCGAGGAGCTTCTGCGTCTCGGCTTGTGGAGCGCGGTCGAGGAGGCCGAGAAAGATCTCGAGGCGCGCGTCAGGTCGGCCGCGAAGATCCTGGCGCCGCTCGGCATCGCCGAATCGCGGCTGCGCGCATTCGTCGAGTTGTTGCTGGGCGCCGGCAAGAAATGATGCCGAGTAAAGAACAAAAAGTGATCATAATTTTGCCTGAATGTTCTGCTCGTCTAAGTTGCTCTTCCTCCGCCGCGTGCGGCGCGGGCAGGGCGGCGTGGCCGGGCCTCGGCCCGGCGCGCGGCTGTTTGGACAGGTGAACAGGCGAAATTCGGGCGCATCCATGCGGCGCGCCGGCGATCCCGCGTGCCGTCGTCGCGCCCGGCGCCGCACGGACCGGCCGATGCCTTGCCGCTGCCCGCCGGAAGCCTGCGTTTGCCCGCGAAAGCCTACAAATGTCTACGTTTGTCTACGCCGAGACGGGGGGAGGGGCACGCTGCAAGCGCCGCCTTGCCCGCCACCATGTTGACGGATGTTGACGTTTGTTGACGTTTGTTAACGCGCCGAGGGGGAGGGGCCTGTGGGACCGC
>CAYZSG010000044.1:0-6971 GCA_964481045.1 uncultured Candidatus Odyssella sp. | reverse complement strand
CGCGCGGCTCCAGCCGCGCCCTTCGTGCCGCCGGTAGAATGCGCGCCTGGAGGCGCGCGGTCCCAAAGTCCCTAAGCCGGGCCACTGACGGTCAGGAAATCCTGCTCGCGGCCTTCGAGCACGAGCGCGGTGAGGACGCCGGAGGCGAAGGCGCCGGTGTCGATGCCGATGCGGTTCGGCCTCACCTCGGGCTCCCAGGTGATCGTGTGGCCGTGCACGATGACCTTGCCGAAATCGTCCTCGCAGCCGAGGAATTCCTCGCGGATCCACAGCATGTCTTCGTCGGTCTGGTTGTCGAGCGGCACGCCGGGGCGGATGCCGGCATGGACGAAGAAGAAATCGCCCTCGGTGCGCGAGAAATCGAGCGTCTTGTAGAAGTCGAGATGCGCCTTCGGCATCTTGGCCAGGAGCTCCGACTGCACGCGCTGGAGCACCTCGTAGGAAAGCTCGTCGTGCTTGCCGATCTTGACGCCGTAGGAGGAGAGCGTGGTGAGGCCGCCGTTGAAGAACCAGCCGGGGCCGGCCTCGAGGTCGTTGAGGAACTCGATCAGGAACGCCTCGTGGTTGCCCATCAGGTGCACGCGCTCGAAGCCCTTGAGCGGCTTGTCGAGCAGGATGTCCACCACCTTCTTCGAGGCCGGGCCGCGATCGACATAGTCGCCCAGATAGACGACGACCTTGCGCTCGGCTGGCACGTCGAGCGAATCCTTCAGGATCGCGGCGTGCATCTTCTCGAGCAGGTCGGCGCGGCCGTGCACGTCGCCCACGGCATAGACGAGGGTCCCCTCGGGGACCTTGGGCATCTTGCCGTTGACCGTGAGCGCCGTTTCGACGTCGAGCATGACGGGCTTTTATTAGGGTTTGGCCGCCCGATCCAGCAACCGGTACGGTATGTCGCACCGGTCGCACCCAAAGGAAATGGCGGGGCGGCGGCTGCGGCGCGATTTCGGAAAGAATTCGCGCCGCGCTCCAACGGAATTAACCAAAGCCATGAGAATGCGCAATTCCCCGCCCCGGCGCGGGCGCGCGATACGGGCCGGAATCGCGTGATTCGCGAAGGATTCAGAATCGCTTAACCACGTCGCGCAAGACGCGACTAACCGTGTTCCGAGAGCCGGTCTTAAGCCCGTTGGCCCTACTCCTCTCCCCGCACGATGCAGTGCTCGTAGGGGAGTTCGTTCGATGTCTTTCGGTTTTGCACGCGGCACCTGGGGTTCGATCGCCGCCGCCGCGTTTCTTGCCGGTGCCGCCATGGGCACGCCGGCCTCGGCCGCCGATCCGGTCGCCGCCACCCAAGTCCGCCTCTTCGGAAGCAGCGAGAACGTCAATCACGACATTTCGACGTTTCCGAAGTGGACCGGAATGCTCGCCCGCTACGCGCAAGAGCGGCACCTCGAAGACGCGCCGTGCCGCGACGGCCGCTGCCACGTCCAGCAATGGAAGGCGTTCGTCGAAACGCTGCGCGGCAAGGACCGCATGACGCAGCTCCAGGCGATCAACGCCTACGCGAACCGGATCCCGTACCGCTCCGACGCCGACCGCCACGGCATGGCCGATTACTGGGCGACGCCGCGCGAAACCTTCGGCCGCTCGGCCGATTGCGAAGACTACGCGATCATCAAGTATCTCTCGCTCAAGAAGCTCGGCTGGTCGACGAGCGAGCTGCGCATCGTCGTGCTGAAGCACGAGGTCCGCAACGAGCTGCACGCGGTGCTCGTCGCCTACGTGAACGGCTCGGCCTACGTGCTCGACAACCTGATCCCCGACGTGCGCGAGCACGCCGCGATCCGCTACTACCGCCCGATCTTCTCGATCAACGAGGCGGGCTGGCACTTCCACCGCGATTGGAACCCGGCCACCGTCATCCCGGTTGCCAAGGCCGAGCCGCGCTATCCCGCGGGCGTCGCCCGCACGCTGGCGCCGGCGATGCCGGTCGCCGCCGAGCCGGCCGCCGAGCCCGCCCGCCAGGTCGAAGCCGCGCCGCTGCCGCCGGCCATCGACACGGTCCATGCCGCCCCGCGCAAGGCCTATGAGCGCCCGCTGGTTCGCCCGGCCGCGCGCTCCTACGCCGGCAACGCCAAGGAAAGCCTGGCCGAGCTCTTCACCAATTCCGGCCTCAGCCGCTGAGAATTCCCCCGAGCGGCGGCCGGCTCCTTCCCCCGAAGGCCGGCTGCCCGTCGACGAGCCGCGCGCTTCCCCCCGAGGCGCGCGGCTTCTTCGTTTCTACGGGCGGCGATTCTGGGAAATCGCGCTACGTCCTTCGGCCTAATTGGTTCCCGCCGGAAACGAAACTAGCCTCGCCTCCGTAATCATTTCTGATGAAGGGGTAAGGGGCAGTCGTGCCGGGGGCATTCGCGGGGAGCGCGCGCCGCCACGGGCAGCGCGCAATGTTGGCGGCGGTGGCCGCGCTGGCGCTCGCCGTCGCGGGCGATGTCGCGCTGGCGCGCCGCGATCCGGCGCCCGAGCCGGCGGCGCTCGCCGTGCCGGGCGATCTTTTCGGCACCGGCGAGGTCGCGCATCCGCCCGCCACCGATTTCGCGAAATGGACCGAGATGATGGCGCGCTACGAGCGCGAGCGGCGCCGGGAAAAGGCGCTGTGCGAGGAAGGCGATTGCGCGCTCGTCCGCTGGCGCAAGTTCCTCGAGACGCTGCGCGGCCATGATGCGCCGGCGCAGCTCCGCGCCGTCAACGCCTACTTCAACAAGCTGCCCTATCGCGCCGATCTCGAGAACTACGGCGCCGAGGATTATTGGGCGACGCCCAGGGAGCTGTTCGCGCGCGGCGGCGATTGCGAGGATTACGCGATCGCGAAGTATCTCTCGCTGCGCGCGCTCGGCTGGCCGGCCGAGCGGCTGCGCGTCGCCGTCGTGCACGACAACGCGCGCGATCTCGTCCACGCGGCGCTGATCGCCTATCACGGCGGCAACGCCTTCGTGCTCGACATCGAGATCGCCGAGGTGACGGATCACCGCGCGATCGCGCGCTACGCGCCGATCTTCTCGATCAGCGAGAACGGCTGGTGGTCCTACAAGGCGCAGTCGCCGCTCGAGGCGGCCGCGGCGGTCGTCAAGGCCACGGAGCGCGCCGCGGAACGGCCGGCTCCGCCCGTGCGGACCGCGGCGCCCGAGCCGAAGCCATTTCCGCATCTGCGCCACAAGCCCGGCCGCCCGGCCAGGCTCGTGGCGCGCGCGGCGCCGCCGCCGCAGGCGTGGCGATCGCCGCACCTGAAGCACGAGCCGCGCCGTATCGCCAAGGCGCGCCCGACTTTCGCGGAAGTGCTGCGCGCCGCAACGAGCCCCGAACGTGCCCCGCCCGCGCCCGAGCGCGCGGTCTCCGCCGAACGCGAGATCGTGGCCGAGCCCGGCGAGCGCATCGAGGAGATGTTCCTGCCCGGCGGCAAATGAAACCGCGTCGGCGCGCGGGTTTGGCCGCACCGGCGGCGAATGCTAGATTTGCGCGGGAAGTTCGTTAACGCGCCAACCGCGTTCCGGGGTCATGCGCATCGAGCTGCGTCTTCTCGGCCGCTTCGCCGCCATCGTGCAGGGGCCGGAGCCGGCGGTCCTCGCGATCGCCGCGCCGCGCCTGCGCGCCGTGCTCGCCTATCTCGCGATGCAGCCGGCCCATACGGAGACGCGCGAGCGGCTCGCGACCCTGCTCTGGGGTGACGGCACCGACCGCCAGGCGCGCCAGAGCCTGCGCCAGGCTCTGGTGGCGCTGCGCCGCGAGCTCGGCGCGAACGCCGACGCGCTCGTCGTCGAGCGCGAGACGATCGGGCTCGCGCCGGGGCGCATCACGGTCGATGCCTGCGCGCTGCTGGCGCTCGCCGGTCGCGCCGACGGCGAGGCCGCCGCGCAGGCGCTCGAGCTCTATCGTGGGCGGTTCCTCGACGGCCTCGAGCTCGAGCCGGAACCGTTCGCCGGATGGCTGCGCGCGGAGCGCGCGCGCATCGCCGGCGTCGCCGCGAGCCTGTTCGAGACCGGCGCGGTCGCGGCCGACGCCGACGGGCGCGGCGCCGATGCGCTGGCGCTGGCCGAGCGGCTGGCGGCGCTCGATCCCGCGCGCGAGGACGCGCAGCGCCTGCTGCTCCGGCTGCTCGCGCGCCATCGCGGGCGCGAGGCCGCCCTGGCGCGCGCCGATGCGCTCCGGGCGCTGCTGCGCGAGCAGCTCGATGCCGAGCCCGAGCCGGCCACGGCCGAGCTCATCGCCATGATCCGCGCGATGCCGCCGTCGCCGGCCGCGCGTCCGTCACCCGCGGACGTGCCGGCAGCCGCGGCAACGCCGCAGCTCGAGCTCGCCCGCGCGCCGAAAGCGCCGCCGCCTGCGCCGCGGCGGCGCTGGCCGCTCGGCCGCGGCGCGCTCGCCGCCGCCATCATCGGCGGCCTCGCGCTGGCGGGGCTTGCCTATGATCGCGGCGCCACGGTCGGCCCGCAGCCCGATACGCAGCGCGCGGGCGATCCCGCCTGGCGCTCGCCGCTGATCCCCGGCGCCGGGCCGGACCGGAAGGCACTTGCGCAGCAAGGCTTCCACGCGATCGTCGTGCTGCCGTTCGAAGGCGAAGGCCCGCTCGCCGCGCAAGGCGATCGCCTCGCCGGCGAACTCATCAACGCGCTCGCGCGCGTGCCCGGCGTGCGCGTGATCTCGCGCTCCACCTCGCGCCTGTTCCGCGACCGGCCGGTCGACGTGGCCGCGGTCGGCGCCGCGCTCGGCGTGCGCTTCGCCGTCGAGGGCAGCGTGCGCCAGGAGGGCGACAAGCTCCGCATCGATGTGGCGCTCATCGACGCCAAGACGCGCCTGCAAGTGTGGACGCAGCGCTTCGAGCGCGCCAAGGACGAGAGCTTCGCGGTGCAGGACGAGATCGCGCGCGGCATCGCGCGGCATCTCCACATCGAGATGATCGAGGAGGCTAACCGCGCCGTTCGGCCCGGCGCCGCGCCCAGTACGGGCGCGCAGGAAATCCAGGCGCTGCTCGCGCGCGGCTGGGGTGCCATGCTCCAGATCGCGGCGGCCGGCACGTCGTCGGGCGCCGACCGCTATTTCGAGGCGGTGCTGAAGCGCGATCCCGAGAACGTCTCGGCGCTGATCGGCCTCGGCGGCTATCACGCGACGGTGGTGGCGATGTTCCTCGTCGCCGAGCCCGAGCCGCATCTCGCCAAGGCCGAGGCGCTGCTCGCGCGTGCGGTCGCGAAGTCGCCGGGCTCGAGCATGGCGCACTACTTCCAGGGCGTCGCGCACAAGTCGCGCGCGCGGCCCAAAGAGGCGCTCGCGTCGTTCGCGCGCACGGTGGAGCTCAATCCGAGCTTCGCGCTCGCCCATGCGCAGATCGGCCACGTGCTCTCGCGCACCGGCCGCCTGCCCGAGGCACTCGAGCACATCCGCTACGCGATCCGCCTCTCGCCGCGCGATCCGAACCTGGCGCTCTGGAGCCTGTTCGGCGGCCAGATCGAATTGGAGCGCGGCAACGATGCGGCGGCGCTCGATTGGCTGCGCCGCGCCCACGCGCTCGATCCGCGCAACCCGTTCATCCCGGCGACCTTGGCCGCCGCACTGGCGATCTCGGGCGACAAGGCCGGCGCCGCCGAGTATGCGGCCAAGACGCGGGCGCTGGCGCCCTGGCTTACCCACGACAAGATGGTCGATCGCCTCGTCGGCCTCTCGACGGAGGGGGGCAAGCCGCGCCGGCTGCTCGAGGGCCTGAAAAAAGCGTTCGAAAATCCCTCCTGAGGCCGCCCGGCCGCCCGTTTTCACGCTTCGCATGACGCTGGCTTGACGCTGTTTGCGCTAGGCATTGCACCTAAACCTGCGGAGAGGCGGGCATGGGCGACGGGGGCGGAGCAGCGGAAGGGCGGTGGAAGCGGGGGCGCCGGGCACAAGTATCCGGTGTTCAACGCCTGGGTTCAGCCGCTCGCCTCGCTCGTGTTCACGCATCTCCGGCAAGGCGGCTTCCGCGAACCGGGCACGACGCTGCTCGAGCTTGCCGGCGACGCGCAGTCGGTGAACGCGCTGAAGCTCTCGCTCGGCGTTCGGGCGTGGCGCGACTTCGAGGTGTTCGGCGCGAAGCTCACGCCCGAGATCCGCGCGCGCTGGGTGCAAGACCTGCTCAACGAGCGCCGCGCGATCACGGGGCGTTTCGTGGGCGACCCGGCGCAGACGGCGTTCACGGTCAACGGCGCCAAGCCCACGCCCGCCGCGGCCATTATCGGCGCCGGCGTCACGCTCCACGCCGGCCCGGCATTCAAGCTCGCAATCGGATACGATGCCGAGCTGCGCGCCAACGCGCGCAGCCACACGATCCAAGCCTTGCTGAAACTCAGGTGGTGAAGGTGTGCCGATACGGCCGCCGGCCGCAACCAGGGAGAGCCCACATGATCCGCGCATCCATCCTCGCGCTCACGGCGCTGGCGCTGCCCGCCGCCGCCTTCGCGCAGAATTCCGCCACGTCGTTCTGCCGCAACGGTGCGCTGCCGTTCGCGGCCAGCGAGGCGAACCGCCTCAAAGGGCCGGCGTTGCAGCAGGCGCTGGCCGGCAAACGCCTCCTCTACGTGCGCGAGGGCACGCGGGCCGGCCTCTGGTTCAGCCTCACGCGCGAACTGCGCGCGGATGGATCGGCCGTGCATGCCTGTCAGGCCGCGCGCTCGTCGAGCGGGCCGTGGGGCGCGTGCCGGCAGGTCGGCGAGGAGAAAGTGAACGTCTCCGGCTCGCGCGACATCGGCGTGTGGAGCGTGAAGGACAATGCGCTCTGCACCGAAAGCGCTTCGTTCGGCCAGCGCTCGCATGGCTGCTTCGCGATCCACCGCCAGGGCCAGGCCACCGCGGCGAAGCAGCTCTCCGGCAACCGCAGCTTCTGCATCGAAGGCGCGATCACGCTTCAGTAAGTGAAAGAAAGTGAAGTGAACAGGCGCCGGGGAGCCGGGGTGGAATCCCAAAGCGCGGAGCGCGCCTTTTCTTCGCCCCGGCGCCCCGGCTCCTGTGAT
>CAYZSG010000043.1:6437-27904 GCA_964481045.1 uncultured Candidatus Odyssella sp. | reverse complement strand
GGCGACGCGATCATGGTGCATTTCGGCACGCCGCGCCCGAAGCCCGACGATCCGGCCCGCGCGCTCGCCTGCGCCGCCGCGATGATCGCCGAGATCGCGCGCTGGAACGCCGAGCGCGGCGCGCGCGGCGAGCCCGCCGTCGCGGTCGGCATCGGCGTGCATTACGGCGACGTGCTCGTGGGCAATATCGGCGACACGCGGCGGCTGGAATACACGGTGCTCGGCGACACGGTGAACGTGGCCAGCCGCCTGGAGCGCCTCACGCGCGAGGCCGGCTCGCCGCTTGTCGTGAGCGAGGCGCTGGTTACGGCCGTGCGCGGCTGCGGCGGCGAGGCGACGCTCGACCGCCTCCGCCCCGACCAGGCCCGCACCGTGCGCGGCCGCAAGGAGCCGGTGGCGATCTGGTGCCTGGCGGCGGCGCAAGGCGCGCTCCCCGCGCCGGCCCTCACCTCCCATGCGCACTGAAGCGCGAATGGGCCCCTCCTCTCCCTTCGGGAGAGGGTAAGGAATGCGCGGCAGGCCTCCCGTCGCCGCTCTTGCGGCGATGGGAGGTAAGGGCCGTCGCCGCACGACGTGCGTGCTCAATGCGCGTGATAGCCTTCGCCGACTTTTCCGCGGAACACGCGGTAGGCGTAGATCGTGTAGATCGCGACCATCGGCAGCGCCACGGCCACGCCGACGAGCGTGAACACCTGGCTCGAGGGTGGTGCCGCGGCGGCCCAGATCGTGAGCGCATAGGGCACGATGTAGGGCCAGAGGCTGATCGCGATGCCGGCATAGCCGAGCAGGAACAGAACGACAGCGAGAAAGAAGGGCGTGCGTTCCGCCCCTCGGCCAAGCCCGCTCCAGAGCAGATAGGCGACGCCGATCGCGGCCAGCGGCACCGGCGCCAGCGCCACGATGTTGAGGCCGGAGAGCCAGCGCGCCGCCACGCGCGGGTGCTCGAGCGGCGTGATGAGGCTCACGATGGCCATCGCGACGAGCACCGCGATCGTGAGCCAACGGCCCCAGACGCGGGCGCGCGCCTGAAGATCGCCCTCCGTCTTCAGCACGAGCCAGCAGGCGCCGAGCAGCGCATAGCCGGCGGCGACGCCGAGGCCGGAGGCGATCGACAGCGGCGTGAGCCAATCGAACGGGCCGCCGGCGAACGCCCTGTTCTCCACCTTGATGCCGTTCACGAGCCCGCCGAGCATCGCGCCTTGCATGAACGCGGCGACGGTGGAGCCGATACCGAACGCGAAATCCCACGGACGCGGGTTCTTCGCCTTGAAGCGCAGTTCGAAGCTGACGCCGCGGAACACCAGCGCCAGCAGCATCAGCATCAGCGGGATGTAGAGCGCCGGCAGCGCCACCGCATAGGCGAGCGGGAACGCCGCGAACAGCACCGCGCCGCCGAGGATGAGCCAGGTTTCGTTGCCGTCCCACACCGGCGCGATCGAGTTCATCATCGTGGCGCGCGCCGCTTCGTCGGGCGCCACCGCGAACAGCACGCCGACGCCGAGATCGAAGCCGTCGAGCACGATGTAAACCAGCACGCCGAGCGCGATGACGGCGGCGGAGACGAGGGCGAGATCCATTCAGCGCTCCTTCCCGCCTTCGACGACGAGTGCCGGCCGCGCGCCCTGCATCGCCTCCGGCGCATGCGGCGGCGGCTCGGCTTCGTCGGGGCCTTTCTTCAGGATGCGATCGACGAAATAGAGGAACGCGCCGCCGAGGAAGACGTAGACCACGACGAACAGCGCCAGCGAGACGGCAACGGCGCCCGCCGGCACCGGCGAGACGCTCTCCGCCGTGCGCAGCAGGCCATAGACGGTCCAGGGCTGACGCCCGACCTCGGCCGTCATCCAACCGGCGATGACGGCGACGAAGCCGAGCGGAATGCAGACGACCGCGAGGCGCAGCAGCAGGCGGCTGGCATAGAGCCGGCGGCGCCAGCGCATGAAGAGGCCGAGCATCGCCACCGCGAACAGGAAGACGCCGATTCCGACCATCACCCGGAACGTGATGAAGACGACGAACACCGGCGGCCGGTCCTGGGGCTTCGCGTCCTTGAGGCCCTTCACCTCGCCGTCGAGGCTGTGCGTGAGGATCAGGCTGCCGGCATAGGGGATCGAAATCTCGAAGCGGTTGCGCTCGTTCTTCTCGTCGGGAATGGCGAAGATGATGAACGGGATGCCGCGCCCCGTCGTCCAATGCGCCTCCATCGCCGCCACCTTGATCGGCTGCGTCTCGCGCACCTGGAGACCGTGGAGATCGCCGGCGAAGATCTGGAGCGGCGCCAGCACCGCGGCCGCCGCCATCGCCAGCGAGAAGCCGCGCCGCGCGGTTTCCTCGTGCCGGAAGCGCAGCAGATACCAGGCCGAGGTGCCAGCGACGACGAAGCTGACCGTGAGGAAGCTCGCCAGCACCATGTGCGCGAGCCGATACGGGAACGACGGATTGAAGACGATGGCCCACCAATCCTCGGGCACGAAGCGGCCATCGACGAAGGCCGCGCCCTGCGGCGTCTGCATCCAGCTATTGGCGGCGAGGATCCAGAACGCCGAATTGAGCGTGCCGAGCGCCACAAGGCAGGTGGCGAGGAAGTGCAGCTTCGGCCCCACCTTCTTCCAGCCGAACAGCATCACGCCGATGAAGCCGGCCTCGACGAAGAACGCGGTGAGCACTTCGTAGGAGAGCAGCGGCCCCAGCACCGGCCCCGTGATCTCCGAGAAGCGGCTGAAATTCGTGCCGAACTGATAGGAGAGCACGATGCCCGAGACGACGCCCATTCCGAAGGCGAGCGCGAAGATCTTCGACCACAGGCGATAGAGGCGGAACCAGGCGGGATTCTTCGTCTTGAGCCACAATGCCTCGACGCCGACGAGAAAGACGCCGAGCCCGATCGTGAGCGTCGGGAACAGGATGTGGAACGCGATCGTGAAGCCGAACTGGATGCGCGCGAGAATCGTGGCGTCGAGGTCCATGCCGCCGGATCCCTTTCCCCTGCCGTGCTCCTCCCGATCTCGAGGGTGAGATTAGACCAATGGGCGCAAAGGCCACTGCGCCCCGTTGCCGCGATGTATGACAGGTGACGGAAGCTGAACCGCGAAGCGGTTCCCCGTTCGCCTAGTGACACCAAGAATCGTGCGCGCCGCCCTCGAGATTATGGCGCAACCGCGTGCTCAGCGCCGCAACGTCGATCTGGTGCACCGAGCCCTGGCCGGCGAGATCGAGGATGTGCGCGGCGGCCTGGCCCATGGCCATGCACGGGCCCATCACGCGCACCGAGGAGAGTGCCGCCGCGTCGCCGTCGATGCAGCGGCCGGCGGCGGCGAGATTGTCGGCGTCGCGGTGCACGAGGCTGCCCAGCGGCACATAGTGCATGTGGTCGTCGCCGAATTCCTCCCAATGCACGTCCTCGGCGCGGTGATGCAGTTCGATCGGCCACGAACAGCGCGCGACCGAATCGGCAAAGCGCGTGCCGTCGCGCACCTCGCTGGCCGTGAGCTGATGCGTGCCGGTGATCCAGCGCGTCTGGCGGATGCCCAACTGCCCGTAGCTGCGGATGCGCGCGGGGCCGAGCGCTTCCGGGAACTCGGCGCGCAGGAACGCAAGCAGGCGATCGGCCTCGGCACGCGCCTCGATCTGCGCCTGCGCCGCCGCCACAGGATCGGTGGGCGTTTCGACATGCGTCATGTTCGCGACGGCGGTGCCGCGGCCGGGGAACGCGAACACGAAGCCGTCTTCGCGGCGCAGGCCATAGCGCTTGCCACGCTCCCTCAGCACCGCCTGCATCGCCCAACGGTCGGTCTTGGCCAGCGCGGCCTCGTCGATGCCTTCGAGCACGACGAGCTGCGATCCCCAGATCGGCGTTTCGGGCTCGCGCACCGCGAGGCCGGCGTGAAACGCCACCGCCGCATCGCCCGAAGCGTCGACGAATCCGTTCGCCGCCACGATCACATCGCCCCAGCGCGTGGCGAGGTGAAGCGCCTCGATGCGTCGCTCGCGCCGGCGCACTTCGCGCAGGATGGCGCCGGTGAGCGGCACGACGCCGGCGGCGAGCAGCGCCCGCTCCGCCCAACGCGCCCAGGCGGTCTCGTCGTATTGCAGGATCACGCTGTTGCGCGCTCGGCGCGGCGACAGCACGCCCTCGGCATGGAGCGCCGCGAGCAATTCGTCGACCGGACCGCGCGTGACGCGCAGCGGCGCAGGGCCGTTCGCGTAGAGGCCGCAGATCGTGCCGAGCAGCGCGCCCACGGCCTGGCCGCCGAGATTGGGCGCCGCCTCGACGATGGCCGTGCGCCGCCCGAGCCGCGCGGCCGTGAGCGCGGCCATGAGCCCCGCTGCGCCGCTGCCGACGACACAGACCTCGACGGCGAGGCGCTGCAGATCCGCTGCTTTCTTGGCGACGACGCGCGTGCCGATCTGCGGCGCCGGTTTCACTTTGCAATCCGCCGGAAAATCTTGCGCTGATCCTCGATCGAGGCCGCGACCAGCGCGCGATAGACCGGCTCCACGATCTCCGCCGGCACGCCGCGCGCGGCGCCCAGCGCCGCAACGCGCTTCACCACCGCCGCGGCCCGCGCCGGCGCCGCCACCTCGCCCTCGCTGGCCTTGAACCGCGCCGCGTCGCGCGTGTGGCGCACACGCTCCGCCAGCAGCGCCACGATCTCCCCGTCGATGCGATCGATCGCCGCGCGGATATCGGCCAGCGTCGCCGCGCCGGTCGTCTCGTCGCGCGCCCACAACGCCGCGCGGTCGGTGGCGGGTTCGGAGGATTTGTCTGAACCATTCATCGCATTCTCCGAGCAACTCAAAACCAGGTTGTCATCATCGCCATCTCAATACTCTTCGCTCGATCTGCCCGAGCACGACGCTGATCGCGAGGCCGAGAACGGAGAGGACGACGACGCCGGCCACGAGCTGATCCGTTTGCATGAGGTTGCCGGCGGCGAGGATGAAGGCGCCGATGCCGTGCTCGGCGCCGATCATCTCGGCCGCCACGACGAGGATCAGCGCGATCGAAGACGAGATGCGGAAGCCGGCGAGAATCCCCGGCATGGCTCCGGGCAGGATGATCTTCGCCACGATCGCCGCCGCCGGCACGCCGAAGCTCTGCCCCATGCGGATGAGATTGCGCGCCACGTTGTCGACCGCGCTGTAGGCGCTGATGACCGTGGGAAAGAAGACGCCGAGCGCGATCGTGGCCACCTTCGACGATTCGCCGATGCCGAACCACAGGATGAACAGCGGCAACAGCGCGATCTTGGGGATCGGGAACAGCGCGGCCGTGATCGGGATGCCGATCGCGCGCGCCACCGAGAAGATGCCCATCGCGAGGCCGATCGCGAGGCCCGCTGCGGTGCCGATGAGCCAGCCGAGCCCGATGCGGAACAGCGATTCGCCGAGATGCAGGCCGAGCTTGCCCGAGGCGGCGAGATCCCGGAGCGCGTGCACCACCGAGAGCGGCGACGGCATGGCCACCGGCGAGAGCAGGCCGAGCGACGACGACGCCTGCCACAGCGCGATGATCGCGGCAAAGGCCAGCCACGAGGCCCAGCGCCGGCCGGCCGGCTCGAACCCGCCGCCGCGGAAACGCACGGACGCGCCCGGCTCGCGCCGCTCAGACATGCTGGATCTCGCGCTCGGCCACCTGCGCCTCACGCTTGATCGAATCCCAGAGCGCGTCGTGGAGCCGCGCCATCTCGGCCGCGCGCTCGGGCTTCGCGCGCTCTTCGCGCGGGATCGTGATCTCGACCACGCGGATGAGGCGGCCGGGGCGGCGCGAGAGCACGCCAACGCGGTCGGCGAGGCGCAGCGCCTCGGTGAGGTTGTGCGTCACGTAAAGGCTCGTCGTGCGCTCGCGCGCCCAGATCGCGATGAGGTCTTCGATCAGAAGATCGCGCGTCTGCGCGTCGAGCGCGGAGAGCGGCTCATCCATCAGCAGCACGGCGGGGCGCACCGCGATCGCCCGCGCGATGCCGACACGCTGGCGCATGCCGCCCGAGAGCTGCTTCGGGAGCGCGTGCGCGAAATCGCCGAGGCCGCACAGCGCCAGCACCTCGGCGATGCGCGCGTTGCGCGCGGCCGCGCTCATGCGGTGATGCTCGAGCGCCAGCGCCACATTGCCCGCCACGCTCCGCCACGGCAGCAGCGCGAAATCCTGGAACACGTAGGTGAACGGGTTGAGGCAGCCCGAAGGCGGCGCACCGGAAGCGGAAATGGCGCCCGCGGACGGCCGCAGCATGCCGCCCATGATGCCGAGCAGCGTGGACTTGCCGCAGCCCGACGGCCCGATCAGCGCGAACGTCTCGCCCGCGCGCACCGTGAATGACACGTCGTCGAGGACCGCGAGATCGCCGTAGCGGTGGGAGATGTTCTGGACGGCGAGCTGCATCGCGCTATCTCCCGTCGCGCGCCAGCGGTGCGGCGGCGGCTTGCTTGCGTCCATCCTTCGAGGGCCGCCCAAAGAAGGGCGGCCACCTCAGGATGAGGCCCGTTTGTTGCAGCAAATACGGCCTCATCCTGAGGTGCCCGCGCGACTTCGCGCGGGCCTCGAGGGATGGACGCGAGTACAGCGCGGCCACGATTCGCCCGCTACTCCTTCGGCACCTCGAGGTGGCCCTTGATGAACGAGAGATCGAGCACGGCCTTGGCGCTCACGCTCTTATCCACCATGCCCTGCGACTGATACCAGGCGACCTGGCGGTGGATGTCGGCGACGAGCAGGCGCCCTTCGGGGTCGATGAAGTTGGCGCCGAGGCGCACCGTGGCCGGCGTGGGCTTCGGCTGGACGTATTTCTCCATGATCGGGAACAGCGCATCGGCCTCGGCGCCGAACACGCGCTTGCCCGCCGCGTCGCGCTGCAGATAGGCCTTCGCATAATCCTGGGCGCCCTTCACATAGGCGCGCAGGAACTTCTCGAGCATCGGCCGGCGCGTCTCGATCGTCTTCGGCGAGACGAACACGGCGCCCAGCTGCCACGGCGTTTCCTGGTGCACCCAGCCGATGATGTGGCCGGCGCCGTCGTTCTGCAATTTGAGGGCCGAGGGCGCCACGGTGAGGATCGCATCCACCTGGTTGCCGGCCAGCGCCGCCGCCATGTTCGGCACGCTTTGCAATAGGCGCAGCTTGAGGTCTTCGAGCTTGAAGCCGCGTTTGTCGGCGAGCGTTCCGAGATTGTAGTGGAACGTGGAGCCGGCGGTGGTGATGCCCACCGTCTTGCCCGGGAACTGCGCCACCGAACGGAAGCCTTCGTCCCACGCCTTCTTCGAGACGACATAGGCGACGAAATCGTAGCCCGGCTCCTCGCGGCTTTGCGCGGCGATGATCTTCAAGGCGCCCTTGCCGGCGAGATTGTAGAAACCGGCGGTGAGGCCGCCCACGCCGATGTCGAGATCGCCCGAGGCGGTGGCCACGGCCACGGCCTGCGCGGCCTGGATCGCCTTCGTCTCCACCTCGAGCCCCTCGGCCGCGAAGTAGCCGCGCTCCTTGGCGATGAACACCGGCGAGGCCGAGACGAACGGCAGCGAACCGACGGTGATTTTTTCGGCCGATGCGGGCGCGGCGGCGAGCGCGACCGCAGCGAGAGCGATCAGAGCGAGCTTCTTCATAGTTCCTCCCAAGTGCCTTCTTCTCTGCGATCGGTTGCCGTCGGAAGTAGCACAAACTCGCGCTGTCGTCCCGGGACGACAGGAGAAACTCGATTCGCTCTCACACCACCCGTCCGGGATTCATGATGTTCTTCGGATCGAGCGTCGACTTCAGCCCCTTCATCATCTCGAGCTCGACCGGCGCGCGGTAGCGGCGCATCTCGGCCATCTTGAGCCTCCCGATGCCGTGCTCGGCGGAGAAGCTGCCGTTCATCGCCATGACCATGTCGTGGACGATGCGCTGCATGCGCTCCCACTCACCGAGGAAGCGCTCGCGCGTCCAGCCCTCGAGCGGCTGCGCAAGGTTGAAGTGGATGTTGCCGTCGCCGACATGGCCGAAGGCCACCACCCGCAGGCCGGGTATCGCCGCCTTGGCGGCTTCGGTCGCGCGCGCGATGAATTCGGCCACGCGCGAGACCGGCACGGCCACGTCGTGCTTGATGCTGGCGCCTTCGGGCTTCTGCGCCTCGTTGATCGAATCGCGCAGCTTCCAGAATGCCCGCGCCTGCGCCGTGCTGGAGGCGAACACCGCGTCGAGCACGAGCCCGTCATCCTGCGCTTGCGCCAGGGTTTCCTCGAGCGGCGCCCTCAGCGTGCCTTCGGCGCCTTGCCCGGAAAGCTCGATCAGGACGTAGTGCGGAAACACGCGCGTCCCGAACGGATCGGCGGTGCCCGCGATATTGCGCAGCACCATCTCGAGCGGCAGGCGGCCGATCAGCTCGTAGCCGGTGACGGCCTCGCCGGTGGATTCCTGGAGGCGGTTGAGCAGCGCCACCGAGGCCTCGGGCGTCGGCACCGCGGCGAACGCGGTCTGCCGGTCGCGCGGCAGCGGGAACAGCTTCAGCACCGCGGCCGTGATGATGCCGAGCGTGCCCTCGGCGCCGACGAACAGGTGGCGCAGCGCGTAGCCGGTGTTGTCTTTCCGGAGGCCGCGCAACCCGTCCCACACTTCGCCGCTCGGCAGCACGACTTCGAGGCCGAGCATCAGCTCGCGCATGTTGCCGTAGCGCAGCACGCCGGTGCCGCCGGCGTTCGTGGAAAGATTTCCGCCGATCTGGCAGGTGCCCTCGGCGCCGAGGCTCAGCGGGAACAGGCGGTTGCGCTCGGCCGCCGCTTTCTGGATCTCGGCGAGGATGCAGCCGGCCTCGACGGTGATCGTGTTGTTGACCGGATCGATGGCGCGCACGCGGTTCATGCGCCCCATCGTTAGCACGATGCCGGGAAACGCCATGTCGGGCACCGAGCCGCCGACGAGGCCCGTGTTGCCGCCCTGCGGCACGATCGGGACTCCCGCTTCGGCGCAGATGCGGACGACAGCGGCCGTCTCGGCCGTGTTCGCCGGGCGCACGAGCATCGCGGCGCGGCCTTCCCAGAGACCGCGCTCGTCCTTCAAGCGCGGCGCCATTTCGGCGGGATCGGCGGTGCAGCCTTTTTCGCCCACGGCCGCCCGGATACGGGCGAACGCCTCCTCGAAACGCGCGGACGGGCGGGTCGCTTCGTTCATGCGCATGATTTAGTCGAGAGCGGCCGGAGAGGCCAGCGGTTCGGCGCTTGTTCGCGTGCCTTGCGGCCGGCCGCAGGCTAAGGTGGCAGCCCCCTCACGAGGCCGCCATGGTCACGCTCCGCCTGCTCGCGCCCGCCGCCCTCCTCCTTGCCGCCGCGCCCGCTTGGGCCGAAGTGTGCATCGACCGCGGCGCCGGCCAATACACCTCGAACCACAAGGTTTGCGCGAGCTCCGTGCTGAAGGCGCAAGGCGCCAACACTTATGGCCCCGGCAATCTCTTCCGCGACGGCGAGGCGGCCTGGTGCGAGGGCGCGCCCGGCAGCGGCAAGGGCGAATACATCCGCATCCTCTATACCGATCCGGTGAGCTTCAGGTCGATCCTGATCGGCAACGGCTACGCGAAATCGAAGCAGACCTTCTTCGCCAATGCGCGCGCCCGCACGATCCGAATCGAGACCGCCGACGGATTGCGCTTCGCCGCCGAGCTGAAGGACAGCGAGGAGATGCAGACGATCCGCCTGCCGCGCGCGGTGAAGACCGCGACCGTGCGCGTCGAGATCGTCGACGTTTACGGCGGCGACAAGCACCAGGATATGTGCCTGCATTTCGTCCAGCCGAATTTCGAAGAGATGGACAAGGAAAACCAGTAGGCCGCCCGGCGCCGCGCGGACAACTGGACAAGCGGCGCGAACGCGGCCATCTATCCCCGAACCTCGCGGGGAACCGTTTCTTGCCGGCCAAACCGAAACGCCGCACGCAGGAAGAGCGCAGCGCGGAGACGCGCAAGCGCCTGCTCGAGGCCACGATCGATCTGCTGATCGAGCGCGGCTATGCACAGCTCACCACGGCCGACATCGCGAAGCGCGCCGGAGTCTCCAGCGGCGCACGCGTGCACCATTTCCGGACCAAGGAAGATCTCGTCGTCGCCGCGAACGCGGAGCTTTACGAGAACGCCGTCTCGCTCGGCACGGCGCGCTCGGCCAGCGCGCGGACCTCGAAGCACCCGTTCAAGGACTGCTTCGGCGACCTCATCTCGCTGTATTTCGGCCGCTGGTTCCTGGGCTCGCTCGATGCCACCGTGGCGGCGCGCACCGACAAGCGGCTCGCGCGCCGGATCCATCCGATCATCCTCGACTACCACGCCGCCGTGCGCCGCGCGTGGACCGGCGCCTTCGTGGATTATGGCCTCGGTGCGAAGGAGGCCGAGGAAGCCTACGAAGTGATCCTTTACACCGTGCGCGGCATGGCGCTCGCCTCGCTGCGCCCGCCGCAGCCTCAGGTCAACGAGGCGCTGGTCGCGCGCATCACGGCGATGCTGGAGCAGCGCTACCGCCGCTGACCGGCGCGGAGCGGAGCCGCGGCCGCCATCAAAACATACCGAGCGGCCGTTCTGTTTTTATTGACTCGCGTGCGTGGCGCGCTCATAGTTTCGCGCAAGGACGCCCCGGACGAGGGCGCCAACGGAAAACATCACGGGAGGAAGACATGGTTGCGTTGCGCGCGGCGGCGCTCGCCGTCGTTTTGGCCTCGGCCCCTCTGGCGGCGACCGCCCAGGAAGTCCGGGTCGGATTCATCTCCACGCTCACCGGCGGCGGCGCGCTGATCGGCGAGCCCACGAAGAAGGGCTGGGATCTCGCCCTCGAGCTCCTCGGCGGAAAGCTCGGCGGCGTGCCCGCGAAGATCACTTACGGCGACGATCAGATGAAGCCCGACGTGGCCATCAACGTCGTCGAGCGCTTCCTGTCGCAGGAAAAAGTGCACTTCGTCGTGGGCCCGGGCTGGACCAACCTCATGCTCGCGGTGAAGGACCGCGTGCTGTCATCGAGCGCGATCCTCGTGAGCCCGGTCTCCGGGCCGTCGCAGCTCGCCGGCCAAGGCTGCAGCCCCTATTTCTTCGCGCTCTCGTGGCAGTCCGATCAGATTCCGGAGGCGACGGCGCAGCTCCTGAACCAGGACAAGGTCGAGAACGTCTTCGTGCTCGCGCCGAATTATCAGGCCGGCAAGGACGTCGTGCGCGGCTTCCAGCGCATCTACAAGGGCAAGGTGATCGGCGAGAGCTTCTACCAGCTCGGCCTTTCGGACTTCCAGGCGGAGATCTCGGCGCTGCGCGCGCGCAACCCGGCCGCCGTCGCCGTGTTCGCGCCCGGCGGCATGGGCGTCGCCTTCATGAAGCAGTGGGCCGTGTCGGGCCTCGCCGGCAAGGTGAAGCTCTACACGATGTATGTGATCGACCACGTGACCTTGCCGGCGATCGGCAATGCCGCGGTCGGCACCGCCTTCGCGTTCCATTGGGATGCGGATGGCGCGGCGCCGCAAACGAAGAAATTCGTGAAGGACTACACCGCGAAGTTCGGCGCGACGCCCTCGATCTACTCGATGCAGGCCTATGATTCCGCGCTCGCCATCGACGCGGCGATCAAGGCCGTGAAGGGCGACCTCTCCGACCGCAAGGCCGTGGCCCTCGCGATGCGCAAGGCCGATTTCGCCTCGGTGCGCGGACATTTGAAGTTTGGCCCCAACCACTTCCCGATCCAGGATTACTACCAGTTCACGGTCGAGCGTGGCGCCGGCGATGCGCCGGCGATGAAGACGGGCCCGGTGATCTTCAAGGACTACCCGGATCCCTATTCCAAGGACTGCAAGATGTCGTTCTGACCGGCCGCGCCCATTCCCGAAGGACGACGCCATGAAGCGCGATACGAACCGGATTCTCACGACCCATGTCGGCAGCTTGCCGCGCCCGGCCGACCTGCTCGACATGATGAAGGCGCGCCTCGGCGGCCAGAAGATCGACGAGGCCGCCTATCAGGCCCGCGTTTCGCGCGCGGTTGACGAGATCGTGAAGATCCAGGTGGAGTGCGGCATCGACATCGTCAGCGATGGCGAAATCTCGAAGGGCGGCTTCTTCACCTACGCCCAGGAGCGCATCGGCGGGCTCGGCCCCAAGCCCGACATGAAGTTCGAGCTGTTCAAGGCCGAGCGCGAGGCCTTCCCGGAATACTACGGCGAGTACCTGAAGCGGATCCTGGGCGGGGCGATAGCACCCGTGATCCAGCTCTTCGCGGTGGGCCCGATCACCTATATCGGCCAGGAGCCGCTCGCGCGCGATCTCGCGAATCTCCGGAAGGCGATGGACGCCGCCAAGGTGAAGCGCGGCTTCGTGCCCTCCACGGCGCCCTCCGGCGTCGGACACAACGACTACTACAAGGACGATGAGGAATTTTTCTACGCCGTCGGCGACGCGATGCGCACAGAGTATCTCGCGATCATCGACGCCGGTTTCGACCTTCAGGTGGACGACCCGTTCCTCTCCGACATCTTCGGCGACCCCGATCTCGACGCGAAGCAGCGCCGGCGCAAGGCCGACATCTTCGTGGGCAGCATCAACCACGCACTGCGCGGCATTCCGCAGGAAAAGGTGCGGTTCCACACCTGCTACGGCATCAACCACGGCCCGCGCGTATATGAGCCGCAATTGCGCGACGTCGCCAGGCACATGCTGCGCGTCGATGCCGGCATCTACTCGTTCGAAGCCGCCAATGCGCGCCACGAGCACGACTACCACGTGTTCGAGGAGATGAAGCTGCCCGACGGCAAGGCGATCATGCCGGGCGTGATCACGCACGCGATCAACATCGTCGAGCATCCCGAGCTGATCGCCGAATGGCTCGTGCGCTGGGCGAAGCTGGTGGGCCGCGAGAACGTCATCGCCGGCGCCGATTGCGGCTTCTCCTCGCAGGCCTGCTATCACACCGAGGTTCACCCGAAGATCATCTGGACGAAGTTCAGGGCCATGGCCGAGGGCGCCCGCATTGCCAGCAAGCGGCTGTGGGCGAAGAAAGCGAAAGCGAAAAAGAGGGCCGCCTAGAGAGCGCCGCACCCACCGTCGCGGCGCGCAAGGCCGCCGCCTCCGCTTGTAGGGGGACGGCGCGCGCGGGCCGGTATAGACTTCCCGGAAAGACAAGAACGGATCGGAGGACCACGCCATGAAGCGCAACCGTATTCTCGTGACCCATGTGGGCTCGCTGCCGCGGCCGCACGACCTGCTCGACATGATGAAGGCGCGGCTGACCGGCGGGCCGGTGGACGAGGCGAAGTATCAGGCGCGCGTGACCGGCGCGGTGGCCGAGATCGTCAGGCAGCAGGCCGAGGCCGGTATCGACATCGTCTGCGACGGCGAAATCTCGAAAGCGGGCTTCTTCACCTATGCCAAGCAGCGCCTGGGCGGCCTCGCGCCCAAGGAGGGCGTGAAGTTCGAGCTCTACAAGGCCGAGCACGACGCCTTCCCGGAGTATTACGACGAGTATTTCAAGAAGGCGATGATGGGCGGCACCGTCGTGCCGCCGAAGCCGCTCTTCGCCGTCGGCCCGATCACCTATACCGGTCAGGACGAGCTGAAGCGCGATCTCGCCAATCTGCGGAAGGCCGTTGACGCGGTGAAGGTCGTGGGCGCGTTCGTGCCGTCCACGGCGCCCTCGGGCGTCGGCCGCAACGAGTATTACAAATCCGACGAGGAATTCTTCTATGCCGTCGCCCAGGCGATGCGCACCGAATACGCGGCGATCATCGAGGCCGGCTTCGATCTCCAGGTCGACGATCCGTTCCTTTCCGATATCTTCGGCGACCCGAAGCTCGACGCGAAGCAGCGCGTGAAGAAGGCCGACATGTATGTCGGCAGCATCAATCACGGGCTCAAAGGCCTGCCCGAGGAGCGCATCCGCTTCCACACCTGCTACGGCATCAACCACGGGCCGCGTGTGTACGAGCCGCAGCTCCGCGACGTGATCCGGCACATCTACAAGATCAAGGCCGGCGTCTATTCGTTCGAGGCGGCGAATGCGCGCCATGAGCACGACTACCACGTGTTCGAGACGCACAAGCTGCCCGCGGGCAAGGCGATCATGCCGGGCGTGATCACCCACGCGATCAACATCGTCGAGCACCCCGAGCTGATCGCGGAATGGCTCGTGCGCTTCGCGAAGCTCGTCGGCCGCGACAACGTCATCGCCGGCGCCGATTGCGGCTTCTCCTCGCAGGCCTGCTATCACACCGAGGTGCATCCGCGGATCATCTGGACGAAGTTCCGCGCGCTCGCCGAAGGCGCGCGGCTCGCCAGCAAGCAGCTCTGGGCGAAGAAGAAGCCGAAGGCCGCGAAGCCCGCGAAAGCGAGGAAGAAGGCCGCGTGAAGCCGCCGGTCTATCGCCTCGATCCGGCAGCGCCGCGCCACGCGACGGTCATCCACGCGCTGCAGCGCAACGCGGCCGTGATCGGCGCGCAGGACGGCATCGCCGTCGAGGACCGCACGCTCTCCTACCGCGCCTATGCGGCGGCGGTGGCCGGGCTCGCGCACCGCATGCGCGCGCTCGGCGCGGGCGGCGAGCGCGTCGCGGTCGTGATGCCCAACTCTCTCGAAACCGCGGTGGGGCTGCTCGGCGCCATGGCCGCCGGCGCGCAGGTGGCGCCGGTCAATCCCGGCTTCACCGACCCCGAAGTGCTGCGCGCGCTCAAGGATGCCGAACCGCGCATCATTCTATGCCGCGCCGATTGGGCCGAGCGCGCGCGGCGGCTCGCGCCCGAAGCCGGCGCCGCGCATGTGGTCGTGCTCGGCGAGGGCGGCGAGCGCATCGAACCGTGGGCCGCGGATGCGTCGCTCACGCTGCCCGAGCCGCTGCCGCGCCCCGGCGATCTCGCCGCGATGTTCTTCACCGGCGGCACGACCGGCGTGCCCAAGGCCGCGCAGCACCGCCACGTGGGGCTGATGGCGCATGCGCGCGCCGCGCTCGGCTGCTGGCCGCTCGAGCAGGACCGCGAGCGCGTACTGAACGTGGCGCCGGCATTTCACATCTGGGGCTTCTGGTTCACGGCGCTGGTGCCGATGCATGCCGGCGCCGCCACCGTGATCGTGCCGGTGTACAAGCCGGCCGCGGTGCTCGAGGCGTTCGCGCGCCAGCGCATCACGGTGTTCGCCGGCGGGCCTTCGGCCATTTATGTCGGACTGCGCGGCAACGAGAACTACCGGACGACCGATTTCTCGAAGCTGAAATTTTGCCTCTCGGGCGGCGCGCCCTGCGCCGAGGAACTGCTCGTCGCCTGGGAGCGCGAGACCGGCACCGCGATCTTCGAGGGCATCGGCATGTCGGAAGCCGCGCCGATCGCCGGCAATCCGGTAAAGGGAAAGCGCAAGATCCGCTCGGTCGGACCGCCGGTGGCCGACACCGAGATCGAGATCGTCGATCTCGACACCGGCACGCGCGTGCTGCCGCAGGGCGAGGCCGGCGAGATCCGCCTGCGCGGCCCGCAGGTGATGGTGGGCTATCGCAACCGGCCCGACGAGACGGCCAACGCGCTGCGCGGCGGCTGGCTCTACACCGGCGATATCGGCCATTTCGACGAGGACGGCTATCTCTTCGTCGTGGACCGCAAGAAGGAGATGATCCTCGTCAGCGGGTTCAACGTGTATCCGCGCGAGATCGACGAATTGCTGATGAAGCATCCGGCGATCCACGAGGCCGCGGCCGTGGGCGTGCCCGACAGCTTTTCGGGCGAGGCGGTGAAGGCCTATGTGGCGCTGAAGCCGGGCGCGTCCCTCACGCGCGAGGCGCTCGAAGCCTATTGCGAGGCGAATCTCGTCAAATACAAGCGCCCGAAGCACATCGAATTCCTGCCCATGCTGCCCAAGACCAGCGTCGGCAAACTCGACAAGCTCGCGCTGAAGAAGATGTGAGCGAAACGCTGAGCGCCTCTGGCCCTTCGGCGCGGCTTCAATGTGGATTGGGACCGTGGGAGTTGCGTGAGCGTGCCGCCGCGATCGGGCTTGCGACCGGTGGGTTTGCGCGCTTTGTTGCATCACATAACGATCTAGGTGCCCCGTGCCCTACGCCGCGCCGCTCGACGACATTCGTTTCCTGCTCCGCCGCATCGCGCCGATCGCGCGGCTGGCCGGGCTGCCGCGCTATGCGCATGTGGACGCGAGCGACGCCGAGCGCGTGCTCGACGAGGCCGCGCGCATCGCGTCCGAGGTGATCGCGCCGCTCAACGCGCCGGGCGACCAGGAGGGCGCGCGGCTCGAGAACGGCGTCGTCGTGACGCCGTCCGGCTATCCCGCCGCCTATCGCAAGCTCGCCGCCGACGGCTGGTGCGGGCTTTCGCTGCTGCCCGAGCATGGCGGACAGGGCATGCCGCAGCTCGTGCAGACCGTGTTCACCGAGATGGTGAGCGGCGCGAGCCTGGCCTTCGGCATGTCGATGATCTCGTCGGTCGGCGGCGCCAAGGTGATCGGCGCGCACGCGACTCCGGCGCAGGCCGCGATGTTCCTGCCCCAGCTCGCCGCGGGCTCGGCGATGGCGACGATCGTGATGACCGAGCCGCATGCCGGCTCCGACATCGGCCTCGCGCGCACGCGCGCTGTAGCCAGGGGCGACGGCACCTATGCGGTCTCGGGCACGAAGATCTTCATCTCCTACGGCGACCACGATCTCTGCGATCAGATCCTGCACATCGTGCTGGCGCGCACGCCCGAGGCGCCGCCGGGCGTCAAGGGCCTGAGCCTGTTCCTCGTCCCGAAGCGCCTGCCCGATGCGAACGGCACGCCCGGCGTGATGAACCGCGTGCGCGCGGCGCGGGTCGAGAACAAGATGGGGATCAACGGCTCGCCCACCTGCGAGATGCTGTTCGAGGAGGCGACCGGCTGGCTGCTCGGCCGCGAGGGCGACGGCATCCGCAACATGTTCACGATGGTGAACTCGATGCGCCTCGACGTGGGCGCGCAGAGCGTCGGCGTCGCCGGCGCCGCGCTGGCGAAAGCGCAGGCCTATGTGCAGGAGCGGCGCCAGGGCGGACGCGGCGCGGACGGAGGCCCGGCGCCGCTGATCGCGCATGCCGATGTGCGCCGCCAGCTCATGCAGATGCGCGCCTGGACCGAGGGCTATCGCGCCCTCCTCTACACGGCGGCACTCGAGGAAGACATCGCGAATGCCGGCCCCGAGGCCGAGCGCGCCGAGGCGCGCGATCTCGTGGAATGGCTGCTGCCGCTCGTGAAGGCCGGCGGCAGCGACGCGGCGTTCCGCGTCGCCAACCAGGCGATCCAGCTCCATGGCGGGCACGGCTATGTGTTCGAGCACGGCGTGGAGCAGCTGGCGCGCGACGTGCGCATCGCCGCGATCTACGAGGGCGCCAACGCAATCCAGGCGATCGATCTCGTCACGCGCAAGCTCGCGCAGGAAAGCGGCCGCCGTGCCCGGGTGTTCGCGGCGCGCATCGGCGCGAGCCTCGCCGCCGCGCGCGGCCGCGACGCCACGCGCGAAATCGCGGCCGCGCTCGAAGCCGCGTTGCCGCATTTCGACCGCGCGACGCGCTACATGCTGGAGCATGGTGCCTCGCGCGACGGACTTGCGGGCGCCTCGGCCTATCTCGAGTTGGCGGCGACGATTGCCGTCGGCTGGATGTGGCTCGAGATGGCGGCGAAGACCGATCCCGCCAGCCCCGCCGAAGCCGCGAAGCCGGCCCTCGCACGTTTCTTTGCCGAGGATTCGCTTGCCGCCGCCGACCTGCTCGCGCGCCGCGCGATGGCCGGCGCCGCCGCGATCGACGCGCTCGGCGACGCGGCGCTCTGCGCCTCCTGACCGCTACGCGGCCAGCGCCTGGACGCCGCGCTGCCGGCGCGCGCAATCCTCCGCCAGCGCACGCAGCGCGGCGCCGCAATTCGCGGTGAGGCTCGAACCGTGCATGATCGCGAGCGTGCGCGGCGCGAGATCGGCGAGGCGATGCAGCGTCGGCACCGTGACCGGATGCAGGGCCATCGATTCGAACATCCCCTCCGCCGCGATCGCGGGGCCGACGACGTCGCCGTCGGTCGTGGCCGGACCGTCGCCGACCTGACCGAGGAGGTCGCTCGCAAACAGCGTCTTGGTCGTCTCCTCGAACAGAAGGCCGGCGTCCCAGCCATGCGGGACATGCGGCGTCGCGAGGAACCGTACGCGCTTGCCGCCGAGATCGACGTGCTCGCCGTCCTCGACCTTGCGCGGCGGCCGGTCGGCGAGATCGGCGAGCGACACGTCGACACCGATCGGCCCGTGCAGGACGCTCGCCCGCGGTGACGCGGCAAGCCACTGGTTCATCGCGCCGCTTTCGTCCGCCTCGACGTGGCTGAACGAGAGCCAGCGCAGGCGTTCGATCGGCATGAGGCGCGTAACGGCGGCCGAGATCGCGGGGAACATCCCGCGGTGGCCGCAATGGAACAGCAGCGGCTCCTCGGCCTTGATCAGGAACTGGTTGAACGTGAAGCCGGCGGGCGGCGCCACATCCGGGACGAGCGTGGAGAGGCGATATATGCCGTCGGCGATTTCGTGGATCTTCGTTTCCATGATGCGTGCTCCGATAGCTGGGGCTTGCGGGTGTAGGCGTGCTCAGGCCGGTGGATTTACGGCGGCATCGAGCCAGGCGTTGATGACTCCGGCGATCTGGCGCGCCGCGGCGGCCGTTGTGAGACCGGCCGCGCGCAACGCCTTCCACACGCCCGGCTCGATCAGCGCGACCACCGTGGATGCGGCGCGTTCGGCGCCGCGCCCGACCGCGGCCGCGGCGAGTGCGCGCATGGTCTGCGCCTCCGCGGCGAAGAAGCCGCGCAGCGGCGCGAACTTGCCGCGCTCGGCGCGCACGCCTTCGTAGTTCGGGATGCGCTCGAAGCGCTCGAAGCAGGCGCGCACAAGGCGCTCGATCCGCTCGCTACGCGTCTTCGCGCCGGCGAAGAGGTCCGGTCCCGGCGGCGGCGCGATCGCGAGCGAATGCTCGCCGCAGGCCTGTATCGCGTGGTCGTAAGTGGGGAAGTGGTGATAGACGGTGCCGACGCTGACATCGGCCCGCTCCGCGATGTGCTTCATCGTGGTCGCGGCGACGCCCTGCTCCGAGTGGAGCGCGAAGGTGGCGTCGACGATGCGCCGCCGCGTTTCCTCCGCCGCTTCGCCGCGCCGCCCGAGTCGGTATTTGCGAACCATGGCCATATTTGAGTGATGTTATATTCATTGAATATATCATAGATTAAAATATGTCAAGCCCCGGCGCGTGTGGCGGCCGGCAGGCTCAGGCGGCGCATTTTGCAGCGATCCAGCGCAGTCCACGGCGAAGGTCGGCGCTCGGTACCGCTTACCTTCTCGTCGGATTGGACCTGGTCCGCCGCACGGCACTGACTTGGCCGTTCGCGCCGCGATGCGCGTCGGCGGGCTTGCAGACGGCACGGGCGGCATCGCTGGCGGCGCCGTGCAGCAGGATATCGGCCATCTTGCGCAACTCGCCGGCGTCGTCCCACGCGCGGTCGGCGGCGTGCACGTTGCGCAGGAACAGGTAGCCGATGTTGAGGCAATCGATCGCCCAGACGAGCGATTCGAGATCCACGTCCGCGCGCAAAGCCCCCCGCCCCTTGAGCCGCGCGACGGTGGCCAGCATCGGCTTCCAGAAATGGCGATACCAGAGCGACGCGACGTTCTTGCGCAGCGCCGGGTTGCGCGTGAGTTCGCCGAAGAGCGCCCGCGCCAACGCCGGATCGGCGGTGAGCCCCGGGAAGCGCTCACGGACGAATGCCGCGTCGTCCTGGCCCCCCTCGGCATCGCCGTCGAGCAGCGCCGCGAAGGGCTTCCATTCCCGCTGCAGGATCGTGCGCAGGATCACCGGCGAGAGCACGCGGCGCACGAGATCGCTCTTCGACGGGAAATAGCGGAACAGCGTGCGCTCGGTGACGCCGGCGCGCTTCGCGATCTCGGCGGTGGCCGAGCCCTCGACGCCGCGCTCGCCGAACAGCGCCGCCGCCGCGGCGAGGATGTCGCGCTCCTTCTCCGTCGCCGGCTCGAGGAAGCGCTCGGTCTCGCGCTCGATCTCGGCGAGCGACAGTCCTGGTGCGTTCGACATTCCGGCGGCGGTCCTCACGATTTCGGGAGCAAGTATAGTGACAACTTTACTTCGCGTCAAGCGTGGTATAGTAATCACTATACTCGACGTCAGGGTTCGAAACGGCGCAGGCCCCGGTGGGGCCTCTTTGCTTGGAGGCGGCGATGAAGTGGGGATCGAGCTTGTACGTGCTGGCGACGGCGCTCGCGCTGGCGGGCTGCGGGGCCGAAGCGGCCAAGGAGCCGGAGGTGCGCCCGGTGCGCACGCTCGTCGTGGCGCCGAAGGCATTGGCCGA
Source organism: uncultured Candidatus Odyssella sp. (assembly GCA_964481045.1). Lineage (GTDB taxonomy): Bacteria > Pseudomonadota > Alphaproteobacteria > Bin65 > Bin65 > SBBV01. The sequence continues at coordinate 7,592 of CAYZSG010000043.1, read as the reverse complement.
CGACCGGCGCGCGATCGGCGAGATCAAGCCGCGCCACGAGAGCGATCTGGGCTTCCGCGTCGCCGGCAAGATCGTGGCGCGCACGGCCGAGATCGGCCAGGAGGTGAAGAAAGGCGATCTCCTCGCGCGGCTCGACGAGCAGGATTTCCGCCGCAAGCTGCAATCCGCCGAAGCCGACGTCGCCGCCGCCGAGGCGGTGCTGACCGAGGCCGAGGCGGCCGAGGGACGTTCGCGCCAGCTTCTCGCGCAAGGGCACACGACGCGCGCCCAGTACGACGTGGCGGTGAAGAACCAGCGCTCGGCCGAGGCGAAGCTCGTTTCGGCGAAGGCCTCGCTGCAGATCGCCAAGGACCAGATCGCCTATGCCGAGCTGCGCGCGGATTTCGACGGCGTCGTGACGGCCGTCGCCGGCGAACCGGGGCAGGTGATCAATATCGGGCAGACGATCGTGCGCCTCGCCCGGCCCGAGGAGAAGGACGCGGTGTTCGCCATCGCCGAAAGCGTGTTCGGCCAGCGCCGCCCCGACGAGCGGCCGGAGCTGATCGTCTCGCTGCTCAGCAACGCGGCGATATCGTCCGAGGGCGTCGTGCGCGAGATTTCGCCGGTGGCCGATGCGGCGACACGCACCTATCAGGTGAAGGTGGCGCTCAGGAATCCGCCCGAGCAGATGCGCTTCGGCGCCAGCGTCGAGGGCCGGCTCAAGGCCGAGGCCGCGGCGGCGATCGTGCTGCCGGGCAGCGCTCTTTTCGACAAGGGCGGCCAGCCGGCGGTGTGGGTGTTCGACAAGGCGAAGGGCGCCGTTGCGCTGCGCGCGGTGACGGTCGTCCGCTACGAGACCGACCGCGTCGTGATCGGCGGCGGCCTTGCGGCAGGCGACATCGTGGTGACCGCGGGCGTGAACCGCCTGCGCGAAGGCCAGACGGTGCGGATGCTGGCCGAGGGAGACGGGCAATGAAGAGCTTCAACCTTTCCGAATGGGCGCTGAAGCACAAGAGCTTCATCATCTATCTGATGATCGCGGCCGCGCTCGCCGGCATCTGGGCCTATGGCAAGCTCGGCCGCGAGGAAGACCCGCCGTTCACGATCAAGACGATGGTGATCAAGACGCTGTGGTCCGGCGCCACCGCGACCGACACGCTGCGCCAGGTGACCGAC
>CAYZSG010000043.1:0-6427 GCA_964481045.1 uncultured Candidatus Odyssella sp. | reverse complement strand
TCGAGGAGCTGCCGAACCTCGACTATGTGCGCAGTTACACCAAGGCCGGCGAATCGGTCGTGTTCGTGAACCTCAGGGACACGGTTGCCGGCGCCGCGGTACAGCCGCACTGGTATCAGGTGCGCAAGAAGATCGACGACATCAAGCACACGCTGCCTTCCGGCATCTCGGGCCCCTATTACAACGACGAGTTCGGCGAGACCTATTCGCTCGTTTTCGCGCTGACCGCCGACGACTTCACGCATCGCGAACTGCGCGACCAGGCCGATCGCCTCCGCGCCGAGATCCTGCGCGTCAAGGACGTGGCCAAGGTGGAACTCGTCGGCGTGCAAGACGAAAAGATCTATCTCGAATTCTCGACCCGCCAGATGGCGGCGCTCGGCATCGAGCCCAACACCATCATCCAGGCGCTGCAGGCGCAGAACGCGCTGACGCCGGGCGGCACGGTCGACTCCGGGCCGGAGCGGATCGCGATCCGCGTTTCGGGCGAGTTCACCTCGGAAGAGAGCCTCAAGGCCGTAAACATCCGCATCAACGGCCGCTTCTTCCGGCTCAGCGACGTGGCCGAGGTGAAGCGCGCCTATGTGGACCCGCCGCAGCCGATGTTCCGTTTCAACGGCCAGCCGGCGATCGGCCTCGCCGTTTCGATGACCTCGGGCGGCGACGTGCTGGCGCTGGGCAAGAACGTGAAGGCGCGCATGGAGGCGCTGACGCGCAATCTGCCGGTCGGCATCGACATCCACCTCGTGGCGGACCAGCCGCATGTCGTGGACGAGGCCGTGGGCGAGTTCACGAAAAGCTTTCTGGAAGCCATCGCGATCGTGCTGGTGGTGAGCTTCCTGGCGCTCGGCTGGCGGCCCGGCATCGTCGTGGCCATCGCGATCCCGCTCGTGCTCGCGATCACGTTCCTGCTGATGAAGTTCGCCGGCATCTCGCTGCAGCGCATCTCGCTCGGCGCGCTGATCATCGCGCTCGGCCTGCTCGTCGATGACGCGATGATCGCCGTCGAGATGATGATCAAGAAGATGGAGGAAGGTTACGACCGGATCAAAGCCGCGTGCTTTGCATACACGTCGACCGCATTCCCGATGCTGACCGGAACTCTCGTGACGATCGTGGGCTTCGTGCCCGTGGGCTTCGCGCAGAGCGGCGCCGGCGAATACGTGTTCTCGCTGTTCGCCGTCGTCGGCATCGCCCTCATCGTCTCGTGGGTGGTGGCGGTCGCGTTCACGCCGCTCACCGGCGTCGCGATCCTGCCGGCGAAGATCAAGGGCCGTGGCGGGCACGGCGCGGACTTCGTCTCGCGCCGCTTCCGCGCGATCCTCGAAATCGCGCTGCGCCGGAAGTGGCTCGTGCTCGGCGCCTCCGCCGCCCTCTTCGTGCTGGCGCTCGTGGGCACGCGCTTCGTGCCGCAGCAGTTCTTCCCGAAATCGGACCGGCCCGAGATCATGCTTGATCTCACCTTGCAGAAGGGCGCCTCGCTCAAGGCGACTCAGGAAGCCGTGGCGCGCGCCGAGAAGGTGCTGGCCGCCGATCCCGACATCAAGCACTGGAGCTTCTATGTCGGCCAGGGCGCCATCCGGTTCTACCTGCCGCTCGATCAGCAGCTCGCCAACGACTTCTTCGCGCAGGCCGTGGTGGTGACGAAGGGCTACAAGGTGCGCGAGCAGGTGATCGCGCGGCTCGAAATGGCGCTTTCGGGCGAGCACGATTTGATGGCGCGCGTGACGCCGCTGGAGCTCGGCCCGCCGGTGGGCTGGCCGCTGAAGTTCCGCATCAGCGGCACCGATACGAGCAAGGTGCGCGAGCTTGCGCATGCCTTCGCGCAGGTGCTCGGCCGCAATCCCAACACGCGCAACATCAACTACGACTGGAACGAGCCGGCCAAGGTGATCAAGGTCGAGGTGGACCAGGATCGCGCGCGGGCGCTCGGCATCAGCTCGCAGCAGCTCGCGAACAACATCAACGCGATCCTCTCCGGCACGCGCGTGACGCAGCTCCGCGACCACACCTACCTCATCGACATCGTGGCCCGCGCGGTGCCGGCGGAGCGGGCGAAGCTCGAGACCTTGCGCGCGCTCTCGATCACGATCGCGGGCGGGCGCTCCGTGCCGCTCGAGCAGATCGCGACGCTCAGCTATGCGCTGGAGCCGCCGCTGATCTGGCGCCGCCAGCGCCTGCCGACCGTGACCGTGCAGGCCGACGTGGCCCCGGGCATGGAAGGCTCCACGGTCGTCCAGCAGCTCGACGGCGCGATCGCGCAGTTCCGCGCGGCGCTGCCGGCCGGCTATGCCGTGGCGCTCGGCGGCGTGACCGAAGACAGCGCCAAGGCGCAGGCCAGCATCTTCGTCGTCGTGCCGGTGATGATCTTCCTGATGGCGACGATCCTGATGGTGCAGCTGATGAGCTTCCAGCGCCTGCTGCTGGTGTTGCTGACGGCGCCGCTGGCCCTCATCGGCGTGGTGGCGGCCCTTCTGGTCGCGCGCGCGCCGATGGGCTTCGTGGCCATCCTCGGCGTGATCTCGCTGATCGGCATGGTGATCAGGAACTCGGTGATCCTGATCGCGCAGATCGACGAGCACATCCGGGACGGCGAAGACCCGTGGTCGGCCGTGATCAGCGCCACCGAGCACCGCCTGCGGCCGATCCTGCTGACCGCCGCCGCCGCGATCCTCGGCATGATCCCGATCGCGCCCACCGTGTTCTGGGGGCCGATGGCCTACGCGGTGATGGGCGGCCTCATCGTGGCCACGCTACTGACACTCGTGTTCCTGCCGGCGCTCTACGTCGCGTGGTTCAGGATCAAGCCGGGCGTCGCGGCGCAAGCGCCGGTGCAGGTCGCCCTGCCCGCCCTCGCGCACGCGTAGCCGGTCAGGGCCGCGGCGCGGCGGCGCGTTTCAGCCGGTCATTGATCGCGGCGCCGATGCCGATTTCGGGAATCGGCATCACCGCGATCGTGTGCGCCTGGCTCGCATCGAGGCGGTGGAGATAGGCGAAGAGATTCGCCGCCGCCTCGACGAGGTCGCCCGTGGGCGACAGATTGAGCGAGGCGAGGATGCTGCGCGGCGGATTGGGGCCGAAGGCGAGCAGCGCCTCGCCGGGATCGGCGCCGGTGGCGTTGAGACGCAGCGGCTTCTTCGGGGCGTAGTGGCTGGCGAGCATGCCGGGCGACTTGATCTCCTCGTCGCTGATGATCTCGGCCACGCCGGGGCGATCGGTCAGCGCCGCCGCGGCCTGCGCGACGGCGACCGGCGCGCCCAGCACCGCCACGATTTCCTCGGCGGTGACGAGGCCGGGGCGCAGGATGCGCGCCTCGGGCACCGAGAGATCGAGCACGGTCGATTCGAGCCCGCCCGGGCATTTGCCGCCGTCGAGGATGAGATCGACCTTGTCGCCGAGGAGATCCGCGACGTGGCGCGCCTCGGTGGGCGAAAGCCGGCCCGAGGGATTGGCCGAGGGCGCCGCGATCGGGATCTGCACCTTCTTGAGCAGCGCCTGCGCCACCGGGTGCGCGGGCATGCGCAGCGCCACCGTGTCGAGCCCGGCGCTGGCGAGCATCGCGATCGGGCAGCCCGGCGCGCGCGCGAGCACGAGCGTGAGCGCGCCCGGCCAGAATTTCGCGGCGATGCGCTGCGCGCGCTCGTCCATGATCGCGATCTCTTCGGCCGGCATGCCGGGCGCCAGATGCACGATCAGCGGATTGAACCGCGGGCGGCCTTTGGCGGCGAAGATGCGCGCCACCGTCCGCTCGCGCGTGGCGTCGCCGCCGAGGCCGTAAACCGTTTCGGTCGGGAACGCGACGAGGCCGCCTTCGGCCAGGAGATCGGCCGCGGCCGCGATCGATTCGGCGGTCGCCGGAACGACGTTGACGGTCATGGCGCTGCGCCCTCGCCGCGACCGCGCGCCACGAACGGCGGATTGAGGAAGCGCGGCTTGCCGTAGCCGAGGCGGCGCCCCTGGTGATCGAGCACGCTGCCGCCGGCCGCCTCGAGGATCGCCTGGCCCGCCGCCGTGTCCCACTCGCTCGTGGGGCCGAGGCGCGGATAGAGATCGGCGCGGCCCTCGGCGATGAGGCCGAATTTCAGGGCGCTGCCCATGATCGTGCGCTCGGCCACGCGATAGGGCTTCAGGAAATCTTCGAGATCGTTCCACCGGCTGTGGGACCGGCTGTGCGCCACGACAAGGCCGGCCGCGGGCGACGCGCGCGCCGCGATGCGCTCGGGCGGCGAATCGCCGGCGATTTTCACCGCCGTGCCCGGCCCCGCTGCGGCGTAGGTGACCCCGGTCGGCGGCACGTGCAGCACGCCGAGCACCGGGCGGCCTTTTTCGACCAGCGCGATGTTGACCGTGAACTCGGCGCGGTGCGCGACGAACTCCTTGGTGCCATCGAGCGGATCGACGAGCCAGTAGCGCAGCTCGCCCAGCGATTCCGGCGCCGGCGCCGAGGCCACGCTCTCTTCGGTCACCACCGCCACGCCGGGCAGCAGCGCGGCCAGCGCCGGCTTGATGACGGCATCGGCCGCGTGATCGGCATCGGTGACCGGCGAGCGGTCGTCCTTGTGCGCCGTTGCATACTCGCCGCGGAAAAACGGCATGATCGCCGCCCCCGCCTCGCGGGCGATGGCGACGACATAGGGCAGCAGGGCAGCCAATTCGGCCGACACGGGCGCTGTGCATCCGGGCTTGGGGTTCTCCGTGTGTTAACGCGTGCGCGGATGGGCTGCACGCGAAATCTTGCGAAACATTCGTGTCCGGGGCGAAATGCCCGCCGGGAGGACGAGCCATGCCCAAGCTGCTACCAGCCGGCGCGAAAGATGCCTATCAGCGTGACGGCTACTGGTTTCCGGTGCGCGTGATGAGCGCGGCCGAGGCTGCTGCCTATCGCGCGCGGCTCGAGGCCTATGAGCGCGCGGCGGGCGGGCCGATCGGCAGCAACATGCGCCACAAGGTGCATCTGATCTTCACCTGGGCCGCCGAACTCGTGCGCCATCCGCGCATCCTCGACGCCGTGGAAGACTTGATCGGCCCCGACATCCTCTGCTGGACGACGAATTTCTTCATCAAGGAACCGCGCGATCCCGCTTTCGTCTCGTGGCACCAGGATTCCACCTATTGGGGCCTGGAGCCGCACGACGTGGTGACGGCGTGGGTGGCACTCAGCGACGCGCCGGTGGAATCCGGCGCAATGAAGTTCCTTCCCGGCTCGCACACGCGCGACCAGATCCCGCACCGCGACACGTTCCACAAAGACAATCTGCTGACGCGCGGACAGGAAGTGGTGGTGGAGGTGGACGAACGCCAGGCGATCGACGTGCCGCTCAAGGCCGGCGAGATGTCGCTGCATCACATCCGCCTCGTGCACGGCTCGAAGCCGAACACGACCGGCGACCGCCGTATCGGCCTCGCGATCCGCTACATCCCGACATATGTGCGGCAGACCAAGGTTGCCGATTCGGCGACGCTGGTGCGCGGCACCGACCGCTACCATCATTTCGAGGCGGAGCCCTCGCCCGCCGCCGATCTCGACCCCGCCGCCCTCGCCGCGCATCAGCGCGTGATGGAACGGCAGATCGCGCCGTACTACTCGGGCACGGACGTCAAGGTGGCGCGGAAATAAGCCCGCCAGGAGCGCGTGGGGCCGGATTCGAGCCGGCCCTGTTATTGCTGTGCTTCGGAGCCGATCGTGAACGTCACCCCGTCGAGCCGCCGCCGAGGCCATGTGGATGCGCGGGCGGGCGATCGAACTCCTTGTCGATATCCGCGATCCAGCGCTTGTAGTCCCACGCCAGAAGATCGAAATCCGATTTGACGTCGGTGGGCATTTCGCCGGTCGGGGTGCCGCCATCCTCGAGCCGTCTGCGCACGCCGGCGAGGCGGCGGCGGAAACCTTCGACGCTTTCGCGGTGATGCGTGTCGATGCGGCCGCCGTCGATCAGGCGGTGCAGCGTTTCCTCGATCGACGCATCGAGCCGTTCGAGCACGACATCCGGCGAATCGGAATATTGAGGCTGATGGGTGTCCATGGACGCACCCTCGTCTGGTTGATGCTCATTCGACAACGAGGGGCGCGCGGCGATGGTTCCGCCGCTGCGGCCGCGGGTCGCTATCCGTTCGCCGCGCGCTTCAGCGGCGTGTAGCCGAGATTGGGCGCGAGCCAGCGCTCGATCTCCTCGAGCGGCACGCCCTTGCGGCGCGCGTAATCCTCGGCCTGATCGCGCTCGATGCGCGCGACGCCGAAGTAGTCGGCTTCGGGATTGGCGAAATACCAGCCGCTGACCGACGAGGCCGGCAGCATCGCGAAGCTTTCGGTGAGCGTGACGCCGGCGGCGCGCTCGGCATCGAGCAACTGGAACAGCGTGCGCTTCTCGGTGTGATCGGGGCAGGCCGGATAGCCCGGCGCCGGGCGGATGCCGCGATAGCGTTCGCC
>CAYZSG010000042.1:0-28176 GCA_964481045.1 uncultured Candidatus Odyssella sp. | reverse complement strand
CATGAACGCGGCGGTGGAACAGGATCTCAAGGCCGAGGCCGAGGCATTCCTCGTCGCCGAGGCGCGCCTGCTCGATTCCGGCCGGTTCGAAGAATGGCTGGCGCTTTTCGCCGAAGACGGGTTTTATTGGGTCCCGGCCGCGCCTGGCCAGAGCGATCCATTGAACCATCTTTCGATTTTCTACGAGGACAAGAGCGTGCTCGCCATGCGTGTGCGCCGCCTCGGCCATCCGCGCGTCTATTCCGCGCAGCCGGCGACGCGCACCGCGCACCTCGTCGGCAACGTCACGGCCGCGCGCGGCGGCGAGCCCGGTATCGATTGCGAGGTCCGCTCGACCTTGATGGTGGCCGAGTACCGGCCGGGGCAGCCGGCCGACCGCCGCCTCTGGGCCGGGCAGCAGACGCACAAGCTCCGCCGCACGGCCGAGGGCTGGCGCATCGTGCTGAAGCGCGTCGATCTCATCGATTGCGACGCCGCGCACGGTATCCTCTCGGTTCCGATCTGATCGGCGGCGCATGGCGCAAGTGCTCAAGCCGGCGGTCCGGCGCTTGATCGTCGAGAAGGCCGCCGCGGTTTTCGCCGGCCAGGGCTATCACAACGCCACCGTCTCGATGATCGCCGCGCGCGCCGGCGTCGCGGTCGGCACGGTCTACACCTACTTTCCGTCGAAGCTGCACCTGCTCTATGCCGTCTATTCGCCGTGGCTGATGGCGCGGTTCGACGAGCTCGAGGCGAAGGCCGACGCGGCCAAGACGCCGCGCGCGAAGATCAAGGCGATCGTCGTCGGCCTGTGGCGCGACACGCCCACGCAGAATCCCGGCCTCGCCAACAGCCTCATGGAAGCGCTGGCCACCGCCGATCCGGCCAAGGGCAAGATCGAACCGCTGCTCGTGAAAAGCGAGAAGCGCCTCGCCGCGATCCTGGCCAAGGCGCTGCCGCGCTCGCGCCGCCGCTACGCCGATGCGCTGGTCGGCAACCTGCTGCTGATGGCGTATGACGGCTACGTCATCAACCGCCGCTTGGGCGATCTCCGGGACTATTCTAAACTCGCCGACATCATGGCCGATCTGCTGCTCGGGCGCGCGGACAACGGCGGTTAAAGCAACGGCGCGAACGCGCGGAAGAGATTCTGTTTCCGCTCGAAGCCGGTGCCCGGCGCGTCCCAGGGCTTCACATGCCCGTCCTCGACCGCGACGCCCTCGGGATAGCCGCCGAACAGCAGTTTTCCATCGGGCGCCGCCTCGTGGCTGCCGAGGCCGAGGCCGGCCACGACGTGAAACGAGAACAGGTGCCCGGCATGCGGCACAAGCCGCGTGCGCGACCAACCGGCTTCCTCGAGCAGCGCGATGATCCGCAGATACTCCGGCACGCCGTAGGTCAGCGAGATGTCCATTTGCAACCGGTCGCGCTCGGGCCGAAGGCCGCCATAGCGCAGCAGGTTGCGGGTGTCGGCGGCCGAGAACACGTTCTCGCCCGTCGCGAGCGGCAGGAGATTCGCCGCCGAAACCTCGGCGAGAAGCGCGTAATCGAGCGGATCGCACGGCTCCTCGAACCAGCGGAGCTTGTAGGGCGCCAGCGCGCCGAGCAGCGCGAATGCGGCCGCGCGATCGGTGGCGCCGTTGCCGTCTACGGCGAGCGCCTCGCCTGCGCCGGCCACGCCGAGGGCCGCCTCGATCCGTGCCCGGTCGCGGTCGAGCGCCGCGCCGCCCACCTTGATCTTGAACTGCGTGTAGCCGAGCGCGCGATAGCCCGAAAGCTCGGCCGCGATGGCGTTCGCTTCGTCGGCGCCGCCGGCAAGCCCGTCGCGATAGTGTCCGCCGCTGGCGTAAGTGGGCACGCGTGCCGGCGCCTTGCCGCCATTGAACCGGTCGGCCAGCACGCGCCACAGCGGCTTGCCCTCGGCCTTGGCAGCGAGATCCCAGAGCGCCGCGTCGAGCACGCCCACCGTGCCGGCGCGCTCGCCGTGGCCGCCGGCTTTCTCGTTGCGCATCATCACCGACCACGCGCGCAGCGGATCGATCGCGTCGCCGCGCTCGGCCGCGTAGTCTTCGGGCTTGGCCGCGAGCAGGCGCGGCATGAAGCGCTCGCGCAGCAATCCGCCATGCCCGTAGCGGCCGATCGAATCGAAGCCGAGCCCCACGAGCGGGCGGCCGTCCACGATCCGGTCGGTAAAAACGGCCACCGCGCTCGCCGTCATCGCATCGAAGGCGATGTCGGCGTTCCGCATCGGCGCCGAGAGCGCCACCATCGTCTCGCGAATGGCCGTGATCTTCATGGCAGGCTTGACCCGAGCTGCGGCGGAACTCTAACTTGAACCATATTCGGTTTTGCGCGCAGCGCGAAGGCCGGGCGGGCGCCGCGGGCCTAGCCTCTGCCGCCGCCTTCGCCGGAGTTGTGCCAGCCGTGCTCGGAGATGTCGAAGACGACGCCGTTCACGTCCTTGTACTTCGATTCGGCGTCGACGCCAGGGTATTGCGGCAAGGTCATGAAGAACGCGCCGCCCGCCTTCTCGATGCGCGCCTTGGTCTCGGTCTCGTCTTCGACGAGGAAGCCGAAATGATGCAGGCCCGCCCAGTCGGGGCCGTGCTTCATGCCGCCCTTGCCGTCGGGGAAGGTGAGCAGCGTGAGGTTCATCACGCCGTCGGAGAGCATGATCGCGTTGCCGATCGGGCTCTCGGCCTGATGCACGCGCTTCAGGTCGAAGCAGGTTTCGTAGAAGCGCGCGGCGCGCTCGAGATCGGGCACCTGCATCGCGATGTGGCGGAGCTTCGCCATGACCAGCCTTTTCGTCTGAGAATGGATCCGCGGCCGCAAGTGTTGGTTCGCGGGCCGCTTTGTCAAGCGCGCGATTGCGCGGGGGAGCCCTGATGTTCACGCTGTTCCTGACCTTCTATGCGCGCGACGCCAAGGCGCGCACGAGCGAAGCCGATCTCGCGCGCGCGATCGAGATCGTGCGCGGACTCCCGGACCTGCGCCGCGGGCTCGTCTTCACGCCCGACAAGGCGCCCGATCCGTTCGTCGAGTATCCGCCGCCGCCGCAGCTCGCGTTCCAGCTCTACTACGATGCGATCGCGCCGCTCGAGGCGGCGGCGGGCCGCACGGGCGCGCTGCAGGCGCTGGCGCAGCCGGGCGCGCTGCCGAGCGTGGACAGAAGCGGTGCCGCGCAGCAGGCGATGCTCGCGCGCCCCTTTGCCGTCCCCGATCCCGTGTTCCGCACGCCCGAAGGCGGATTTCCGTGCTCCGACATCATCCACTATCCGGGCAATGCCGAGGATCTCAATGCGTGGCTCGGCTTCTATTTCGAGAGCCACGTGCCGCTGATGCGCCGGCTGCCCGGCATCCGCGAGCTCGAGCTCTACACGCGCATCGATTGGGTGAGCGCGCTGCCCTGGCCCAAGGCCGAGCACATGCAGCGCAACAAGGTGGTGTTCGACAGCGCAGACGCGGCAACGGCGGCGCTCGAATCGCCGATCCGCGCCGAGATGCGCGCCGATTTCCTGAATTTCCCGAAGTTCACCGAGGGCAACCGCCACAACCCGATGGCGACGCGCGAGATCGTGCGCGGATAGCGGCCGCTGGCACGAATCGTGCAATATTGAATGTTGCTCGGGATTGGCCCGGGCCCTATAGTTGCCGCTTCGATTTCTGGTGGCGCCTGAGGGGGACAACATGCGCAAAATCGTGACAGTGGCGGCCTTGGCCGCGATCGCCTGGGCCGCGCCTTCGGGCGCGCAAGAGGTGCGCTTCAAGGCCGTGAGCTTCCTGCCGCTCACGCAAAGCTTCGGCATCCACTTCAAGCGCTGGGTCGACGAGACGAACAGGCGCGGCAAGGGCGTGCTGCAGATCGATGCGGTCGGACCCGAGGCGGTACCGACGCCCGAGCAGCCCAATGCGCTCAAGAACGGCGTCGTGCAGATGCACTATGGCCCGCCCACCTTCTACACCGGCACGATGTGGGAGGGCGAAGCGCTCAGCCTTTCCGAGACGACGATCAAGGCGCTGCGCGCCAACGGCGGCTGGGCCTATCTCGACAAGCTGCACCAGGAGAAGATGAACGCGGTGCTGCTCGGCGGCCTCGGCGACGGCGTGCAGTTCTTCGTCTACACGACGGCGCCGGCCAAGGCCGACGACAAAGACAAGCCGATGAGCGGGCTCACGCTCCGCTCGGTGCCGCTCTACCGCGTGTTCTTCGAAAGCCTCGGCGCCCGCGCCGTTTCGCTGCCGCCGGGCGAAGTGTTCACCGCGCTCGAGCGCAAGGTCGTGCAGGGCTATGGCTGGCCGCGCTGGGGCATCAAGGACATGGGCTGGCTGCCGGTCACGAAATACCGCTACGGCCCCGGCTTCTTCAACGTGAACGTCAACGTGCTCGTCAATCTCGACGCCTGGAAGAAGCTCGGCGCGCCGCAGCAGAAGCTGCTCAACGATATGGCGGCGTGGCTCGACGACGAATGGCCGAAATGGCGCGAAGCGCAGAATGCCGACGAGGACAAGATCCAGAAGGACGCCGGCGTGCAATACGTCGATCTCGGCGCCTGGTTCAGCAAGCGCGCGCACGACGCCTATTGGGAAGACCTCGCGAAGAAAAGCCCGCAGCACATTCCGCATCTGCGTAAGCTCGTCGCGAAGCCGTAACGCGCTCCGCCACCAATCGTCATCTCGGTTCGGGAGATCACCATGATGTCACGCCGCACGCTCGGCGCCGCCGCCGCCGTTCTCGCTCTCGCCGCCGTCCCGGCCGGCGCGCAGGAGGTCACGCTCCGCGCCGCCTCGTTCCTGCCGCTCTCGGTCAATTACGGCCAGATCTTCAAGCGCTGGGTCGACGAGGTGAACAAGCGCGGCAAGGGCACCTTGCAGATCACCGTCGTCGGCCCCGAGGCGGTGCCCACCTTCGAGCAGTGGAACGCGGTGAAGTCCGGCGTCGTCGACATGCATTCGGGCCCGCCGGCCTATTACGTCGGCACGATGGTCGAGGGCGAAACGGCGATCCTCGCCGATCTCCCCGTCTCCGAGCAGCGCAAGAACGGCGGGCTCGCCTACCTCAACAAGCTGCACAACGAGAAGATGAACGTGTGGCTGCTAACGGCCTATGCCGACGGCGTCGCGTTCCACGCCTACACGTCGAAGTCGCACAAGCCGGGCGCCAAGCCGTTCGACGGCATGCGCCTGCGCTCGACGCCGAACTTCAAGCGCTTCTTCGAGGATCTCGGCGCGCAGACGGTCACGCTGCCGCCAGGCGAGGTGTTCACCGCGCTCGAGCGCAACGTCGTCGACGGCTATGGCTGGCCGCGCTGGGGCATCCAGGACTTCGGCTGGACGAAGCTCACCAAATTCCGCTACGACCCGGGCTTCTACAACGTGATCGTCAACATCATGGTCAATCTCGACCGGTGGAAGAAGCTCGACAAGAAGCAGCAGGATTTCCTGACCGAAATGGCGGTGTGGCTCGAGGGCGAGTGGCCGAAATGGCGCGACGAGATCAACGCCAAGGAGCTCGAGATCCAGGAGAAGGGTGGCGTCAAGGTCGTCGACATGGGCCCGGACTTCCGGAAGCGCGCGCACGATATTTATTGGGAAGCGCTCGCGAAGATGAGCCCGCAGCACGTTCCCGCGCTGCGCAAGCTGCTCACGAAGCCATAGGCGCCGGTGCGCGCGGAAGGCGCCGCGGGTCGCGCGGCTGACGTGGCGGCGCTTTCCGTTCTAGGCTCGCCGCCCACGGCAGGCGGGTGAGGGGATATGCCGGCGCTGGCCAAGACTTACGGGCGCGTTCTCGAGGCGTGCGGCGTGATCGCCGCGCTGCTCGTCTTCGCGATGACGGCACTCATCGTCGCCGATGTCGTGCTGCGCAACGTCTTCCGCGTCACGCTGCCGGCCAGCGTCGAGCTCACCGAATACGCGATGTTCTTCGCCTCGGCCTTCGCGGCGCCGTGGCTGCTGCGCCGCGGCCAGCACATCCGGGTCGACATCGTCGTCATGCGCGCTAAGCCGTTCACTGCCTGGGTGATGGAGATCTCCTGCGATCTCATCGGCCTCGCGCTCTCGCTGCTGATGTCGTGGTACAGCATCGAAATGGTGCTGCGAAGCTGGCGCGGCGGCACGCTCGTCGTCAAGAACCTGATCTTCGCCGAGTGGTATGTCCTCTGGCCGCTGCCGGTCATGTTCGTGCTGCTGGCCGTGGAGTTCGTGTTCCGCCTCCAGCGCGTCCTCACCGGGCCGCGCCAGGCGCGGCGCGAGGGCGGCGTGGTCTGATCGATGGATTGGGGTACGGCCCTCGCACTGCTCGTCGGCGGCGTCTGCGTGCTATTGATCCTCGGCGCGCCGGTGGCCTTCGCGTTCATCGCGGTCAACGTCGTCGGCGCTTTCATGTTCCTCGGCGGCGAGGTGGGGCTGCTACAGCTCGCCCGGAACATGGTCAACTCGGTGTCGAACTTCGCGTTCACGCCGATCCCCATGTTCCTGCTGATGGGCGACGTGCTGTTCCACACCGGGCTCGCGATCAAGGCGATCGATGCGGTGAGCCTCGTGATCCGCCGCGTTCCGGCGCGCCTTTCGGTGATCGCGCTCGTGGCGGGCACGATCTTCTCGGCCGTCTCGGGCTCGACGATCGCGACGACGGCGATGCTCGGCGCGCTGCTGCTGCCCGAGATGCTGAGGCGCGGCTACGACAAGAAGCTCGCGATGGGCCCGATCATGGCGATCGGCGGCGTCGACATGCTGATCCCGCCCTCGGGCCTCGCGGTGCTGCTCGGCGGCCTCTCGGGAATCTCGATCACGGGCTTGCTCATCGGTGGGCTCATTCCCGGCCTCATCCTCTCGGCCGTTTTCATCGCCTACATCGTCACGGTCGGCTGGCTGAAGCCCCACCTCGCGCCGGCCGATGCGGCGGCCGCGCTGCCGGAGGGCGTCGCGGCGCCGATGCCCATCGTGGCCTGCGCCGCCATCGTTCTCGGCGCGGCCGCGTCGCTGCTGGCGGCCTGGTGGGCGGGCCTCGCGGTATGCGCCGGCGTGATCGCGCTCGGCGTCGCGGTCCGGTGCCTCCTCTCGCGCGCCTATGCGCGCTGGTATTGGCTCATTTGGGGCCCCACGGTCCGCTACGTGCTCCCGCTCATCTTCATCATGTTCATGGTGATCGGCAGCATGGTGCTGGGCTGGGCCACGCCCACCGAATCGGCCGCCGTCGGCGCGGCGGCCACGATGGTCTACGCCGCCGCGTTCCGCGCGCTGAAGCTGCGCGCGCTCAAGGAGGCGCTGCTCAGCACCGCCGGCGTCACGGGCATGATCATGTTCATCATCCTGGGCGCCACCACCTTCTCGCAGATCCTCGCCTTCACCGGCGCCACCGGCGGCATCGCGGCCGTCGTCACGGAGTCCGGCCTGTCGCCCACGGCCATCCTCATCGGGATGCTGATCCTGCTCATCATCCTCGGCCTGTTCATCGATCAGGCCAGCATCATGATGCTCACGGTGCCGCTGTTCATGCCGCTGGTGAAGAAGTTCGGCTTCGACGAGGTCTGGTTCGGCATCATGTATCTCGTCTGCATGCAGCTCGGTCTGCTCTCGCCGCCGTTCGGCCTGCTGCTGTTCACGATGAAGGGCGTGGCGCCGCCCGAGATCACGATGAGCGAGGTGATCCAAGCGGCGCTGCCCTACATGCTGTTCGGCCTGCTGCTGCTCGTGCTGATCTTCTTCGTTCCGTCCATTGCCACCTGGTTGCCGAGCCGTGTCTGACCAAGCCGCCGTCCCGCGCCGCGAAACGCGGCGCCTCGTCGCCGGCCGTGGCGTCTTCACCGGCGATATCGCGCCGCCCCGCATGGCGCATGTCGCATTCTTGCGCAGCCCGCACGCGCATGCGCGCATCTTGCGCATCGATACCGAAGCTGCTCGCGCGATGCCTGGCGTGCTGCTCGTCGCCACCGCCGCCGATCTCGCCGCGGTCTGCAAGCCGATGCAGACCGTGATGGCGAACGCGCCCGACCACGTCTCGCCGCCGCAATCGCCGCTCGCCGACGGCGTCGCGCGCTGGCAGGGCGAGCCGGTCGCCGCCGTCGTGGCCGAGACGCACGCTGCGGCCGAGGACGCGATCGAGGCGATCGAGGTGGAATGGGAGGAGCTTCCCGCCGTGCTCGACGCGGCGGCCGCGCTCGAGGGCGGCACACCGCTCGTGCATCCCGCGCTCGGCCACAATCGCGCGCTCGATCGCCCGCTCGGCAAGGCCGACGTCGCGGCCGAGATGCGCCAGGGCGCGGTCGCCGTCGAGCGCCGCTTCGGCTTCAACCGCCACACCGGCGTGCCGCTCGAGCCGCGCGTCATCCTCGCGGATTACGATCCGATCGACGATGCGCTCACGGTCCACCAGTCGCATCAGGTGCCGCACCAGATGCACGACGTGTTCGCCCGCCTGCTCGGCATTCCCGAGCATCGCGTGCGCGTCATATGCCGCGACGTGGGCGGCGGCTTCGGCATCAAATTGCATGTGTATCCCGACGAGTTGGCGGCGGCGGCGCTTGCGAAGCTGCTCGGCCGCCCGGTGCGGTTCGAGTCGCGCCGCACCGAGGCGTTCGTCTCCGACGCGCATTCGCGCGAGTTCGAGATCGCGGCGAAGCTCGCCGCCAGCGCCGACGGCACGATCACGGCGATGGAAGCCGATATCCTCTGCGCGGCCGGCGCCTATTCGATCTATCCCCGCGGCAGCTTCGGCGACGCCACGCTCGCCGGCATGATGATGGGGGCACCCTACCGCGTCGGCGCCCAGCGCGCGCGGGCGCGCGTCGCCTATCTCAACAAGGTGCCGACCGGCTCCTATCGCGGCGTCGGCCAGCCCATCGGCTGCGCCGTCACCGAAGTGCTCGTGGACGAAGCCGCGCACGCGCTGAAGCTCGATCCGGTGGAGTTCCGCCGCCGCGCCTATCACCGCGCCGACGCGCTGCCGGTCACGACCGCGGGCGGCTTGCGGCTCGATTCGGTCTCGCTCGAGCGCTGCCTCGACGGCCTCGTCGCGCGGATGGACTACGCGGCGCTGCGCGCGGAGCAGACACGCCTGCGCGCATCCGGCCGCTTCACCGGCATCGGCGTCGCGACGTTTCTCGAGATGACGGCCCCGAGCGCATTTCTCTACGGTCCCGCCAACATCCGCATCGCCGCGCAGGATTCGGCCACCGTGAAGATCGATCCCTCGGGCATGGTGCGCTGCGCGGTCGGCTGCACGGATCAGGGACAGGGCACGCTCACCGGTGTTGCGGCGATCGTCGCCGAGGCGCTGGGCGTGCCGATGGACCACGTTGCGGTCGAGGCCGGCGACAGCGCCGGGCCACATGGCGGCGGCGCCTATGCCTCGCGCGGCCTCTCGATCGGCGGCGAGGCGTCGCATCGCGCCGCGCGCGAATTGCGCGCCCATCTGCTCGATCTGGCGGCGCCGCTGCTGCAAACCAGGCCCGAGACGCTCGACATCCGCGATGCCGCGATCGTGGATGTCGCCGGCGGCGCGCAGCGCATGGCTCTTGCCGAGCTTTGCCGTATCGCACATTTCCAGCCGGACCTGCTGCCGGGCGGCACGGCGCCGAAGCTCGCCGCCACGCAAAGCTTCGTGCCGGCGGCGCCCTATTTCGCCGCGAACGGCGTGCAGGGCTGCCTGCTCGAGATCGACCGCGAAACCGGCGTCATCACGCTGCTGAAACACTGGGTGGTCGAGGATTGCGGGCGCGTGATCAACGCCGACCTCGTCGACGGCCAGCTCCGCGGCGGCATCGTGCAAGGGCTCGGCGGCGCGCTCTTGGAGCATTGCGTCTATGACGGCGAAGGGCAGCTTCTCGCTGGCTCGCTGATGGACTATGCGATGCCGCGCGCCGACAATATGCCGCCGATCGAGGTGGGCCACGTCTCGACGCCGCAGCCAGGCACGGCCCTCGGCATCAAGGGTGCGGGCGAGGCCGGCACGGTCGGAGCCTCGGCGGCGATGTGGTGCGCGGTGAACGACGCGTTGCGCCCGCTCGGCGCGCGCATGGAGCGTATGCCCTTCACGTCCGAGCGCGTGCTGGCGGCGATAAGGGCGGCGAAAGGATGAGCGTGATGCGCGGCAAGATCGTCGAGGAGTTCCTGATCCCGGCCCGCTACGGCCGCGCCTTTGTCGTCAAGAAGGGCCAGGTGCTGCGCATCCAGCCGGCCGAGGACGGCCAGGTCGGGGACTGCGTTTTCTACAATGCCAACGATACGAAAGAGTGGTTCCACGTCGGCCAAAGCTGGGCGATCAACGGCATCCTCAAGACCGGCACCGCCAAGAGCTTCAAGCACTTCTATTCCAAACCGCCGCGCGAGAACGTGATGCTCACGACGCTCGAAGACACGATGAAGAACCACTGGGGCAACAATGGCGGCCGCTGCTCGAAGAAGCTCTACGAGCGGCGCGATGGGCTCACCGACCACCGCTCGTGCCAGGAAAACCTCGCCGAGGCGCTGGCGCCGTTCGGCTTGACCGGCGACGAGGTGATGGACGTGTTCAACGTGTTCATGTGCGCCGATCTGCACGCCGATGGCGGCTTCACGATCAGGCCGAGCACCGTGAAAAAGAGCGACCACATCGATCTCCGCGCCGAGATGAACGTGCTCGCCGCGATCTCGGCCTGCCCGGCGGATACGTCGCCGACCAATGGCGGCCGCTCGAGCCCGCTCGCGATCAAGATCTTCGCGTCGTGACGCAACTTCCGCCCGGCATCGAAACGGCGAGCGCGCTGCTGCTCGATACGGCGCGCAAGCTGCCGGACAACGATTTGCTCGTCGTGCCGGGGTGGCTGCAGGAGAAATGGCGCCTGCCGCGCCCGAGCCTCCGCTATCGCGAGGTGGTGGAGAAGGTCGAGGCGCTCGCCGAGCGCTATCGCCGCGCCGGCTACGGCCCCGGCCATCGCGTGGCGCTGCTGCTCGAGAATCGGCCGGATCACTTCCTGCACTTCATGGCCTTGAACGCCGCCGGCGCGGGCATCGTGCCGCTCAATCCCGATTACGGCGCCGACGAACTGCGCTACGCGCTGGATCATAGCGAGGCGGCGCTTGCCGTCGTGCTTCCCGAGCGCGTGGCGCAGGTGAAGCCGGTCGCCGAGGCGCTCGGCGTGCCGCTGGCGATGAGCGACGACGCGAACCTGCCGCCGCCGCGCCGCGCGACGCCGGGCGGCCCGGCCGGCCTCGCCGCGGAGGCGGCGCTCCTCTACACCTCGGGCACCACAGGGCGCCCCAAGGGCTGCATGCTCTCGAACGAGTACTTCCTCGGCTGGGGCGAGTGGTATGCCGCGCAGCGGGGGCCGGTCGAGCTGCGTTGGGGCTGCGAGCGCCTCATGCAGCCGCTGCCAACGTTTCACACCAATGCCACCGGCAATTCCTTCATGGGCATGCTGATCAGCGGCGGGGCCCAGATCATCCTCGACCGCTTCCATCCGCGCAGCTGGTGGCAGGATGCGGTGGAGACCGGCGCCACCTGCTTCCACTATCTCGGCGTCATGCCGGCGATGCTGCTGAACCTGCCGTCGTCGCCGCTCGACCGCGCGCACAAGATCCGCTTCGGCATGGGCGGCGGAGTCCACGCCTCGCACCACGCGGCGTTCGAGCGCCGCTTCGGCATGGTGCTCACGAACGGCTGGGCGATGACGGAAACCGGCGGCTCGGCGACTCTCGTCGATTGGGAAGAGCCGCGGCGCATCGGCCTGCACTGCATGGGCCGCGCGAACCGGCCCGGCCCGCCGATGGAAGTGCGCATCGTCGACGATGCCGGCAACGACGTGCCGGCGGGCGCGCCGGGCAACTTCCTCGTGCGCGCGCAGGGGCCGAATCCGAGGAAGCGCTTCTTCAGCGGCTACTTGAAGGACGAGGCGGCGACGGCGGCGGCCTGGAAGGGCGGCTGGCTCAACACCGGCGACATCGTGCGCCAGGACGAGCAGGGCTATCTCTATTTCATGGACCGCAAGAAGGCGATCGTGCGCCGCTCGGGCGAGAACATCGCCTGCGCCGAGGTCGAGCAGGTCGTGGCCGATCACCCGGCCGTCGGCGAAGTGAGCGTGCTCGCGGTGCGCGACGAGATCCGCGAGGAAGAGGTTATGGCGGTGATCGTGCCGCGCCCCGGCCACGCGCCCGATGCCGCGCTGGCCAACGCGATCTTCGAGCACTGCCGCGCCCGCTTTGCCTATTACAAGGCGCCGGGCTATATCGCGTTCCTGTCCGAAATGCCCACCACCGCCACGCAGAAGATCCGGAAGGCCGACCTCGGCGATCTCGCCGAGAATCCGGCGCGTCATCCCAACTGCTTCGATCTCCGCGCGCTGAAGCAGCAGAGCAAGCCGCGGAAGAGCGCATGAGCCGGCGCGCCTCATATGACGGCATCGTGGTCACGGCGCCGGTCACGATTCCCTATGTGCGCTTCTCGATCCGCGCCGCGCATTGGTGGATCGGCCGCGCGCTCGCCGAGCTCATCAAGCACGCGCATATCGAGAAGGGGCACATCGACGGCTTTTGCGTCTCGTCGTTCACACTCGCGCCCGATACGGCGATCGGCCTTTCCGAGCATCTCGGGCTCTCGACACGCTGGCTCGATTTCGTACCGCTCGGCGGCAATTGCGGCGTGGTGAGCCTGCGCCGCGCCGCGCGCGCCGTGCAGAGCGGCGACGCCGAGATCGTGGCCTGCATCGCCGGCGACACGAACCACGTCGATTCGTTCCGCCAGGGCACCGCGAATTTTAGCCGCTTCGCGCGCGACGCCGTCTATCCGATGGGCGCGGGCGGGCCGAACCAGAGCTTCGCGTTCCTCACCGACTACTACATGCGTACCTTCGGCGCCGAGCCGGCCGATTTCGGCAAGATGTGCGTGGCGCAGCGCCAGAACGCGCTCAAGATTCCCCACGCGATGTTCAAGAAGCCGCTGACGATGGAAGAGTATCTCGGCGCGCGACTCATCGCCGATCCGGTGCGGCTCTTCGATTGCGTGATGCCCTGCGCCGGCGCCGAGGGCTTCCTCGTGATGCGGCGCGAGACGGCGGAGGCGGCGGGCATCAAATATGCCCGCATCCTCTCCACGATGGAGCGCCACGCCGCGTTCCCGTCCGATCCGATCCAGTATCGCGGCGGCTGGGCGCTGGAGCGCGACGAGTTCTACGGCCAGGCCGGCGTCACGCCCGGCGACATCGATTTCGTCCAGGTTTACGACGACTACCCGGTCATAAACATGCTGCAGTTCGAGGATCTCGGCTTCTGCGGCAAGGGCGAGGCGCCGGCGCTGGTGCGCGCGAACACGCTCACGGTCGACGGCACGTTCCCGTTCAACACCTCGGGCGGGCAGCTTTCGGTCGGGCAGGCGGGTGCCGCCGGCGGCATGCTCGGCATGGTCGAGACGATCCGCCAGCTCACGGGCCAGACGATCGGCGACCAGGTGCCTGACGCGAAGCTCGGCCTCGTCTCGGGCTTCGGCATGATCAACTACGACCGCGGGCTTTCCACCGGCGCCGCGATTCTGGCCGCCGCGTAACCGGAGAGGAGCGAGCACCCCTTGACCCCTCCGCTGCAAAAACCCAAGCGCAAGAATCCGATCCTGCGCACGCGCCTGCCGGTACCGCCGCCCTCGGCGCGCAGCCGTTATGCGCTCGGCCTGCTGCGGGGCGCCGCGCAGGGTCGGTTCGAATTGCAGGAATGCCGCGATTGCGGCCGTGTGCAGTATCCGCCGCGCGAGGTGTGCCGCCGCTGCCTCTCCGACCGGCTCGTCTGGAAGCCGCAATCGGGCGAGGGCGAGCTGATCTCCGAAACCTTGCTGCGCCACAGCCTCGAGCTGTTCTTCCGCGAACGCGTGCCGTGGCGCGCGGGCCTCGTGCAGCTGGCGGGCGACGTCACCGTGGTGGCGCACATCCACGCCGATGTGCCGCCGCCGCCCTGCAAGGTGCGCGTGCGCGCGCATCTCGACCGCGCCGGGCAGGCTGTGCTCGTGGCGCTTCCCGAAACCGACACGCCCAACATGGCGGATGACAAGATCATGCGCGAAATGACCTGCGATCCGAAATTCCGCAAGGTGCTCGTCACCGACGGCAAGACGGCGGTGGGCCAGGCGCTCGTCAAGGCGCTCGCGAAGGCCGGCGCCGATCCCATTTGGGTCGGCAATGCCGAGCCGTGGAAAAACTTCCCCGGCTTCGACGAGATCAAGGCCATTCCGCAGGTGACGCTGCTCAACCTCGACGTCACCGACCAGCGCTCGGTGCGCGAGATCGCCGGCGAGATCGCGGGCCGCGTCGATATCGTGGTGAACAACGCCGAGGTGCATCGCACCTACGGCATCTCGTCCCGCTACGGCACAGACGCGGCGCGCGCGGAGATGGACGTGAACTATTTCGGCCTGCTGCGCCTCGCGCAGGAATTCGGGCCGGCGCTGAAGGCGCGCGGCGCCGACGGCGTCAACAGCGCGGTCGCGTGGGTGAACCTGCTCTCGATCTACGCACTCACGAACTTCCCGCCGCACGGCACGTTCTCGGCCTCGAAGGCGGCGGCGCATTCGCTCGCGCAATGCCTGCGCGCCGAAATGCGCCCCACCGGCGTGCGCGTGATCAACGTCTATCCGGGCCCGATCGACGACGAGTGGAACCAGCTTCTGCTGCCGCCGAAGATCGCGCCCTCGGCGCTCGCCAACGCGATCGTCAACGCGCTGAAGCAGGGCACCGAAGACGTCTATCCCGGCGACATTGCGCAGGATTGGCTCGCGCGCTGGCGCGAGAATCCGAAGGCGCTCGAAGTCGAAGCGTCGAACCCCTGAGGAGGACGGAAGGATGAACGCCCTCGTTCAGTTCGCGAAAGAGCTTTCGGCCGGCCGCATCCGCGTGGTCGATCTCACGCAGACGCTGTCACCCGATTTCCCGACGATCACCCTACCGCCCGAGGCGGGGCAGGCTTGGCCGTTCCGCATCGAGGAAATCTCGCGCTATGACGAGCGCGGCTCCGCGGCCTATTGGAACAACGTCTCGTTCAGCGAGCACACCGGAACGCATTTCGACGCGCCGGTGCACTGGATTTCCGGCCGCGACCTGCCGAACAACGCGGTGGACACGATCCCGGCCGAGCACTTCATCGCGCCCGCCTGCGTGCTCGATTGCTCGAAGCAGGCGACGCAGAATCCCGACTATCTGCTGACGGTCGATTTCGTCACGAACTGGGAGAAGGAGCACGGCAGGATCCCGCCGCGCTCCTGGGTGTTGATGCGCACCGATTGGTCGAAGCGCACCGATTCGGCCGAGTACCAGAACTTCGACGAAACCGGCCAGCACACGCCCGGGCCGGATTCCGAGGTCGTGCAGTTTCTGGTGAAGGAGCGCGACGTGATCGGCTTCGGCACCGAGACGATCGGCACCGATGCGGGGCAGGCGTTCCACCTCAATCCCCCCTATCCGTGCCACTACTACATGCACGGCGCGGGGCGCTACGGCCTGCAGTGCCTGACCAACCTCGACCAATTGCCGCCCACCGGTGCGGTGATCTTCGCGGCGCCGCTCAAGATCAAGCGCGGCAGCGGCAGCCCGCTACGCGTATTGGCGCTGGTGCCGGCGTGAGCGCCACCGAGACGATCACCTACAAGGACGCGATCGCCCGCGCGCTACGCGAGGCGATGGCGGCGGACTCGAAGGTGTTCGTGCTCGGCCAGGATGTCGGCAAGTTCAGCATCGGCGGCGTCACCAAAGGCCTGATCGACGAGTTCGGCGCGGCGCGCGTGCGCGATTGCCCGATCAGCGAAAGCGCCATGGTCGGCATCGGCGCCGGCGCCGCGATGAACGGCCACACGGCGGTGATCGAGATCGCCTATGCCGACATCCTCGCCGTGGCCTTCAGCTCGATCGTGCATTCCGCCGCGAAGCTCAATTACGCGACGAACGGCCAGCTGCGCTGCCCCTTGATCGTGCGCGCGCCGATCAACCGCTTCTCGCGCCACGGGCCGATGGGCACGGAGGTGACGCTCTCCTGGTTCATGAACGTCCCCGATCTCGACATCGCGATGCCGTCTGATCCGGCCGAAGCCTATTGGCTGTTGCGCCACGCGTTCACGCGCCCCGTGCCGACGATCTTTCTCGAGGATCGCTCGCTGAACGGCGCGTCCGGCCCGCTCGGCGCGAAGCCGAAGGCGCCGGCCGGCGCACGTACGCTGCGCGCGGGCCGCGACGCCGTGGTGATCGCCGCCGGCCGCATGGCCGGGCTCGCGCTGAAGGCGGCGGAGGAGATCGCGGCCTCGAAGAAACCGGCCGATATCCGCGTGCTCAGCCTCGGCACTGTGAAGCCGCTCGACCGCGAGACGATCCTCGAAGCCGCGCGCGCCGCAGGCCGCGTGCTGATCGTGCAGGAGGAGCCGCCGCTCGGCGGCTACGGTCCCGCAATCCAGAGTCTCCTCGACACGTTGCCGATGAGCGCGCTGAAGCGCCCGCCGATGTTGCTCGCGCGGCCCGACACGTTCCTGCCCTACAATCGCGAGGAAGACGTGCTGCCTTCGGCCGAAAAGATCGCGGCCGCGCTCCGGGAGGTGCTGGCATGAGCGCGCGGGCGCAGCGGCGCAACGACGTTCCGCCCGGCGCCGAGCCGGTGGAATTCCTGAAGCTCATGTGGCGCACGCGCCTGTTCGAGGAATTCTCGATGCGCCTCAAGAAAGAGGGCGTGGTGCTCGGCAACACCTATCCCTGCCTGGGGCAGGAGGCACTCGGCGTGGCGGCGATGGCACTTGCGCCGGGCGATGCGGTGTTCCCGTCCTACCGCTCGCGCGCGATCGTGTTCGGCAAGGGGGCGACGGTCGAGCAGCATTTCCGCGAGATGATCGGCGCGCCGGATGCCGAGCAGGGCGGGCGCGAGGTGTTCCATCACGCGGCGTTCCCCGGAATTGGCGTCATGCCGGCCTCGTCGATGATCGGCGGCTGGGCGCCCACCGCGGCGGGCTATGCGCTCACGCAGCAGATGGAGAAGAGCGGCAACGTGACGGTCTGCGTGATCGGCGACGGCTCATACGGCGCCGGCGACGTTCACGAGGCGCTCAACATCGTCGGAACCTGGAAATTGCCCTTCGTGCTGATGGCCGAGAACAACGGCTATCAGGTCTCGGCCGGGTGGAACCAGGTGCGGGCGCAGAAGGCATTGGCGCCCTATGTGGCGCCCTATGGCTTCGTCACGCGGCCGGTCGACGGCAACAATGCGTTCGACGTGTTCCATTCGATGGCCTGGGCGCGCGCCGAGGCTTTGGCCGGCCGCCCGGCGATGCTCGATTGCGAAACCTACCGCATGGGCGGTTACAGCAGCCATTTCGGCGAGCCGCGCACCGGCATCGACGGCGAGCTTGCCGCGTGGCGCGCGCGCGATCCGATCGCGTTCATCGAAGAATGGCTCGAGCGCCACGGCGGCATGGCCAAGCGCGAGATCGCGGCGGTTCGCACCGCGGAGGCCGATGCGATCTCCGCCGCGTGGGAAAGGGCGAAGCGCGGCACCAAGCGGACGAAGGCATAGATGGCCGCGAGCGCGCGGCGTTGACAGCCGCGCGCCGCGCCGCCACTCTAACTTAGATTTCTATGGATATTTCTGCGTAGCGAAGAGCGCCGCGAAGGCGCCGCCGACGAGGGAGGACGAGGTTGAGCGATCAGCGCGGCAGCTTTGCGCTTGCCGGCGCGGCCGGCACGCTTGCCGCACCGCGCCGCGCGATGCCGCGCGGCTACGCTCTGCCGATCGTGCTGGCGGTGCTCCTCGCGCTGCTCACCGTACTGCCGGTCGCCACCGTCATCGTCGCGAGCTTCCGCCCCTCGGGCCTGCCGCTCAGCGATGGCTGGACTCTCGAGCACTTCGTCAAGGTGTGGAGCAGCGCCTACAGCTACCGGCTCGTCTGGCAGACCCTCGTGTTCGCCGCCGGCAGCACCGCGTTCGGCATCGCGCTCGCCGCGGCCCTCGCCTGGCTCGTCGAGCGGACCGACATGCCAGGGCGCGATCTTTTCCGCGTCGGCATCCTGATGCCGATGGCGACGCCGCCGCTGTTGCTCGCGATCGGCTGGGTGCTGCTGATGAGTCCGAGCATCGGCATCATCCCGTCGATGCTGGCGCCGGTCTTCGGCGAGGGCGCCAAGAATTTCAGCGTCTACAACCTGCCCGGCATGATCTTCGTGCAGGGCCTCGCCTATGTGCCGACCTCGTTCCTGATGCTCGCGCCGGCGATGCGCAACATGGATCCGGTGTACGAAGAGGCGGCGCGCACCTCGGGCGCCGCATTCGGGCAAACGCTGCGCCGCGTCTCGTTCCCGTTTCTCGTGCCGGCGCTGCTCTCGGTCACGACCTTGCTGATGATCGTCGGCATGCTCACCTTCGACGTGCCCGCCGTCATCGGCCAGCGCGGCAACGTCAACGTGATGAGCTCCGAGATCTTCAATCTGATGAACCCGGCGAACGGCCTGCCGGCCTATGGCGAAATCGCGGCGCTCAACAGCACGCTGTTCGTGCTGCTCGCGGTGGGGCTCTACATCTACTACCGCGCCACGCAGCAGAGCGAACGTTTCGCGACGATCAGCGGCAAGGGCTACAAGGCCACGCGCTTTCGGCTCGGCCGCTGGCGCCCGGTCGCCGCCGGGTTCGTGGCGTTCTATTTCCTGCTCGCCGTCGTGCTGCCGTTCCTGGCGCTGCTGTGGACGAGCCTCGTGCCTTATTTCGCGGGTTTCCAGACGAAGCTGCTCGGCGAGCTTTCGTTCAAGGCATATGAGACGCTGCTCGGCCAGCCGCGTATCTGGGAGGGCGTCGTCAATTCCAGCATCATCGCCATCGTCTCGGCGCTCGCGACGACGGTGTTGGCGCTCTTCGTCGCATGGACGATCGTGCGCTCGAAGCTGCGCTGGGTGCGGCTCCTCGACGTGATGTCGATGATCCCGATCAGCGTGCCGTTCCTGATGATGGGCGTGGCGCTCGTGTTCATCTTCTTCGGCCTGCGCGCGATACCGATCTACGGCACGGTGTGGATCATCGCGCTCGGCCACCTCATCGTGTTCCTGCCGCTGGCCGCGCGCATGATGCAGTCGGGCGTGCTCCAGGTGCACCGCGAGCTGGAGGAGGCCGCATCGGTCTCCGGCGCCACGTTCCTCCAGAACATTCGCCGCGTCGTGGTCCCGCTGCTGAAGCCCACGATCTTCGCGCTGCTGATCTGGCTCGTCGTCCATTCGCTGCGCGAGTTCTCGGTCGCCGTCATGCTGATAGCGCGGCAGAACGAAGTGCTCTCGACGATCCTCTACAGCCTCTGGGACCAGGGCGAACCCGGCCAGGCCGCGGCGATCGCCGTGATCCTGATGCTCGTGCTGGGTGGCCTCGTCGCCATGTTCACCTGGCTCACGCGCGCGAGCCGGGAGGCCTGAGTGCTCGTCGCCGAAGCCCTGCAGAAGGAGTTCGCGCTGCACGATGGCCGCGTCGTGAAAGCGATGGACGGAGTCGGCTTCCGCATCGAGCAGGGCCAGCTCTACACGCTGCTCGGCCCCTCGGGCTGCGGGAAGACGACGACGCTGCGCAGCATCGCCGGGCTCGAGACGCCGGACAGCGGCCGCATCGCGATCGGCGACATGCCCGTGTTCGATTCGGCACGCCGCCTCATCGTGCCGGCGAACAAGCGCAAGATCGGCATGGTGTTCCAGTCCTATGCGATCTGGCCGCATATGGACGTCTTCGAGAACGTCGCGTTTCCTCTGCGAGTCTCTGGCGAAAAGGTGCGCGAAGCCGACGTGGCTGCGCGCGTGGCGAAGGCGCTCGCCACCGTCCGCATGGAAGGCTTCGAGCGCCGCCCGGCCACGCGCCTTTCCGGCGGCCAGCAGCAGCGCCTGGCGCTCGCCCGCGCGCTGGTGATGGAGCCGCGCGTGCTGCTGCTCGACGAGCCGTTGAGCAATCTCGACGCCAAGCTGCGCGAATCGATGCGCCTTGAATTGCGCCGCATCCAGAAGAGCCTCGGCATCACCACCGTCTACGTGACGCACGACCAGACCGAGGCGCTCGCGATGTCGGATGTGGTGGCCGTGATGGAGAATGGCCGCATCGTGCAGCAGGGCGATCCGCGCTCGATCTATTCCAGGCCCGCGACGCGCTTCGTCGCCGAGTTCATCGGCTCCACCAATTTCGTATCCGGCAAGGTCGCGCGGCCCGGCGCCGATGCGCTGGTCGAGATCGAGGGCGGCAGCCTGCGCTGCACGCTTCCGAATGGGCTCGCCGCGGGCGCCAAGGTGCTCGTCTCGATCCGCCCCGAGGATATCGTGTTGCGCGCGGCAGGAGGCGCCGCGGCGGGCGAGATCAACCGCATTCCGGGCCGCGTCGTCGAGCAAATCTTCCTCGGCAGCCTCGCCGATCACGTCATCGCCGCCGGCGGCGCCGAGTTCCGCGCCTGGTGCCATCCGGCCGCGTCTTTCGCGCCGGGCAGCGAGGTGGTGATCGAGGTCGATCCTGCGCGCTGCATTGTGCTGCCCGACAAGGCCTGACCATGACGCTGTTCCTCGACACGCACCACATCGCGCGCCTGCACGACGAGGGCCATGTCGGCATGCGCGACTACGTCAACGCCGTCGAGCGTGCCTATCGCGAGCAGGGCGAGGGCAGGCTGCAACTTCTGCCGCGCCAGAACTTCTGGATGGCCGGCGCCAACGCGGCCAATCGCGGTCCTACTCTGAAAGTAGCGGCGGCCGTGCTCGAGGGCCTCGGCGTCATCGGCGTGCCGCTCTACACGGCCGGCTACCGGCGCGGCGTCATCGATCTCTGGATCGCGCTGATGAGCACCAAGACCGGCGAGATGCTCGCGCACATCCACGGCCAGAGCATGAGCCTCTGGAAAACCGGCGCGATGGCCGCGGTCGCGACCCGCCACATGGCGCGCGCCGAGGCGGCAACGGTGGGTATGATCGGCACGGGGCAGTATGCGCGCACGCAACTGCTCGGGCTTGCCGCCGTGCGCGAAATCCGCGAATTGCGCTGCTACAGCCGCACGGCCCAGAATTGCACTCGCTTCGCCGAATGGGCGCGCAGCGCCGTGCCCGGCCTCGCGGTGACCGCCGTCGATTCGGGCCGCGCCGCGGCCGAGGGCGCCGACATCGTCGTGACAGTCACGACCTCGCGCGTGCCGGTGCTGGAAGGCGCCTGGCTCTCGCCCGGCACGCACTGCAACCTCGTCGGCATGCACTATCCCGAGGCGCGCGAAACCGATACCGAGGTCATCCGCCGCGCGCGCGTCGTCGTCGACGATCTCGATCAGGCCTGGGGCGAGAAGGGCGAGATCATCATTCCGATGGCTGCCGGCGAGATCGCGCGCGAGCACGTCGTGGGCGACATCGGCTCGGTCATCGCGGGTAAGATTCCGGGCCGGCGCGACGCCAAGGAGATCACGGTCTTCTGCTCCGGCGGCACCGCGCTCGAATATGTCGGCGCCAGCGCGATGGTCTACGAAGCCGCGCGAAAGGCCGGAATCGGCCAATCCTTAGATATGAAAGCATGACGGGGGTGCGGCGCCCGCGCGTTTACACCCCTGGTGACGAATGATAGCGTTTTCGGCCTGCGGCGCCGCCAAGAGCGTCCGATCCGACATCGAGGGAGGATGACGATGATTTCACGCCGAACCGCCTTTCTGGCCGCGCTCGCCGTTGCCGCTTTTCCGGCAGCGCAAGCCGGCGCGCAGACGCTCGACGAGGTGAAGGCCGCCGCCGCCAAGGAAGGCAAGGTGGTGTGGTACGACAGCCTGCCGCGCGCCGAGGGCGACGCGATCCTGGCCGAATTCCAGAAGGCGTTCCCGATCATCAAGTCGGTGGAGTATCTCGAGGTGCCGGGCGCGGCCAAGACGGCGCGCATCACCCAGGAAAGCCGCGCCGGCGGCCCCACGGCCGACGTGACGCTCGACGGACCGGCCTCGGGCATGCGCCACGCCTCCTCCGGCTTCCTGCAAAAAGTCGATTGGAAAGCGCTCGGCGTGGAGATGTCGAAAGAGCGCACGCCGAACGAGTATCTGATCGCGATCACGACGCCACTGTTCGGCATGCTTTACAACACCAACAAGGTGAAAGACGACGAGGCGCCGAAGACCTACGACGAGCTCGTCGATGCGAAGTGGCAGGGCCGTGTCGGCACCTGGTCGCGCGCGATCGGCTTCGTGATCCTCGCCGCCGACCTGGGCGAGGAGAAAACGACGGCGCTGGTGCAGAAATTCTCGGCGCTGAAGCCGAAGCTCTATCGCAGCACCTACGCCGCCGCGCAATCGGTCGGCGCCGGCGAGGTCGACATCATCTACGGCATCCACCATACGGCGTTGCCGACGATCGAGAAGGGCGCGCCGGTGAAGTGGCGCTTCCTCGAGCCAGTGCCGGTCGGGCCGCTCTACGGCGTGCTGCTGAAATACGGAAAGAACCCGAACGCCGGCAAGCTGCTGCTCGCCTGGCTCGGCTCGAAGGAGGGCTCGCTCGCCTACGAGAAGGTGGCGAAGCGCGGCAATCCGTTCATTCCCGAAACCGAAACGTCGAAAATGCTCAAGGGCAAGAAGACCTCGATGTTCGATGCCGAAACCGAGGTCGCCAAGGCCCAGTGGTACAACGAGCTCGAAGCGAAATTCGGCCGCATGCTGCAGGGCCGCTAGAGGAAACGCCCATGATCCCCAATTCGGTTGAAGACATCCTCCGCTCCAAGACGGCGCGCGCGCTGCCGCGCCCGCCGGAGTTTCCGCCCTACGACGTCGCCGCGTTCCAGGGCGCGATGGACAATTTCCACAAGGTGTTCGCCATCAAGGCCGGCGACCACGTGGTGATGCTCACCGATCCGCTGCTCGATCCGCGCGTGATCCAGGCGGTCTACGGCCTTGCGCGCGCGCGCGGCGCGACGTTCGCCTCCTACATGGGCGAGTCGACGCAGCTCATGGAGGTGCCCGACGAGGCCAAGCAGGCGCTTGAGCGCGCCACGTTCGTCGTCTCCACCTGGTTCGCGTCGGTGATCGATCCCTACTGCATCGGCCTGCGCAAGAAGGGCCAGCGTTGGGTGAAGATCACGTTCTTCCGCAACCTCGACCTCTGGCACACGCCGCAGGCGCGCTTCCCGATCGACGTGCTCGGCGAGATCATCCGCGCCACCGCGCGGCTCTATCCGAAGGCCGGCGATTTCGACTTGAAGTTCACCGATCCGCGCGGCACGCAATTCGAGATCAAATACACGCAGGCGATGCGCGACAGGCTGCTCGCGCACAATCGCTGGCGCGGCCACAACTACGCCGACGAGCCCGGCTGCTATATCCACTACATCCCCACGCACGGGCCCAATCTCTACGAGCCCTACGTGATGGGCGACGAGCAGCGCCGCGCGCCGGTCAACGGCGTCATCTTCGCGCAATGGGCGGTGGGGTTCGAGAAGCCGTTCGAGCAGAAGATCGGCGTCGAGTTCAAGGACGACCGCGTCGTCGCCGTGCACGGGCGGGGGATGGAAGCGGAAGTAATCCGCGACCTCGTGATCGGCGGCAAGCTCGAGGAGCTCGGCTGCGGCCACAACCCGAAGGCGCCGCGCTTCGACATCTATCCGGCCGGCCCCAATTCGCCGGGCGGGCTGCATTTCGGCATCAACGGCCTGAAGCCCTCGCCCTATCTGCAGCGCATGATGCCGAAATGGGAAGAGCCGCACGTGCACATGGATCTCGTCACCTTCGACAGCACGGTGACGGCGGGCAATCAGATCATGCTCGATCAGGGCTATCTGATGTCGCTGAAGGATCCCGAGGTGATCAAGCGCGCCGCGCAGTACGGCGATCCGGTCGATCTGCTCGAGGCGTTCCCAGTCTGACCCGGGCCGGTATCGACATCGAGATTGCGTCCATCCTGCGAGGCCCGCCCCAAATGGGCGGGCGCCTCAGGATGAGGCGAATTGTTGGAGCAAGAACAGCCTCATCCTGAGGTGCGCGCTTTCTTGGGCGCGCCTCGAAGGATGGACGCACACACGATGTTGCCCGGCCGATGCTTCCACCTGAACGACGTCGGCTCTAAGCGCGCGCGACATAGCCATAGCGCAGGTTGCTCGGCCGCGGGCCGCTCCGCTCGTAGGCGGCCTTGATCGTCGTCACGCGGTCGCGCTCGAGGTCGGCTTTCTTCACATCATACTTGTACATCTTCGCCGAGTTCCCGCCGAAGATCGCGGTCTTCACCGGCCCGTCGGCGGGGCCGAGCGGCGCGAAGCCGTGCTTCTTCTGCATGTCTTCCGGAATCTCGAGCCGGCGCAGCGCCTCGATCTGCCATTGCGGCGAGCCGGTCCAGATCGCGTCGGTGCCCCACACGACGTGGTCGGCGCCGAGGCCCTTCACCAGCATGCCCATCAGTGCCGCGGCCAGGCGCGGCTGAGCCACCGTCGTCTGCGCGAAGATCTGGCCGAGATCGCCATAGACGTTCGTCACGCCGTACTTCGCCGGGATTTCGGCGAGATCGCTCGTCCACTCGACGCGGCCGGTCTGCTCGAACTGCGCGAGCGCCTCTTCGGCGCGGCCGCCGCCGGCCCAGCGATAGGCCGAGTGATAGATGACGAAGTTGATCTGCGGCCAGTCTTTCGCCGCCTTGCCGAGGTCGCGCACATCGGCGTAGTGCACGAGGTGCGGGAACTGCTTCTCGGTGGACGGCGCGAACAGGCCCTTGTGCACGCAGACGATGTTGCTCCCGGCCTTCAGGATCTTCTCGTAGAAGGGGTACGTCACCTTCTCGTCGTCCATGCGCCAGGGATACTTGCTGATGCTCTTGTTGGTGTTGTCGCCGACCGTGTAGCCCTTCCACGAATCGGGCTTGAGCAGCGCGAGCTCGCGATCGACCCGATCGAGCCAGCCGGGCTGGCCGGGCGTGAAGATCGCATGCGAGAGGAGTCGCCTCGTCCCTGCCTCTTTGTTGATGCGCTCGCGCGCCTCGAACTTCATCTCGTTGGTCAGGAACCAGTCCTCCGGCATGTCCGAAGGCGCGCCGCTGATCAGCGCCACCTTCGTGTCGCTGTCGAGGAACACTTCCTTGAACCAGTTCGCATACATGAGGTCGTCAATCGTCTGCTCCTTGCCCGAGAGCTGCGGATTCCAGCCAAGACGCCCCACGGCGGCGCGCATGTTCACGAAGCCCTTGAGGCGCGTGTTCGGCCTCAAGAAGTGCGTATGCACGTCCATGATGAACTGCTGCGACTTCGCCTGCGCGAGCTCGGCGGCGCGATCCGTGCTCTGCGCCTCGGCCTTGCTCACCTCGAACAGCGGCCCGTAGATCTCGTTCATCGCGGCAAAAGCCGTCGCCATGCCCGCGGCGGTGCCGAAGAAGCGGCGTCGCGACATGCCGTTCCTGCGCGCGTTCTCGGCGCCGCGTTCCTTCAGCAGCGCTTCCACTTTCTTCTGCCGCGCGCTCTGCGGCGACGGGAAGAACTCGTCGCTCGAGACGATCTGGGTCGGGATCGGCGAGGGAAACGCGGCGGATTCGGCCGGCAGCAGGGCTTCGAGTTCTTCGCGGCTCAGCATGCTCATGGGGGGCTCCCGGGCGGGTGGTGCATCCACCTGGGCGTCAAGAATAGCAGCCTCGCCGCAAGGACGCGGTCACATCCACGCGACGTCGGGGAAGCGGGGCGAGAAGGGGCGCATGGCCTTCCCTGGTCAGCGATCGCTCGTGAGCGACGCGATGAGCTTCTTGTTGGCCACGAGCGCGCCGCCGCCGGCGTCGTTGCCGTAGATGAAGCGCGAGAGCTGGCCGCCGAGATAGGGGTGGAAGCCGATCTCGTAGAGCCGCTTGAAATCACGCGCCTCGATCGCCTTGCGCTCATCGGGCCGCAGCGCATAGCGGTCGAGCACGGCCCTCTCGTTGACTTTGAATTCCGCGCGCAGCGCCGGGTTCCACTTGAGGTCCTGCACCAGGTCGTGCCCGGCCAGGGTGGGGTCGAACTTCTCGAGTCCCATGCCGCTCCTCCGCTCAGGCCGCGAGGTTCCAGGATACGGCGCCGATCCCGCAGCGGAAATCGGTGCATATCGCGTAGCCGTAGGAATGCCCGCGCCGCCTCCCGATGGCGCCCATGACGACGACCCAGGCGAGCAGCTCGGCGGTGCCGCCCGAGCCGGCGGCCTCCATCTTCTCGATCGTCAGCTCCTTCAGCATGCGCTCGTGGTCGGCCTCGACGCAGAGGTCGATGAACCAGCGGTCGAAGGCCTCGTCGATGAAGAGGTAGCGCGCGCCGCCGGGCTCGTGGCTCAGCCCGCCGGAGCCGAACAGCGCCACGCGCATGCCGGCGGGCAGGTCCTCGCGGATGAGCGCGCCGAGCTTCTGGCCCACCTCGTAGCAGCGGTGCTGGTCCGGGAACGGCGGCACGGTGCAGTTCTGCATCACCGGCACCAGTGGCACGCCGAGCTTGTCGAGATCGAGCAGAACGCTCGGAACCGAGATGTTGTCGTCGAAATTGAGCGGCGCACGGCTGCCGAACATGCGCACGCCGCGCTTCGTCATGCCGCGGAAGAGCGTCTCGGCCGCCTCGGGGCTGCCCTTCACCACATAGTCGCGGCAACCGATCCAGGGCTTGAACCACTCATGCGGTCCCTTGTGCTCCGCGGCCATGCCGATCAGGAAATCGGGATAGGCGAGGATGCGCGAGTTCGTCATGTGGTCGTTGGCGAAGGCGATGATGAGATCGGGCTTCGCGGCGCGCAGGTGGCCCGAAAGGCCGGCATAGGTGTCGCGCACGACCTTCTGCTGCTCGGGCGTCGCCTTGTCGAACAGGCCCACGATCGCCGGGGCGTGGGGGATTCCGGCGGCGAAAACGATCTCGGCCACGAGCAGCATCCTTCGATTTGCACCGCGCCGAGGATTCCACTAACCTCCGCGCGTCTCAAGGCAAATCTATAGCATCCCGGGAATTTATAAAATGCGTGGGGAGGCCGCAGAAGATGCGCCGGTGCGGGCGCGGCGGGAGGCGTGGGGGCCGAAATCCCACGCCGTGCGCAATGGCGCGCCGAAAACCCTGGCAGACGGCGCGTTCCAGCGCATCCGCGAAGACATCATCAAGGGCGCGCTCAAGCCCGGCGAGAAGCTGAAGCCCGATCGCCTCAGCGCGCGCTACGGCATCGGCCTGTCGCCGGTGCGCGAGGCGCTTTCGCGCCTGGCCTCCGACGGGCTCGCGGTGGCGGAGGGGCAGCGCGGCTTCTTCGTGGCGCCCGTGTCGAAGGGCGAGTTGGAAGACGTGGCCGATCTCCGCGTGAAGTTCTCGACGATGGCGCTCGAGCGCTCGATCGCGGAGGGCGACGAAGCGTGGGAGGCGGGGATCGTCGCGGCCTATTACCAGCTCAACAAGCTCGTGAAGCAGATGAAGGCGGCGCCGGCCACCTACGCCGACGAGTGGGAGCGCCGCAACCGCGCGTTCCACGCGGCGCTCGAGGGCGCTTGCAACTCGCCCTGGCTGCTGCACATGTGCGAGCTGCTCTACGACCAGTCGGAGCGCTACCGGCGCAACTTCGTCGCCTATCCCAAGATCGAGCCGCGCATCTACGAGGAACATCGCCTCATCATGGAGGCGGTGCTCGCGCGCGATTCCAAGACGGCGGGCCGCATCCTCGCCGAGCACATCCGCCGCGGCGCCGACGCGACGCGAAGGCTCATGGAGGCGAAGGTCTCCGGCAAGGGCGCCCGTGCCGCCTCTATGCGCGCGCCGGCCAGAACGCCGCAATCTCCCGCCCGCTGAGCACGTCGCCGAACAGGAAGCGCACGTTCTTGAGCGTCGCCTCGTGCAGCTCCGCGGTGTGTGATGCCACGCAATCCCCCGCCACGGCCACGTTGAAGCCGAGCGAATAGGCATCGCGCAGCGACGTCTCCACGCACACATTCGTCTGCACGCCGGCGAAAACGAGCGTGCGGATCCCTTGCGCGGCGAGGCGTTCCGCGAGATCGGTGCCGATGAACGCGCTGTAGCAGTGCTTGTCGATCAGCGTCTCGCCCGGCGCCGGTGCCACGCCATGGAACTCCGCGCCCCATGTTCCCGGCGCGCAGCATATGCGGCCATTGCCCTGCGCCGCGAAGCGCGCGGCCATGCCGGCCGGCAGCTTGTCAAGGCGATAGTCGGCGCGAATCCAGTACACCGGCACGCCGGCGGCGCGTGCCGCGCGCACCAGATCCATGATCGGCGGCGCCACGGCGCGGCAGGCCGCGGCGTTCTTGCCGACGACGGCCTCGATATAGCCGCCCTCCG
>CAYZSG010000041.1:0-28640 GCA_964481045.1 uncultured Candidatus Odyssella sp. | reverse complement strand
ATCACGCCGCCTTCACGCTATCGACGGGCTCCCCCGTGCCCGGGGCCCGCAGAAGATACCCGCGCCCCCAATGCGTCTCGATGTAATTCTCGCCACACACCGCCATGAGTTTCTTGCGAAGCTTGCAGACAAAGACGTCCACGATCTTGAAGTCCGGCTCTTCGGCGCCACCGTACAAATGGTTCATGAGCGTGTCCTTCGACTGAACCTTGCCTTGGCGAAGAGCCAGGAGCTCCAGGATGCAGTATTCCTTCTGGGTGAGATGGAGCGGTTGTCCGTTGATCAGCACCGAGCGCGCGTGAATGTTGATCGAGATGCTTCCAATCTGAATGGCGGAATCGCAGTGCCCCTTGGATCTCCGCACGACGGCCTGAATGCGGGCCAACAGCTCGCGCTTGTTGACGGGCTTGATCAGGTAGTCGTCGGCGCCATTCCCAAAACCCTTGAGCCGCGACGGCGTCTCCGCCAGGGCCGAAAGGATGATGATGGGCGTTTGCACCCTTGCCGCGCGCATTCGCCGAAGAACCTCCAGTCCATCCATGTCGGGCAGCATGAGATCGAGCAGGATGAGGTCGTAATCATAGAGCTTCGCTATCTCCATGCCGTCTTCGCCGAGCGCCTCCGTATCGCACACATAGCCCTGCGACCGCAGAATCATGGCGATACTGTCGGCGGTCGCCTTGTTGTCCTCGATGTAGAGAACGCGCATGGGTTGCCTCTCGGAGTGCATTGTCGGTTTGTTTGTATCATTCGTTATGTGACGCTAAGAGACATTGGTGAACAAAGTCTTGCCAGCCGGCAAGCGTGCGGTAGATCGCGGAGTTGGACCTGCGCTCAACCATCAGATCGTGACGCTTGAATCACGAATGACGGCTGTGCTGGGAGATCAGATCGCGGGAATGCTTTTGAAGGATCTCAAGCTTGAGATCGTGCGGCATCTCGCCGACGCCAAGACCGAGATCGCGGGGGCGCTTCCGGAGCAAATCGCAGTGGCGGCAGCGGTCGAGGTGCGGCCGGTTGTGCGGTGATACGCGGCTGTCCGAGAAAAAGACGGTCGATAGGGCCACTCTTCACTTCGAAATGCCGTGAACATCGCCTCTGATCAGGCCGCTTGCCCGGCGCTTACCCGCAGGCTGTTTGAAACCGCGCTAGAGGTAAGTGCAAAAGCGCCTCTAATGGTGCCCCGGGAGAGACTCGAACTCTCACATCCTTGCGGACAACAGATTTTGAGTCTGCCGCGTCTACCGGTTCCGCCACCGGGGCCAGCCGCGCGCCCGCCTCACATGGCAGAGATGGCGCGCCGGTTCAAGCCTCGGTCGGCCGCGGGCCTGCCGGCACCGGCGGCGGGGGCGTCAGCGCTTGAGGCTGACGATGTAGGCGATGAGGTGCTCCACCTCGTCGCGCGTGAGCGCGATCTGCGGCATGCGCGGATAGGGCATTTGGATCAGCGTGCGCAATGCGCCAGGCGTGGCGCTCGGGCGCGCCGCGATCGAGGCGAAGGGCGGCGCGGTATCGGGGGCCGGCGCGCGCTGATCGGCCGCGACGAGGTGGCAGCTCGCGCACCATTGGCGCGCGAGGCGCTCGCCGGTGCCGGCGTTCGGCGGCTGCTGGGCGGATGCGGGCGCGGCGGCGGACAAGGCGCAGGCCAGCGCGAACGCGGCAGGCATGAGCCGGAACGGTGGACGGCAAGACATCGCAAACCTCCGGTGCGGGCGCGCACGCCCGTGCGGGCGGCCTCCCCTTGATCCGGATCCCTGCGCATCATCGCCCCGCGAGGCGCGGCCCGCAAGAAGCCGCCGGCGAGAGGCGGCTGCGCCTACGTTTGCGCGCGGGCGCTGCGGCTGCTAAGCGTCGGGCACAAGGGGCCGATCCCCGCCGCGCGCCCGCATGATTCGGAAGATGTACGACAAGACGATCGCGCTCGCATCGAAGCCGCACGCGATGTGGGCGATGGGGGCGGTTTCGTTCACTGAAAGCTCGTTCTTCCCGATCCCGCCGGACGCACTGCTGATCCCGATGGTGCTGGCGCGGCCGGATCGCGGCTGGACCATCGCCTTCGTCTGCACCGCGGCCTCGGTGCTGGGCGGCATGTTCGGCTATGCGATCGGGTATTTCCTCTACGAGACGCTCGGCCAGTGGCTGATCAGCGTCTACGGCATGCAACAGGCCGGCCAGGAGTTCCGCGCCGCGTTCGCCGCGTACGGCCTCTGGGTGATCCTCGTCAAAGGCCTCACGCCGATCCCCTACAAGCTCGTGACGATCGTCAGCGGCGCCGCGGCGTTCGACATCTGGGTGTTCATCGCCGCCTCGATCGTCACGCGCGGCGTGCGCTTCTATGTCGAGGTCGGCCTCCTCAAGCTCTTCGGCGAGCGCATTCGCAAGTTCGTCGAGAAGTACCTGACTTGGGTGGCCTTCGGCTTCCTGATCTTCGTCGTCGGCGGATTCATCGTCGCCGCGAAGTTCCTCTAGGCCGCAGCCCGCGCCATCGCGCCGCCGCAATGAACGCGGTATAAAAGGCGCATGATCGCCCTCGCCGTCCGCGATACGTCTCTCGCGCGCTACGCCCCTCTCGTGCTGCTGCTCGGCAGCGGCGGGCTTCTGCTCGGCGCGCTGTTCTTCCAATACGCGATGGGCCTGCCGCCCTGCCCGCTCTGCCACTATCAGCGCTGGCCGCACATCGCGGTGGTGGTGCTGGCGGCGGGCGCGCTGGCGATCGGGCCGGGCTCGCTGCGCCCCTGGCTGCTCGGCCTCATCGGCGTGGCGCTGCTGGCGACGATGGCGACCGGCATCTTCCACGCCGGCGTCGAGCAGAAATGGTGGGCCGGGCTCGCCGTGTGCGAAGGCGGTGGCGACGACACCGCCGTGGGAGTCGACGATCTCCAGAAGGCGCTGAACCAGCGCCCCGCGCCGCGTTGCGACCAGATCCCGTGGTCGATGCTCGGCCTTTCGATGGCGGCCTGGAACGCGATCATCTCGCTGGCGCTGGCGGCGTTCGCGTTTCGCGCGGCGTTCGCGCAAGGGCGCGGGCGATGACGCGGCCGGCGGCGAGCGAGGGCGGCGCGCCGCATCGGCCCGCGGAGCCGGCGCTCGATGCGCTGATGCCCGGCGATCCCGGCCGCGCGGAAACGATCGCGCGCATGATCCGCGTCGATCAGGCGGGCGAATACGGCGCCGCGCGCATTTACGCCGGGCAGCTTGCCGTGCTCGGCCGCACGAAGGCCGCGCCCGCGCTGCGCCACATGGCCGAGCAGGAGCGGCGCCATCTCGACGAATTCAATCGCCTGATGGTCGAGCGCCGCGTGCGCCCGACGCTCTTGCAGCCGTTCTGGCACGTGGCCGGCTTCGCGCTCGGCGCCGCCACCGCGATGCTGGGCGAGAAGGCGGCGATGGCGTGCACGGTCGCCGTCGAGGAGACGATCGACGAGCACTATCGCCGCCAGGCCGAGCGCCTCGGCGCGGCGGAGCCGAAACTCAAGGACACGATCGAGGAATTCCGCGAGGACGAGCTCGAGCACCGCGACACAGCGCTCGCGCACGGCGCGCAGCAGGCGCCGGGCTATCAGCCGCTCACCGCCGCGATCAAGAGCGCCTCGCGCCTGGCAATCTGGCTGAGCGAGCGGTTCTAGAGCCTACGCCGGCTCGAGCTCGGTATCCCAGTAGAGATAGTCCTGCCAGCTTTCGTGCAGGTAGTTGGGCGGGAACTGGCGCCCGTGCTCCTGCAGGATCTGGGTGGACGGCTCGTACGGATAGCGGCGCGGGAACATGCCGCATTCGCGCGGCAGCCGGTTGCTCTTGCGCAGATTGCACCCGGCGCACGCCGTGCAGACGTTCGTCCACATCGTGCGCCCGCCGCGCGAGCGCGGGATCAGGTGATCGAACGTGAGATTGTCGGCCGCGCGCTGGATGCCGCAATACTGGCAGGTGAAGCGGTCGCGCAGGAACACGTTGAACCGCGTGAACGCCGGGCGGCGCGCCTGCGGCACGTATTCCTTGAGCGCGATCACGCTCGGCAATTTCATCGCGAAGGACGGCGAGTGGACGACGCGCTCGTATTCCGAGAGCACGTTCACGCGTTCCATGAACACGGCCTTCACCGCGTCCTGCCACGACCAGAGCGACAGCGGGAAGTAACTGAGGGGGCGGAAATCCGCGTTCAAGACCAGAGCGGGGTTGTTTTCAGGCGCCACGGCTCGGTCTCCCCACCCCTCAGGAGCGCGGCCTCAACCGGACGCGGCGGGTGGCCGCGTCGGACCTGGGTCTCGGTTGAGGCTCTGTGTTCGGGTTCATCATTGCGGTGCGAAATATAGGGTGATCACATTACAAAATCGAGACCGATTCAAGCGCTTGCGCAGCGCGACCCGGCGTCCGCGAGCGGTGGACACGCTGCCCTCGCCAAGACGTGACTTCGCTCATCCGCGGGGCCCTGTATGTACCGCAACGGGCTCGAATGCGTTACGGGAACGGAGGAGCGGCAAATGAGCGAGAAAATGGGCGCGGGAACGCCGGTGCCGGCGATCACGCTGGACAAAGTGGGCGGCGGCACGGTGACGATCGGCGGCGCGCGCCCGAATTGGCAGTTGGTCGTCGTCTATCGCGGCAAGCACTGCCCGATCTGCAAACGCTACCTCTCCGGCCTCAAAGACCTCGTCGAGGGCTACAAGGCGGCCAATACTGAGGTTGTCGCGGTCTCGGCGGATCCGCAGGAGAAGGCGGACGCCTTCGCGGGCGAGATTCAGCCGAACTTTCCGGTGGGGTATGGCCTGTCGGTCGCGAACATGCGCCGGCTCGGCCTCTACGTCTCGAACCCGCGCTCGCCGCAGGAAACCGACCGTGCCTTCGCGGAGCCGGGGCTGTTCGTGGTCAACCCGAGCGGCCAGGCCCAGGTCGTCGATATCTCGAATGCGCCGTTTGCCCGGCCCGACCTCGGCGCGGTCCTGAACGGCCTGAAATTCATCCAGGAAAAGGGCTATCCTGTCCGCGGGACGGCATAGGGAAGGAAACGCCATGCACACCGTGATGTGGACGTTCAAGGTGCCCGCCGGCACGAGCAAGGCCAAGCTCGTCGAGACGATCAAGGCCACGGCGCACACCTATCAGGGCATTCCGGGCCTCATCCGGAAATATTACGGCATCGCGCCGGACGGGCAGACGCTCGTCGGTATCTGTCTTTGGGAAAACGCTGCGGCCGCGAACGCGTTCTACACGCCCGAATGGATCGCGATGGTGACGAAGCGTTGGAATGCGCCGCCCATGCGCCAGGAGTGGGAAACGCCGATGGTCGTCGAGAGCGCGGCGCGGCACCTGGTGGCGGCGGAGTAAACGGCGGGCACGCCGCGGCGCGCGGGGGTGAACATCTACAGCAAGGCCGCGTTCCGCTTCGCGGTGCTGGTGCTGATTCTCACCGCGGGCGCCGGCCTGTTCACGCTGCTGATCACCGACATCGACGCATTCGAGGCAAAGACCGGTCTCTTCAGCACGATCGGCACCTTCATCATCAACGCGCTCGTCGCGATCGTCGGCCTGCTCGCCGCGTTCTATGCGGCAAGCGTTTTCTTTCCGAAACGCTGGGGCCCCAAGGCCGGCATCGTCGGCGCCATCGTTTGCGCGCTGGTGGCCGCCTTTTGCCTGCGCGTGCTTCTGCTCGGCGGCGCGTGACCCCTACGCCGCCAGCACGCGTTTCAGGAACGCGGCGCCAAGGCGTAGCCCCTCTTCGTCGATGCCGTGGCCGAGGCCGGGGCGATATACGGCGCTCGCCGCGAAGCCGTGCTTCTTCAGCATCTGCTCGGCGTATCGCGTGGCGGCGACGGGCAGGATGTCGTCCATCTCGCCGTGCACGAGCAGGATCTCCGGCTTGGCGCGCGCCTCCTGCGCCAGCGCCGGGCCGGCGACGAGGTGGCCGGAGAAGCCGAGAATGCCGGCGGGGCCTTGCGCGCGCCTGAGGCCCA
This sequence comes from uncultured Candidatus Odyssella sp., assembly GCA_964481045.1. GTDB lineage: Bacteria > Pseudomonadota > Alphaproteobacteria > Bin65 > Bin65 > SBBV01. Next base: position 22,695 of record CAYZSG010000041.1, on the reverse strand, counting down.
CATAGAGCGCGGCCATCGTGCCCTGCGAGAAGCCGACGAGCGCCAGCTTGTCGGCCTCGAGCCCGCGCTGCGCCAGCGCGCCGTCGATGAACGCGTCGATCGCCGGCGCCACGGCGGCGAGGCGCGCGGTCATCACCGGATCGGCCATGTCGCCCTGCGGCGAGCGGTCGCCGAGCGAGAACCACTGGCGGCCGAAGCCGGCATCGCACTCGAACGGGCCGTCGGGCGAAAGGAATTCGGCCTCGGGCAGCACCGGCGCCAGCGCCGGCGCCAGGCCGATAAGATCGTTGCCGTCGGCGCCCCAGCCGTGCAGCAGCACGACAAGCTGCTTGGGCTTGCCGCCGTGCGCGGGCCCGAAGCGCGGGCCGTCCAATGCCGTCGCGAAGCTCATATGCCGCCGCCTTTCAAAGGTTTCTTCGCCGCCTTGTCCGCGCGCATTTCGTCCTGGGTCTTGTGGAAATAGTGCCAGAGTAGATGCGCGGCGGCGCTGCGCCGCGGGCGCCACGGTTCGCCGAGCCTCACCATCCGCTTGCGGTCGGGCCGCTTCCGCAGGCCCTTCAAGCGCTGCATGCCGACGATGAGGCCGAGATCGTCGGCGGGGAGAATGTCGCGCCGGCCAAGCGCGAACATCAGGTAGATCTCGGCCGTCCAGCGCCCGATGCCCTTGATCTTGACGAGCTGCGCGATCGCCTCTTCGTCGCCCAGCGCGTCGAGCGCGGCGAGCGGCACTTCGCCCGAAGCGACGAGCTCGGCGAGGCTGCGCGCATAGAGCAGCTTCTGGCGCGAGAAGCCGCAGGCGCGGATCACGTCGTCGCCCGTCGCGCAATACGCTTCGGCCGTGAGCGGCACGACCGCCGCCTCGATGCGCTTCCAGATGGCGCCGGCGGCATGGATCGAGATCTGCTGGAACACGATCGCGCGCAGCAGCGTCTCGAAGCCCGCCGGGCGCCGGCGCAATTCGGGATAGCCGAACCGCTCGAGCGCCGACGCCACCTGCGCATCCTCGCGCGCCAGCGCGCGCAGATCGTGTTGCATCGTGCGGAGCGTGAGGATCGTCATTGCGCGGACACCTTGCGCACGGCGCGAATAATGGCGTCGGCGGCCGCCTCCGGGGAAAGGCTCGTATTGTCGAGCGTGAGCACGTCGGGCGTTCCCGGATCATAGGTGGCGTTCGCGGCCGCGCGGGCGCGCGACTTCTCGGCGTTCGCCGACTTCATGAGGATCCGCCGCTCGGGAGTGACCACGCGGCGCGCGGTCTCGTCGGGGGCGCAGACGAGCCGCACCGGAAGGAACGCGGCCTTGCGCGTCTGCGCCGCCTCGCGCGTGAGCTGGTACACCGCGATGTCGTAGGCGGCGCCATAGGCCTCGTGCGTGAAGACGAAGCTCCACTCCGGCGGCGACAGCGAGGCGATCGCTTCGAGCACGGCAGTGCGGATCGTAAACACGCGATCCCAGACGGCGCGCGGCAGCGGCGTCACGCCATCCTGGCGCAAGACGGAAAACACCGGGTTGTTGATGAGCTGATTGTCCACGACGCGCGCGCCGGTCTTGGCGGCGATCGCCTTCGCCACCGTGAGCTTGCCCGTTCCGGCCACGCCCATGAGGTAGATGAAGGCGTTGTCAAGCGGCTCGGCCATCAGGCGACTGCGCCCGCCTTCTTCAGCGCAGCGACCTCGCTTTCCGTGAAGCCCCAATCGGCGAGCCCTTCGGCGGTGTTTGCACCGGGCGCGGGCGGCGCGCATTGCACGGCGCCGGGCGTGCGATCGAAGCGCGGCGCCGGCGCCGGCTGCACGACGCCGGCCACTTCGACGAACGTGCCGCGCGCCGCATTGTGCGGATGCTTCGGCGCCTCGGCGAGCGAGAGCACCGGCGCGAAGCAGGCATCGGTACCCTCCAGGATGCGGCACCATTCGTCACGCGTCCTCGCCTTGATCGCAGCGGCAAACACGGCCTTCGTTTCGGGCCAGCGCTTCGTGTCGTATTGCTTCGGCAGCGAGGCCGGATCAATTCCGAGCTTGGCGAGGAACTCGGCGTAGAACTTCGTCTCGATCGGCGCGAGCGAGACGAACTTGCCGTCTTTCGTCTCGTAGGTGTCGTAGAACGGCGCGGCACCGTCGAGGATGTTCGCCGCGCGCTCGTCGCGCCACGTGCCCTGCGCGAAGAGACCGTAGAACAGCGTGGACAGCGAGGCGGCACCGTCGGTCATCGCCGCGTCGATTACCTGCCCCTTGCCGGAGCGCTGGCGCTCGTAGAGCGCCGCGCAGATGCCGAACGCGAGATAGAGCGCGCCGCCGCCGAAATCGCCGATGAGGTTGAGCGGCGGCACGGGCTTCTCCTTGCCGCCGATCGCGTGCAATGCGCCGATCAGCGCGATGTAGTTGAGATCGTGGCCGGCGGCCTGCGCCAGCGTTCCGGTTTGGCCCCAGCCGGTCATGCGGCCATAGACGAGGCCGGGATTCTTTGCGAGGCAGACATCGGGGCCGAGGCCCATGCGCTCCATCACGCCCGGCCGGAAGCCTTCGATCAGCACATCTGCACGCGCGACGAGACGGAGCGCCGCGGCGACGCCGTCTTTCTGCTTCAAATCGATCGCGGCCGAGCGGCGGCTACGATTCAGGAGATCGAACTCCGGCCGGCGATCGATGCCGAGGCCGGCATCCTGCAATCGGTCGATGCGCAGCACGTCGGCGCCGAGATCGGCCAGCAGCATCGCGCACATCGGCGCCGGACCGATGCCGGCGAACTCGATCACCTTCAATCCGGCCAGCGGTCCTTGGGCTTTCGTCTTGGTCATCGTTCTCACTGCTTCGAAAAAGTCGTCACGGCCACGGACTCACCCCGAACACATGGCGGTGGCCGCCGAGAATGAGCGCATAGAGGAACAGGCCGACGAGCGGCCGCCACCAGCCGATGCCGCGCCAATCGACCTTCGTGCGCCCCTGGATCGCGGCCAGGAAGGGGATCGCCGAAGTGCGCATCAGGATCGGGCCCCAGGCGGCGCCGATCTCTTCGCCCTTGCGGCGGTCGATGATCGCCATCCCGGCCAGCGCCAGCAGCGTGAGGCTGCCGAACAGCCACAGCGACGCGCGGTCGCCGTTGGGCGGAAGATGCGCGAGGCCCCAGAGCGCGAAGCTCCACAGCATCGGATGGCGCGTGACGGTGAGGATGCCGCCGGGCGCGAACTGCGGATCGACGATGCGCTCCATCCCCGCCATGCTGGGATTTCGGGTCGTGAGGCTGGCGACGAACAGGATCAGCGCGAACGGCAACACCAGCAGCGGAATCCAGCGCATCCAGCCCGCCTGCGGCCAGAGCACTTCGTGCGGCGCGTCGCCATAGGCCATCGCCAGCCACACCAGCACCGCGGCCGACAGCACCGAGAACACGCCGCGATACGGCCCCTCGCCGATCGCACGCACCGCGCGCGCGCGCAGCGGCGTGCCGGGCAGCAGATGGATGGCCAGGAACACGATGGCCGCGTAAAGGACGTGGTCGCTGGTGCCGGTCATGCGCTTCTGTTTAGGGAACCCGGCGGTTCGGGTCGAGTGGCAAGCCGACCCGTCCCGCCGGAATTTCGCCATGCTTGGCAAGTGGATTCGTTCATTCGATGCAACGATACTCGGTGCGGGTCCGGACATGCGAACGCTCATCCTGTCAGCCATGCTCGCCGGTTTCTCTCCGGTGCTTGCGCGCGCGGAGGCGCCGGCGATCGAATGGCGCGACTGCCCGTGGACGCAGGCGGCCGGAGCCGAAGCGCGCTGCGGGCATCTCGTTGTGCCCCAGTCGCGCCAGAAGCCGGACGGGCCGCGCGCGCGCGTGTTCTTCGCGATCTACAAGCCCACCGGAACCGAGGCGAAGCTGCCGGATCCGATCGTGCTCGTTCCCGGCGGGCCGGGCGCGCTGTTCAACCCGCCGGTCGCCTATGTCATGGAGGGCTTGGCGCCGCTGCGCCTCCGGCGCGAGGTGATCGTCATCGACCAGCGCGGCGTGGGGCGCTCGACGCCGCGCCTCGTCTGCGCACAAGAGCCCGCGGACGACGGGGCTGCGCCGCCGCGGCGCATGGGCTCGTCCGAATGCCTCGCGCGCCTCAGGTCGCGCGGCATCGACATCGCGGCCTTCAGCACCGAGGAAACCGCGCGCGACCTGCTCGATCTTCGCCGCGCGCTGAAGCTTTCGGCGTGGAATCCGGTGGGCGCGTCCTACGGCTCGCGCGTGGTGCTGCGGCTCGCGCAGATCGACCCCGCCGGATCGCGCGCAACCGTGGCGATGGCCGCGCTGCCACTGGCGCCGAGCCTCGCGCGGCCGGAGAACGCGCTGGTGCGCCGCGCGCTGCTCGCGCGCCTGTTCCAGGACTGCGCGGCCGAAGCCGCTTGCGCCGCCGCCTATGGCGATCTCGCCGCCAGGTTCGCCGAGATCCAGACGCTATTGAAGCCGGGCGCCGCGCTGCGGGCGCCGCCGAACGCGAAGGACGAGCTCGACTACCTCGCCGCCGTCGAGCGCCACACCGGCGGCATCGCGCCGGCGCTGATCCGCCGCCTCGATTCGGGCGCGGAGCTGCCGCACATCCCGCGCGCGATACACGATCTCCACGGCTTCCTCGCCGCCGGCAAGCCGATCACGCGCGCGCGCATCGACGCCATCTACGGCCGGTCGTCGCGGAGCACCCTGCCACCGATCGACAGCACGCTGATCTTCGTCACCACGCGCTGTCCCGAAGACGTTCTGCCGAGCGCATCGCCCGGCGAGCGCCGCGGCCCGCGCGACGCCTGCGCCGCCTTCGCGCCCGCGCCGGTGCCCGACACGCCGCCGGGCCTCGCGCCGCGCTTGCTCGTCATCACCGGCGCCTACGACATCCGCACGCTTACGGGGTGGGCCGATGAAATCGGAAAGGCGTTCACCGGCAGCATCGTCGCGCGCTTCGGCGATGCGGGCCACGACGTCTCGTATCGCCACGCGTGCGGCAACGCGCTGATGACGGCATTCGTGGACGATCCCGCCGCGAAGCTCGACCTCAACTGCGTCGCGCAGCACGCACGCCCGAAGTTCGAAGTGCCGGAAACAGTGCAGTAGACGTCAGGCCGGAACCGGCACGCCGCGCTGCCGGCACGCGGCCGTCAGCGTGTTCGCGAGCAGGCAGGCGATCGTCATCGGGCCGATGCCGCCGGGCACCGGCGTGATGCCGGCGGCGCGCGGCTTGGCCTCGAGGAAGGCGACGTCGCCGACGAGGCGCGTCTTGCCGGGGTTGTCGGGCGCCGGTGCCGGGATGCGGTTGATGCCGACATCGATGACGGTGGCGCCCTCGCCGATCCAGTCGCCCTTCACCATCTCGGCCTTGCCGACGGCGGCGACTACGATCTCGGCGCGGCGGCACTCGGCGGCAAGGTCGCGCGTGCGCGAATGCGCGATCGTGACCGTGCAGCTTTCGCGCAGCAGGAGCTGCGCCATCGGCTTGCCGACGATGTTGGAGCGCCCGAGCACGATCGCGCGCTTGCCCGAAAGATCGCCGAGCCGGTCCTTCAGCAGCATCAGGCAGCCGAGCGGCGTGCAGGGCACCATGCCGTCGCCGCCGGTGGCGAGCTTGCCGGCGTTCACGACGTGGAAGCCGTCGACGTCTTTCGCCGGGTCGATCGCGTCGATGACGGCGGCCTCGCGGATCTGCTTTGGCAGCGGGAGCTGCACGAGAATGCCGTGCACGGCGGGATCGGCGTTCAAGAGGCGCACGAGCTCGAGCAGTGCGGCCTCGTCGGTGCTCGCCGGCAGGCGATGCTCGTATGAATTCATGCCGGCCTCGCGCGTGGCCTTGCCCTTGCTGCGGACATACACCTCGCTCGCCGGATCGCTGCCGACAAGGACGGCCGCGAGCCCCGGCACGAGTCCGTGTTCCGCTTTGAGCGCGGCCGCCTGGCGCGCGAGGCGCGCGCGGAGAGTCTCGGCAAAGGCTTTGCCGTCGATGAGCTTCGGGTCGGTCATGGGATCAGCCGGACTGCGCGAGCGATGCGAGATAATTTGAAATCGTCGCCTGCAAAGAGGCGGGATCGCCGCGCAAAAGCAAGGTCTTTCTGCGGTCCGTCGCGCCGCCCACGATCTCGATGGCGCTCTTGGGCAGCCGCCACCTTTTGCCCAACAGCGCAATCAGCGCGGCGTTCGCCTTGCCGTCTTCGGGCGGCGCCGTTACGGCCACCTTGAAGGCGACGCGGCCATCGGCCTCGGCCACGATGCCTTCGATGCGCTCACGCCGCGCTTTCGGTTGCAGGCGTACGAAGACGCGCAGGCCCTCATTGCATGCCGCGTAGGGAATGCTCAATTCGGCGTGGCGGGCGAGGACGCGCCCATCAGGACGGGCCAGTATTCCGCCAGCAGGTTGCGCGCGAACCAGATGAGAATGAAGACAACGAGCGGCGAGAGATCGACCGGGCCGAAATTGGGCAGGATCCGGCGGATCGGCTTCAGCACCGGCTCGGTCACGCGCATCAGGAACTCGTAGATTCCCGAGACGACGCGGTTGTAGGCGTTGACGACGCCGAAATTGATCAGCAGCCCCGTCACCACGTAGATGATGAGCAAGAGGCTGTAGAACCACAGGACGAAATCGATGAGCTGATAAAGCGATCGCATGGGTCGCGGGTGCCCCGAGCAAGCGGCCGCGACCGTAAAGAGCGCGCCGCGGCCGCGCAAGATGCGCGCTGGCCGCGCCGCGCGAGAGGCTTCGAAATCTCTTGTCCGTCAGTGCAGCCTGAGTTCTCCTTTTACATAGCGGAACTCGGCCGGCTTCACGAGCGCGGCGCTGGCGATGCGCACGATGTGGAGCGCGCCTTCGATGTGCTGCTCCCAGAAGCGCAGGAATTTCGTGAGGCCGGGATAGCGCGGCGCCAGATCGTAGGACTGCCACACGAAGGTCTGCAGCAGGCGCGGATGGTCCGGCATGTGATAGATGATTTCCGCCGTGGTGAGGCGGTGGCCGAGCAATTGCAGCTTCAAAGTCGACATGGGCACGGTTCCTTTCGATCTTCCCGCGGTTGCACGTCTTTACGCGTGCATGCAGAAAGTGTGCCGTAGCCGGGCTGAACCGTGAATGAAAATCACATGGATTTCAATTCATTAGCAGCCTCGCCGCGCCAGTGCTGCCAATGTCAGAGACGCGCTACGGCGCCAGCTCCCACGCGCGGCCCTTCAAGCCGAAGTTGAAGCGGTCGGGGTGCAGGATTTCGGCCAGGATCTCGAGCGTCTCGACGAGGCGCGGGCCGGGGCGATTGAAATACTGATTGCCGTCGGCGAAATAGACGCGCTTTGCCTTGACCGCGCGGAGATCGCTCCATCCGGTGCGCGCGGCGAGCGCCGGAAAATCGGCGCGGATGCGCGCGAGATCGAGGCCGCAGGGCGCCACCACGATCACGTCGGGATCGGCCGCCCTGAGCGCTTCCCATTCGAGCCACGGCGAATGCTCGCCCGCCGCGCCGAACAGGTTCGTGCCTCCCGCCATCTCGACCAAAGTCGGCATCCAGTTGCCGCCGGCCATGAGCGGCTCGATCCATTCGATCATCGCCGTCCGCGGGCGCACCTTGACGGTGGCGGCGCGCTCGCTCGTCATGCGCATGCGCTGCGTGAGCGAGTGGATCAGTAGCTTGCCGCGCTCTGCGACGCCGAGCGCTTCGGCCACCTTCGCAATGTCGCGCCACACATCGTCGAGCGACATCGGGTTGAGCGAGACGATGGCGACGGGCCGGTCGGTCCAGTCGCGCGTCGCGGCCTCGACGTCGGCGAGGCTGGCGGCGCAGACCTGGCATTGGTCCTGCGTGACGATCACGTCGGGCGCCAGCTTCCTCAATAGCGGCGCATCGACGGCATAGACCGCGAGGCCCTGTTCGATCAGGCGCTTCACGCGCTCGTCGAGCGCGGCGCTGTGCCCGTCGGTCTTGAGCTTCGGAGCGGTCAGCGCCGGCAGCGCATCGATGCGCGTCGGGAAATCGCATTCGTGCGAGCGCCCGACGATCATGTCGCGGAAGCCGAGCGCCGCCACGATCTCGGTGGCGCTGGGAATGAGAGTCACGACGCGGAGCGCGGCCATGGGAATTGCTCGCTGGTGCCGGCGTTGATTTGGGGTGGGGCAGGCGGCGATACTAGGGCCAAGCTCAGGGCGAGGATACAGCGATGACCACGGCACACGACTTCACGCTTCCGAGCATCGGCGGCGGCGAGATTCGCCTGAAGGACTTCGCCGGCGAAGCGGTGCTGCTGGTGAACACGGCCTCCGAATGCGGATTCACGCCGCAATACCGCGATCTCGAGGCGCTGTGGCGCGAGCGCAAGGGCAAGCGCCTCGTCGTGCTCGGCGTGCCGTCGAACGATTTCGGCGCGCAGGAGCCGGGCACGGATGCCGACGTGCGCGCCTTCTGCGAGAAGAACTACGCGGTCACGTTCCCGCTCGCGGCCAAGCAGAGGGTGATCGGCGCCGGCGCGCATCCGCTCTATCGCTGGATCGCCGCGGAGCTCGGCGAGGGCGCCGCGCCGCGCTGGAACTTCCACAAGTACCTGATCGGCCCGGACGGCGCCATCGCCGCCGCCTGGCCCTCCAAGGTCGGCCCGAAGTCGGCCGAAATCGCGAAGGCCATCGACGAAGCGCTCGCCTGAGCGCCCCGGCACGCTGTTCATTTTCCCTCGCCCGCGCCATAGAGTGCCGCGCGCACCCGAGGGGAGAGAGACGTGCCCGAGATCATCCTGCACCAGTACGACGCGTCGCCGTTCGCCTACAAGGCGCGGCTCTGCATGGGCTTCAAGAAACTGGCCTGGCGCGCGGTCGAGATTCCGATGGTGATGCCGAAGCCGCTGCTGATGCCGCTCACCGGCGGCTACCGCAAGACGCCAGTGATGCAGATCGGCGCCGACATCTATTTCGACACGTCGCTGATCGCCGCCGAGCTCGAGCGGCGCCATCCGAGCCCGAGCTTCTATCCCGCGGGCGGCGAGGCGATGGCGCAGATCTTCACCGCCTGGGCCGACCAGAACCTGTTCCTGCCCGCCGCGAACTTCTCGCTCAGCCTCGTGGCCGACAAATTGCCGGCGGCGTTCTTCGAGGATCGCGCCAAGATGATGAACCGGCCCGTGACGCCGGTCGACAAGATGAAAGCGGCCACGCCGCTGTTCAAGATGCAGATGTGCCTGCAGCTCGACCGGCTGACGAACCTTCTGTCCGACGGGCGCAGCTTCCTGCTCGGCGACAAGCCCGGCCTCGCCGACATCGCCGTCGAGCATCCGCTCTGGATGGCGGCGAAGAACAGCGGCAAGCGCTCGGCCGCGGCGTTCGATCCCTATCCGCTCGTGCGCGCATGGATCGATCGCGTCGACGCGATCGGCCAGGGCGCACGCACGCCGATCAGCGGCGAAGAGGCGCTCGCGATTGCCAAAGCGGCAACGCCCGAAGCGCCGCGCGCCTCGGAAGAGGTGGAAGGCGCGCCCAAGCCCGGCAGCCGCGTGAGCGTGCAGACCGAAGACCGCGCGCCCGAGCCGGTCGTGGGCGAGGTGGTGTTCGTCTCGCGCGGCGAGATCGCGATCCGCCGCAGCACGCCCGAGACCGGCGACGTGGTGATCCACGTGCCGCGCGCGGGCTTCATCGTCCGCCCGGCCGCATAGCCCGCGCCGCGGCCGAGGGCCCGCCGTGGTCCAGGTCCGCCCGGTTCTCTTCATCCTGGGCCTCGTCCTCGGCGCCTTCGGGCTGGCGATGCTGGTGCCGATGGCGTTCGATCTCGACCACGGCCATCCGGACTGGCGCGCCTTCGCGGCGGGCGCGGCGGTCACGCTGTTCGCGGCGGGCCTGCTCGTGCTCGGCGGCTGGAGCGGAGATCGCCCGCGCTTCACGGCCCGCGAGGGCTTCCTGCTCACCGGCGTGAGCTGGGTCGCGGCTTCCGCCTTCGGCAGCATTCCGCTGATGCTCGGCGAGCTCCGGCTCTCGTTCGGCGACGCGTTCTTCGAGACCGCATCGGGCCTCACGACGACGGGCGCCACGCTGCTGACGCGCCTCGATACGCTCTCGCGCGGCCTGCTGCTTTGGCGCGCGATGCTGCAGGGCGTGGGCGGCATCGGCATCATCGTCATGGTCGTGGCGCTGTTCCCGTTCCTGCGCGTCGGCGGCATGCAGCTGTTCCGCAGCGAGTTCTCGGAGAAGCTCGACAAGCCGCTGCCGCGCGCGGCGCAGATCGCGGGCGTCACGATTCTCGCCTACGTTGGGCTGCTCGCCGTCTGCCTCGCGACCTATTGGGCGCTCGGGATGTCGCTGTTCGACGCGGCCACGCACGCGATGACGACCGTGGCCACGGCCGGCTTCGCGAACTACGACGAGTCGTTCGCCGCGTTCCGCAGCCCGGCGCTCGAATGGACCGCCGCGCTGTTCATGGCGATGAGCGGCCTGCCGCTCTTCCTCTACGTGCGCATGGCGCGCAGCGAATGGGGCCATGTGCTGCGCGATACGCAGGTGCGCTGGTTCCTGACGCTGACCGCCACGGCCGTCGCCTCCGTCGCGCTGTGGCTGTGGCTCATGCGCGACCTGCCGGCCGGCGACGCGCTGCGCCTCGCCGCGTTCAACGTCATCTCGCTCGCGACGACGACCGGCTACGCCTCGGCCGATTACAATCAGTGGGGCAGCTTCGCCGTGATCGTGTTCCTCGTGCTGATGTTCGTGGGCGGCTGCACCGGCTCGACCGCGGGCGCGGTGAAGGTGCTGCGCTTCGAGATCATGGCCAAGCTCGCCGTGGGCGCCGTGCGCAAGCTCGTGCAGCGCCACGGCGTGCAGCGCCTGCTCTATCACGGCCGGCCCGTGGGCGAGGATGTCGTGGCCTCGATCATGGTGTTCGGCTTCGTCTACTTCGTCTCGTTCGCGGCGCTGGCGATGGCGCTCGGCGCGTTCGGGCTCGATTTCACGACCGCCGTGTCGGGCGCCGCCGCGGCGGTCGGCAATATCGGGCCCGGACTCGGCGAGATCATTGGCCCGGCCGGCAACTATGCGACGCTGCCCGAGGGCGCCAAATGGCTGCTCGCCCTTGGCATGATCATGGGGCGGCTCGAGTTCATGGCCGTCCTCGTGCTGTTCACGCGGCGCTTCTGGCGGGGCTGAGCGATGGTCCAGGTCCGCGCCGTTATCTTCATCCTCGGCCTCATCCTCGCGGCCTTCGCGGCGATGATGGCAATCCCGCTGCTGTTCGACCTCGACCACGGCCACCGCAACTGGTCCGCCTTCGCCGCCGGCGGCGTGATCACGCTGTTCGCTGGCGGCCTGCTCGCGGCCGGCGGCTGGAGCGGCCGGCACATGAAGTTCACGCCGCGCGAGGGGTTCCTGCTCACCGCGCTCGCCTGGTTCGCCGCCTCCGTGTTCGGCGGCCTGCCGTTCATGCTCTCGGAGCTGAAGCTCTCGCCGGCCGATGCGTTCTTCGAGACCGCATCGGGCCTCACCACGACCGGCTCGACCGTGATCGAGAAGCTCGGCGAGCGCTCGAAGGGCATCCTGCTCTGGCGCTCGATGCTGCAGGGCATCGGCGGCATGGGCATCGTCGTGATGGCGGTGGCGCTGCTGCCGTTCCTGCGCGTCGGCGGCATGCAGCTGTTCCGCAGCGAATCCTCCGAGAAGTCGGACAAGCCGCTGCCGCGCGCGGGCCAGATCGCGGCCGCGACGGTGCTGGCCTACTTCGCGCTGCTGCTGCTGTGCGCCGCGGCCTATTGGGCGATCGGCATGTCGCCGTTCGATGCCGCGACGCACGCGATGCCCACCGTCTCCACCGGCGGCTTCGCGAACTACGACGAGAGCTTCGCCTGGTTCAGGAGCCCGGCGCTCGAGATCACTGCGACGGTGTTCATGACGCTCGGCGGCCTGCCGCTGCTGATCTATGTGCGCATGGCACTCGGCCATTGGCCCGACATCCGCCGCGATTCGCAGGTGTTCTGGTTCCTCGCGGTGATCGCGGCGGTGACGCTCGCGGTGGCGCTGTGGCTGGCGCTCGTCAAGGACACGCCGCCCGGCGCCGCGCTGCGCCTCGCCGCGTTCAACGTCGTCTCGGTCATCACGACCACCGGCTTCGCCTCGGCCGACTACAACCAGTGGGGCGGATTTCCCGGCATCATCTTCATCATGCTGATGTTCATCGGCGGCTGCGCGGGCTCCACCGCGGGCGCGATGAAGGTGATGCGCTTCGAGATCCTCGGCCGGCTCGGCGCCGACGCGATGCGGCGGCTCGTTCATCCGCGCGGCGTCTTCCGCATGACCTACCAGGGCCGGCCGCTCACCGCCGATGTGATCAGCTCGGTGACGATCTTCTGCTTCGTCTACTTCCTCTCGTTCGCGGCGCTGACCGCGGCGGTGGCCGCGACCGGCCTCGACTTCGTGACGAGCCTCACCGGCGCCGCGCAGGCGATCGGCAATATCGGCCCCGGCCTCGGCGAGATCATCGGCCCGGCCGGCAACTTCAAGCCGCTGCCCGACGCCGCGAAGTGGCTGCTGGCGCTCGGCATGATCCTCGGCCGGCTCGAGTTCATGGCCGTCATCGTGCTCTTCACCCGCCGCTTCTGGCGCGGGTGACGCTCCCCCCCCCCGCCGATGCGTAGTCAAATGTAGACATTTGTAGGCATCGCCGGGCAAATCGGGGCAATCGGCGGGCGGAAGCCGGCCGCGGCGGATGAAGCCAAGCGCGCCGCGGCGCGAAATTTTCTGCAAAACATCATCATTCGTCATCATGGGCCGCCCTGGCCCGAGCCATGCGCGCGAATGCCGAAATTCCTGCGAAAGGCTAGCAAGCGTTAGCATCGTGCTCCGCGAAAAGGGCGGAGCCATGCAAGGCGCGCAAAGCGGCCCGCAGGAATTCAGCAATTTTCAATAGCGCCGGACTCGCGCTGCCGCATGGCATGCGCGGCGCCACGCAAGCGCGCATGAGAGCGGCACGTCTGCCGTGGGATCGACGATGTCAAACAGCATCGCCCGGCACGCGAAGCCGCGCGCCGTGCGTTGTGGCCCGATCGGGAGCCATTGGCGCGCCATAGAACATTACGAGAACAATGTCAAGTCGCGGGCGGGGCTACGAAGCGAGACGAAACCTCCGCCGGTGATTCCCCTGCGCTTCGGCGCCGCCTACATCTTCACCATCGTCTTGAACCCGCCCCAGAACATGCGCTTGCCGTCGAACGGCATCTTCTTCGGGTCCATGCTGGCGAAGCGCTTGTCTTTCATCACCTTGGCGTTGATGCGGTCGCGCGCCTTCCGCGACGTGTAGACGATGTAGGAGAACCACACGACCTCGCCGGGCTTCAGCTTCACGCTTTGCGGGAACGACGTCCACTTGCCCGCCTTCACGTCGTCGGCGACGCATTCGACGTATTCGAGCGCGCCATATTCGCGCCAGATCTTGCCGGCCATGCGCGCGAGCTTGCGGTAGGCGGCGATGTTCTTCTTCGGCACGGGAACGACGAACCCATCGACATAGAGGCCCATATTCATTTCCTCCTTCGTTGCGGGGAAGTGAAAGTGAAAGGAAACAGGAGGCGGGGAGGCGGGGAGAAGTCAAGGATGACTCGCCACCGAGGCACGAAGGCACCAAGAAGAAAGCGATGCGCCGCAAGAGCGACGCTGAGAGTAGAAGCCTCGCTTCATTCGCGCGCCCTTCGGCGCGCCTCAATATTATCTTGGTGCCTTGGTGGCGAACCCTACTTTCTTCTCCCCGCCTCCCCGCCTCCTGTGAACTTTTCTCACTGCGGCGCCGGATGCTTCGCGCGCAGAGATTTCCAGCGCGCGAGGCTTTCGTCCGGCCAGTATTTCTCGCGGTCGTAGTATTCCGCGACGGCGGGCGCGCCGGGCGGCAGGATCACCCAGGGCTGCTTCGACATCGTGAAGATGTGGATGTCGGGCGGGCATGCATCCGGATCGTCGAGCGTGCCGACACGCACGAAGCGCACCGCATCGCCGGCACCGCTGTAGTGGCTCCACAGCGCCACGCGGCAGGCGGGGCAGCGCGCGATCTTCTGGCCGCGTCCGCTCAGCGATGGCGTGAGCACGATCTCGGGCGCGCCGCTCAGGATCGCGACGCGATCCGCCTCGATCATCGCATTGATGGCGAATGCCGACCCGGTCTCGCGCTGGCACCAGCGACAATGGCAGCAATTCACGAACAGCGGCCGGCTCGCGAGCCGATAGCGCACGGCCCCGCAAGTGCAGCCGCCTTCCATCCTTGCGGCCCTCAGGCCTTGGCGGGCCGGCTCGAGAACGTGGCGTCGTCGATGACGAAGCGCCAGAGCCCGTCGGCGCCGCGCCGCAACACCTCGGCCGAGGCGCCCTGCATCGCCGTCGAGCCGTCGGGCGCGGTCAGCGTCCAATCGGTGCGCACGATCGCGGCACTGCCGTTCTCGTGGCAAGAGCTGCAGCGCGCGGCGATCTTGAGCGGGCTCTCGAGCATCGGCGCCATCATCGCGCCGATGGCGGCGTGGCCGCGCGCGGTTTCGGCGCCGTCGATCGTGAGCATCGCGTCGGCTTCATAGAGCGCCAGCAAGCCGGCCTTGTCGCGCGCATTGAAGAGCCGTCCGAACGTGGCGGACATCTCCGCGGGAGTCTTGACGCCCATCATCGCCTCCTCGATTGGCCGAGGCGATGTCGGTATCACGGCCGATTTCGCGCGTCCATCGCGGCGCGCCGCCGATGCCTGCGGCGGCGGGGAACGCGCGGGGCCGGAGAGATGCCTGCGCGGCGCGCCGGCCGCGGGGGAGGGGGAAAGCCGGCGCGCCGCGCTGCCTGGATCGTTCGGGGTCAGTCGGTGATGACCTTCGTCACGACCTTCTTGCCGCCCTTCTCGGTGATCATGAGCTTGGCCTTGCTGCCGGCCTTGAGCTCGCTGACCGTGACGCCTTCCTCGATCGTGTAGGTTGTGCCGTCTTCGACGACGATCGTGCGCGCCGAAGGATCGTAGGACTTGATCGTGACCGACATTTCCTGCGCCGCCGCGGCGCCGGCGAGCGCCATTCCCGCGATCAAGGCGAGAGCCGCCGTAAGCGATTTCAACATTGCACGTTTCTCCTCGAGGTTCAGAGCCTCCGGCCGCAAATACGCGCAGGCGCCCCCGGGCCGCTCGAAAAGTGAGCTGCCGCGGCGTGCAAATATATGTGAGGGCCGCGCGAAGCACCGCTCGAGGCGCGGCCTCGCACGCGCGCCGGAGAAAGAAGGGGGGCGGGGTGTTACCCGCCCCCCTCGGTCCGGCAGACCGCAGTCAGCTCGCGAGCTGGTCGCGGATCGGCAGGCGGCGGATGCGCTTGCCGGTGGCGGCGAAGATCGCGTTCGCGAGCGCGGGTGCGAACGGCGGCACGCCCGGCTCGCCGACGCCCGAGGGCGGCGTGTCGAACCCGGCCTCCACGATGTGCACGTGGATCTCCTTGGGCGCCTCGTTCATCCGCACGGGGTCGAACGTGTCGAAATTGCCCTGCTCGATGCGGCCGCCCTTGACCGTGATCTCGGTCTTGAGCGCGATCGTCTGCCCCATCACGCAGGCGCCCTCGAGCTGCGAGCGGATGCGATCGGGGTTCACATAGGCGCCGCAATCGATCGCGACATCCACGCGCGGGATCGTCAGCTCTCCCTTGGCGCCGACGGCGGCGTGCACGACCGTGGCGACGTAGGAGACGAAGCTGCGGTGCACCGCGATGCCGAGACCCTGGCGCGGCGGCAGCGACTTGCCCCACCCCGCCTTCTGGGCGACGAGCTCCACGACGCGGCGCAGGCGCGCCGTATCGATCGGATACACGGCGAAATCCTCGCCGTAGTTCCAGAGCTCGGTGCCGTCCTGGCGCGGATCGACGGTGCGCGGCGGGCCGATCAGCTCCAGGAGATAGTCCTTGGCATCCTTGCCCGCGGCGTGCGCCATCTCGCACGCCATGGATTGCACCGCGAAAGCGTGCGGCACGTTGGAAACGGCGCGGAACCAGCCGAGGCGCACGCGCGCCTTGGCCTCGCCCGCCTCGCAGCGGAGATTGGCGACGTCGAACGGATTGTCGACATGGCCCATGCCCGCCTCGAGCGCGCTCTCGTAGCCGGGATCCGGCACGAAGATCGAGAACAGCGTGGGCGCCACGCTGCGGTGCCGCCACGCCACCGCCTTGCCCTTCGCATCGAGGCCCGCCTCGATCCGCTCGACAGAGACGGTGTGATAGTAATCGTGCTGGATGTCGTCCTCGCGCGTCCATTGCACGCGGATCGGCACGCCGGGCATTTCCTTGGCGAGGATCGCGGCCTCGACAACGAAGTCGGGCTTCGATTTGCGGCCGAAGCCGCCGCCCAGGAGCGTGTTGTGGACCGTGACGTCTTCCGGCTTCAGGCCGAGGCGCTTGGCCGCGTCGTCGCGCGCGGCCTGCGGGCTTTGCACGCCGGTCCAGATCTCGCATTTGCCGTTTTCGAAGCGCGCGGTGGCCGAGGGCGGCTCCATCGTCGCGTGCGCGTGATGCGGGATATAGTATTCCGCCTCGAGCTTCTTCGCGGCGCCGGCCAGCGCGCCGTCGACGTTGCCGCGGTTGCGCATCGTCTTGCCGGGCTTCGCGGCGGTGGCGCTCATCTCGGCCAGATATTTCGCCGAATCGTGGTCGGCGTTGGGGCCGTTGTCCCAGTCGAGCTTCAGCGCCTCGCGGCCCTTGATCGCGGCCCAGGTGGTGTTGGCGATCACCGCCACGCCGCCGAGCGGCATGAACTTGGCCGGCGGCGGCGTGCCCGCGATTTCGATCACCTTCTCGACGCCGGGCACCTTCAGCGCGGCGGCGCCGTCGAAGCCGCGCAGCTTTCCGCCGTGCACCGGCGGCCGCGCGATCACGGCGTATTTCATGCCGGGCAGCCGGATATCGATGCTGTAGATCGCCTTGCCGGTGACGATGTCGGGACCGTCCACGATCGGCACGCCCTTGCCGATGTAGCGGAACTGCTGCGGGCGCTTGAAGCTCAACGTTTCCACCGGCGGCACCGGCATCGCCGCGGCGTCCGCGGCGAGATCGCCATAGCCGAGCCTGCGGCCGCTGGCGTGATGCACGACCCAATGGTTGACCGCCTGCACGCCCTTCACGTCGACGCCCCAGCGCTTCGCGGCGGCGGCCTCGAGCATCATGCGCGCGGCGGCGCCCACCTCGCGCATCGGCTTCAGGAAGTGCCGCGTGCTGCGCGAGCCGTCGGTATCCTGATTGCCGAAACGCTCCTCGTGGCCGATGGCCTGGATCACCTCGACGCGATCCCAATCCGCGTCGAGCTCCTCGGCGACGATGAGCGGAATGCCGGTGCGCACGCCCTGCCCCATCTCGGCCCGGTGGCAGAAGATGTTGACCGTGCCGTCGGGCTCGATCTCGACGAAGACGCGCGGATCGTTGACCGTGCCGTGCGGCATGCCGGCCGCGCCGTATTTGGGCTCGGCGGCGAAGGCCGGCGCGGGTACGAAGCGCGCGGCGAGGACGAGCCCGCCGGTGGCGGCGAGGCCCTGGAGCACGCGGCGGCGGCTGACGTTTTCGATCGTGTAGCGCTGCATGGCGATCACTCCGCGGCTTGCTTGATGGCGGCGCGGATGCGGGTGTAGGTCCCGCAGCGGCAGAGATTGCCCGACATCGCGTTGTCGATGTCCTCGTCGGTGGGCTTCGGCTTCTCCTTCAGCAGCGCCGCGGCCGACATGATCTGCCCGGTCTGGCAATAGCCGCATTGCGGCACGCCCAGCTCCAGCCACGCTTCCTGCAGCGGGTGCTCGCCATCCTCGTCCAGCCCCTCGATCGTGGTGACGGATTTCCCCGCGGCGTCGCTCATCGCGGTCATGCAGCTTCGGATCGGCTGGCCATCGAGATGCACGGTGCAGGCGCCGCATTGCGCGATGCCGCAGCCGAATTTCGTGCCCGTGAGCCCCAGCACGTCGCGCACGTACCACAGCAGCGGCATCGCCGGATCGCCGTCGAAGCTCTGATCGATGCCGTTGACCTTCAAACGCACCATGTTGTCGCTCCCACCATTTGAAACCGGAGCGCGACAGCGCTCCGGCCGAGACAAGCTCAGCGCGGGCCGCTGCGGCTCGCGATATTATCGTTGAGACGGAGGCCGTTAGCCGGCGCGCGCGCAACGTTGACGTTGCGCAAGAGCAGGCCGGGGCCGGAGACGCGGCCCCGGGCGGCGCGAGCGAAGGCAGAAGGCAAAGCGCAGGCTCGCATCGCCGTCCCCCGGACGAAGTGCGTCTTGATTAACGCATGGAGAGAAATCCGGTTCCATCATACCAAGGTAGTGGGCGTGAAATCTCAGCTGCCACGGCCCTGACCCCGAGGCCGCTCCGCCTTGGCCGGCCCCCTCGCCCCGAGGCGAGCGGGAGTCGTATAGTCACAGGCCACATCACTGGACGCGCATGTCCACCGACGACCTCCTACCGCCCGGCACGATGGTCGGGCGCTACCGCATCGAGCAGCCGATCGCCCAGGGCGGGCCGGATGGGCCGGTGTATCGCGCGCACGATGCGGCCACGTCGCGGCGCGTGACCTTGCTGGAATTCCTGCCGCCCGGCATCGCCGAGCGGGCGACGCGCCGCGAGGCTCCGTTCGCCGTAGAGCCCAGCGATGCCGATTTCCGCCCGCTCTACGCGGCCGGCATCGCCGAGATCCAGGCGCTGGCGGCGGATTTCGCCGCGTTCCGCCACGCCAACGTGCTGCCGCTGCTCGACTGCTTCGCGGCCACCGCCACCGTCTATCTCGCCGTCGAGGCGCCCGACGGCCGCACGCTCGACCGGCTGCTCGGCCCCAGCGAGGCGCTGACGCCCGACGAGGTGCAGGAGATCATGCCCACCTTGTTCGCGGGCACCGACGCGATCCACAAGGCCGGGCTGCTGCACCTCGACATCTGCCCGGCCGCGATCGCGATCCGCCGCGACGGCTCGGCGGCGCTCGGGCGCGCGCACCTCGTGCGCCGCACGCTCGGCGCCACCGCGCGCGGGGCCACGCCGGCGCTGGCCGCGCGCGACTCGTTTCGCGCCGAGGAGTACTTCCAGCCCGCCGGCAAGCTCGGCCCTTGGACCGATATCTATGCGCTCTGCGCGACGCTGTTCCGCCTCGCCACCGGCAAGCCGCCGCCCGACCCCCTGAAGCGGCGGCGCGAGGTCGCGGGCGGGCTGCCCGATCCGGCGGCCGCCGCGCTCGACGCGATCACCGGCGCGTGGCCGGCGCAATTCGTGACCGCGCTGCGCCACGGCCTCGCGATCCCGCCGCACCACCGTCCGCAGAACGTGAGCGCGCTGCGCGCCGCGTTCGGCGCCGCCACGCAGGGCGAGATCCCGACCTTGCCGCTGCGCGATCCGCTGGCTTCGCCGGCGCCGATGCCCTCGGCGGGCGACGAGCGCACGAAGCCGATCTTCCCGCAGCGCCCGCCCGCCGAGACGCCGCTGCCGCGCCGCGCGCAGCCGGCGACGGGCGCCGATCCGGAGGCGCCGACGGTGCGCATGGCGCGCGAGATCACCACCGAGCCGCCGCGCATGGCGCCGCCCGCTGCCGGGCGCGCGGACCCCGACGCGACGAAGCCGCTGTTCCCGCGGCCGCCGCAGCAATTCTCCGGCCCGGCGAACCAGGACGACGTCGCGACCGTCAGGATGGGGCGCCCGGCCGAGCGCGGCGCCTCGGCGCCGATCCTGGCGCCGCCGTCGCTGCCCGCGCCTGCCGGCGAGGAGAAGAAGACGACGGTGATCTATCGCCGAGGCAAGGCGCAGGTGGTGACGGCGCCGCCGCGCGAATCCACTTCCGGCCCGCTGCCCGCGGCGCCCGCCTCCGACGCCGAGGCGACGATTCTTCCGGCGCGCTTTTCCGTATTCCACCCGATGCAGCTTCAGCCCGGGCAATGGCTCGATCTCGCCGTGTATCTGCACGAGCCGGGCATCGACAGCTTCGTGCGCCAGGATCATCTCGGCCGCTACGAGGGCAAGCCGGGCGAATTGCCGGAACGCAGGAGCGCGCTGCGCTATACGCTGAAGCCGGGCGCCGCCGTGACGATCGTGCCCGCGCTGCCCGGCTGCCGCATCAACCCGCCGCGCGCGACGGTGGAGTGGTGGGAGAACTTCCACCGCGTGCCGTTCCGCGTGATGGCGAACCCGGGCGCGCCCGGCTATGCCGAGGGGCCCGGCGAGGGCGCGATCCTGTTCTTCGTGGGGCCGCTCTTGGTGGGCGAGCAGCGCCTTGCCTACACGATCGGCCGCGAGCGCGCGCACCCGATCAGCAACACGGCCACGCTCGCCGCCGACACGTTCGACGCCGTGTTCCCTGCTTATGCGCCGCAGGACGGCGAGATCGCCGACCGCTTCGCCGCCGTGGGCACGCAGCTCGACAGCCCGTTCCTCGCCGAGGTACTGGAGATGCGCGGGCGCGAATGGGAGCGTGATATATTGAAGCGCATCGAGGCCGCCGAGCGCTTCCAGCTCTTCTGGTCGGCCGCCGCCGCGCGCTCGCCGCATCTCGAGGAAGAGTGGAAATTCGCGCTGGCGCTGGCGCGCGAGCGCTTCATCCGCGCCTGCTACTGGCGCCACCCCGCCCCCGGCCTCCCCGCCGCCCTCGACGAGGTGGAGACGGAGCTGAGATATCTCGTTCTCACGCTGGAATGAGTCCCCCCGCCGGCCGATACAAATGTGTCGGCCTGGCGCGAGGGAAAGAGGTGAGGGCGAGGATCTGGATGCGTGACGTGCGATGACGCCGACGCTTGGCGATGTGTGCACCGCCAATCATTTAGAAGCGCAAAGGTTATCCCCCTCTCCCCCTGCCCCCTCGCCCCAGGGCGAGGGGAAAGGCTGGAATCGTTCACCTTCCCTCGCTAGGGTCCTGCCCACGGGGAACGAGCGCGCTTCGTGGGGGGCGCGCCACTTGAGGGAGGAACGACGCCGCGATGGGGCTTAGCATAGCCATCGTCGGCTCGGGCCCGAGCGGCTTCTACACGGCCGAATCGGTGCTCGAGAAGTGGTCCGACTGCACGGTCGACATCATCGAGAAACTGCCCACGCCTTATGGGCTGATCCGCTATGGCGTGGCGCCCGATCACGCGAAAACCAAGACGGTCGCGAAAAGCTACGAGAAACTGGCGCTCGATCCGCGCGTGCGCTTCTTCGGTAACGTCGAGGCGGGCAAGGATGTGAGCGTCGCCGAATTGCGCGCGCGCTACGACGCCGTCGTGCTGGCCACCGGCTGCTCCACCGACAAGAAGCTCGGCATCAAGGGCGACGACAAGAAGGGCGTGCTCGGCTGCGCGGCCTTCGTGAACTGGTACAACGGCCTGCCCGCGGCGCGCGATCTGCAGCCGCCGCTCGACACCGAGAGCGCGGTCGTCATCGGCATCGGCAACGTGGCCGTGGACGTGGCGCGCGTGCTGGTGAAGACGCCCGAGGAGATGGCGGCCACCGACCTGATGGAGCACGCGGCGCGCGCGATCCATGCGTCGCCGATCAGGCAGGTTTACATGGCCGGCCGGCGCGGGCCGCTGCACGCGCAGTTCACCAACGTCGAACTGCGCGAGATGGGGCACTTGAAAGACGCGGCCGCCATCGTCGATCCCGCGCAATTGCCCGAGACGATTCCCGACGACGCGAAGGCCGAATTCAGCGACCGCCAGCTTCGCCTGATCCAGCGCAACATCGACACCTTGCGCGAGTTCACGAAGATCGCGCCGGGCACGCGCAGGAAGCGCGTACATTTCGTCTTCTTCGCGAACCCGGTCGAGATCCTCGGCGGCGAACGCGTGACCGGCGTGCGCTTCGAGAAGACGAAAGTGGAGAAAGGCCGCGCGACAGGCACCGGCGAGTTCTTCGAGATTCCGTGCGGCCTCGTGATTCCCGCGATCGGCTACTATTCGCTGCCGGTGCCGGGCGTGCCGTGGGAAGGCGGCAAGGCGATCAACAAAGAGGGCCGCATCGAGCCCGGCCTCTACGCGGTCGGCTGGATCAAGCGCGGCCCCTCGGGCGTGATCGGCACGAACAAGCCCGACGGCGATGCGGCGGCCGAGCAGATCGCGGCGGATACCGGCGGCGCGGGCAAAGGGAAGCCTGGCCGCGCCGGACTTGAAGCCGTGCTCGCCGAGCGCAAGGTGAGAGTCGTGAGCTTCGCCGACTGGAAGCGCATCGAGGCCGCCGAAGTGGCGCGCGCGACCGCGCCGGCCCCGCGGCGGAAGTTCGCGACCGTGGCCGAGATGCTGGCGGCGCTCGAGGGCGCCGGCGGCGCCGGCGCGCCCCCGATGAAGGCGGCCGCACAGGCAGAGTAAATCATTATGAATCCAAGACAAATACATTCGTACACGAACTATTTGAGTCCGGATATTTTAGACCTATAATAATTCTGCATTCCGGCCCCGCGCGGCATTGCGGCCGGGCGGGTCTTTTGCCCGGGGCACCGCCGCACTAGAGTCCGCGGCCCGCGCCCAAGCAGAAGCGCGACGCGTACGTAGAAGAGAGACGAGAGAGGACACGAGGATCATGGAAGGTGGAAATGCCGGCGCGCGCGCCCGGGGCGACAGGCGCGAGATCGAGTCGGCCGTCATCCGCTTCGCCGGCGATTCCGGCGACGGCATGCAGCTCACCGGAAGCCAGTTCACGCAGGCCACGGCGCTCGCGCGCAACGACCTCGCGACGTTCCCCGACTTCCCCGCGGAAATCCGCGCGCCGGTCGGCACGACGTTCGGCGTCTCGGCCTATCAGATCAATTTCGGCGCGCGCACGA
>CAYZSG010000040.1:0-28691 GCA_964481045.1 uncultured Candidatus Odyssella sp. | reverse complement strand
TGGCGGAAGGGGTGGGATTCGAACCCACGGTACAGCTAAGCCGCACACCTGATTTCGAGTCAGGCCCATTCGACCACTCTGGCACCCTTCCGCGGGAAGAGCGGATACATAGCGATCAGGCGGGCCGGTGCCAAGGCCCGAGACGCCGCCGGTGTGCGGCGTCGTGACCCGCCGGCGCGCGCCGGTTCGGCCGCCACTTACGGGCGCGGGATGTATTGCCAGAGCCAGGTTTCGGTGAGCGGCTTTCCGTCGAGGCGCAGGTAGAGGCGCAGATCGACGGGTTCGCGCCCAGCGGCGGCGACGTCGACGAAGGCGCGCCAGCGCTTGGTGCCGACGACGCGGTGGCTGTAAACGTTGTCCACCGTGCCGCCCGCGGGCGAGACCACGACCTCGACGGTCTCGCGCGCGCTCTCGGGCAGATCGGCAATCGGGCCGCCGGCGAAATCGACGACGACCTTGCGCTTGTTGCGCGGCCGCGGCTGGCCGGGGCGGCCGGCCATGCCGGTCCAGGTGGAGATGGCGCGGCCAAGCACCGGCATGAACGGCTCCTCGTCCACCCAGTGCAGGCGATAGCGGAACGACCATTCGGAGCCGCGCGTCACCGGCGCTTTGGGCACCCAATAGGCGACGATGTTGTCGTGGATCTCGTCGTCGGTCGGAATCTCGACCAGCTGCACCGAGCCCTCGCCCCAGGCGCCGACCGGCTCCACCCACACGCTCGGGCGCTTGTTATAGAAGACGCCGTCGTCCTGATAGTTCTCGAATTCGCGGTCACGCTGCAGCAGGCCGAAGCCTTTCGGATCCTTGTCGAGGAACGAGCTGGTGCGCACGGTGGGCGGGTTGTTGAGCGGCCGCCAGATACGCTCGCCCGAGCCGGTCCAGATCGCCAGGCCGTCGCTGTCGTGGATTTGCGGTCGCCAGTCGGCCGCGAGCGGGCGGCTGTTCTTGCCGTACCAGAACATCGAGGTGAGCGGCGCCACGCCCATGCGCGCGATGTCCTTGCGCGGGTAGAGCGCGCATTCGATGTCCATCACCACGTTGTCGGCCTTGGCGGCGAGCATGCGGAACGCGCCGGTGATGCTGGGCCCGTCCATCAGCGCATGGATCGCGATCGCGTTCGGCACGCCGGCCACCGGCGCCAGCCAGAACTTCGTGAAACGCGGAAATTCCTCGGGCGTCGGCATCGCGGTGTCGATCGCGATGCCGCGCGCCGAAAGGCCGTATTGGTCGAGCGCGCCCGAGCTGCGGAAATACGCGGCGCCGAGGAACGCGAGCCAGTCGGTCTTGGGCGGCGCCATGATGCGGAAGCCGGCGAAGCCGAGGTCGCGCGGCAGCTTCTCGTCCCAGCGCTCGCGCGTGAAGCTGAAGAAATCGGGCGAATAGAGAATCTCGCGTGCCTCGCCGCCCTCGACCGCGTAGAGCGAGACCGGCTGCTTGAACCACTTGCCGAGGTGGAAGAACTGGACCGGAAACGGCCCGCCGCCCTCGGCCCAGAGCGCGCGCTGTGGATTGAAGCGAATCGTGTTGTGGTCGTCGTAGTCGAGCCGGTCGAGAACGTCGGCGGCGCGCGGCGCCACATCGGCGAAGGGCGCCGCGGCCAGCCGCTTCGCTTCGGCCTTGAGCCGCTCGAAGCTGAACGGTTGCGGCGGGCCAAAGCGCAATCCGTTGCCGGCCTGGCCCCGGGCGAGGCCGGCAAGGCCCGCCAGTACGGGAAGCGAGCAGGCGGTCGCGAGCACATCGCGGCGCGAAGGGCCGGTCGGCATGTCGTTCGGTCCTTGAGGAGGTGGACGCAGGCGGCTTTGGCCCGAAGGCGGGCTATGGATGCCGCGAAACGCGGGCAAGCTCAAGGCGGCGAAATGCGCGCCTTCGGCCTCAGCGGCCCGGCGCCGCTACATGCGCGGATCGGCTTTCGGCGCGGCCGGCGCCGGAATCTCGCCGTTCCAATAGCGCTGGTTCAGTCGAGTCATCAGGGTCGCATGCGCCTCCTCGACGCAGGATTTGAGCGATGGCGCGCCGACGATGCCGCGCCCGGTCCAATGGCCGTGCACGCCGATCGTCTCGTTGCGCCGCGCCGTCTCTTCGGCGACGCGCTCGACACAGCCGCGCACGACGGGCAGCGCCGCGCCGGCCAGCTTCAGCGCGGCCGCCTCGTCTTCGTGACGGAGCACGTCGAGCGCGCGGACGAGGTCGCGCGCCACCGAGGCCTCCGCGCTCCGGTCCACTCCTTGCGCGCCGACGCGCACCGGGCCCGTCACGCGCCCGATGTCTTCCGCGAGGCGCGGGGGACCATGGCGCTCCTGGTGAACGGGCAGCAGCGCCGTTTCGCCGCCGTTGCGGATTCCGATCCGCGCCGCGTCGCCGAGCGCGCGACGATCGACGGAAACGCGCACGGCCGTCATCTCGCGCACGCTGGCGAACTCGGCGAGCCCGCGCGCGTCGATCTCGCGCACGCTGCCGTCCGCGGCAGTGATTACCAGCACGAGCACCGCGTTCGGCGCCGCGCGATAGTGCGTGCCGGATTCGGGCGTGGCGCGGTTCCGCTCGAGGCAGAACGCGCTGAGCTCGGCCGAGCACACGGCGCCGCGGCAGTGCAGCGGAACGACGCCGTCGGTCGAGAGAAGGGCGAGGATTTGCGGCGAGGCCTGCGCGCCGGCGGCACCGGCAGCGAGACCGAGGGCGGCAAGCGCGATCGGGAGACGCATGGCGAAACCTCCGCGGCGTTGCGTGATGGCGGAAGCGTCTCACCGCGCCGGGCGCCGGTCAAGCGGCCTCGCGGCGCTTGACCGGCGCCGCGGGCGGCGGCCACTCTCCGGCCGCATGCCGCGAATCCCGCCGCCGAGGAGGCCGCCATGGCCGACATTGCCAAGTTCGATACGCTCTCGCTCCACGCCGGGCAGCATCCCGATTCGCAGTTCGGCGCGCGCGCCGTGCCGATCTACCAGACGACGTCTTTCGTGTTCCGCGACACGGATCACGCGGCGGCGCTGTTCAATCTCGAGCGCGCCGGTCACATCTACTCGCGCATCTCGAACCCGACGGTCGCCGTGCTCGAGGAGCGCGTCGCGGCGCTCGAAGGCGGCGTCGGCTGCGTCGCCACCGCCAGCGGGCAGGCCGCGCTTTTTCTGGGCATCGCGACCTTGATGGGCCAGGGCGGCCACATCGTCTCGTCCGCCTCGATTTACGGCGGCAGCCACAACCTGTTCACGCACACGCTCCCGCGTTTCGGCATCACGACGACGTTCGTGAACCCGCGCGATACGGAGGGATTCAAGCGCGCGATGCGCGCCGAGACGCGACTCGTCTTCGGCGAGACGCTCGGCAATCCCGGCCTCGAGATCATGGACCTGCCGGCCGTCGCGCGGATCGCGCACGCGCACGGCGTGCCGCTGATGATCGACAACACGTTTGCCACGCCCTACCTCTGCCGCCCGTTCGAGCACGGCGCCGATCTGGTCATGCATTCGGCCACGAAGTTTCTCGGCGGCCACGGCGTCGCGATCGCCGGTGTGCTCGTCGATTCGGGCCAGTTCGATTGGGAATCCTCGGGCAAGTTCCCGACACTGACCGAGCCCTATGCCGGATATCACGGCCTCGACTTTGCCGAGGAGTTCGGGCCGAGCGCGTTCATCATGCGTGCGCGCGCCGAGGGGCTGCGCGACTTCGGCGCGACGATGTCGCCGCAGACCGCGTTCTACATCCTCCAGGGAATCGAAACGCTGCATTTGCGCGTGCCGCGCCACGTCGCCACAGCGCGGCGCATCGCGCAATTCCTGAGCGAGAACCCGGCGGTCGAGTGGGTGAGCCATCCCGATCTCCCCTCGCATCCCGACCACGAGCGCGCGAAGAAGCTGCTGCCGAAAGGCTCCGGCTCGATCTTCAGCTTTGGCATCAAGGGCGGGCGCGAGGCGGGCCGGCGCTTCATCGAAGCGCTCCAGCTCTTTTCGCATCTCGCCAATGTCGGCGACGCGAAATCGCTGGTCATCCATCCGGCGAGCACCACGCATCAGCAAATGGACGCCGCCGCGCTCAAGGCGGCGGGCATCGGCGAAGAGCTCGTGCGGCTTTCGGTCGGCCTCGAAGACCCGGACGATCTCGTCGAGGATCTGTCGCGCGCATTGCGCGCCTCGCAGCCCCGCCGCATGGCGGCGGAGTAGCGCCCCATGGAATTGCGCGTCGAAGGCAAGAAGGTTTATGCGGCGACCGGCGGCAAGACGTTCGACCCGGCGCTGCCGGCGATCGTGTTCATCCACGGGGCCGGCATGGATCACACGGTGTGGGCGTTGCAGACGCGCTGGTTCGCGTGGCACGGGCGCTCCGTGCTCGCGGTCGATCTGCCCGGCCATGGCCGCTCGGAGGGCGAATCGCTCGACAGCATCGATGCGCTCGCCGAATGGGTTTTCGCGCTGCTCGATTCGGCCGGCGTGCAGAACGCGGCACTCGTGGGCCATTCGATGGGCGCGCTGATCGCGCTCGAAGCGGCGGCGCGGCGGCCCGAGCGCGTGCGCGCGCTGGCGCTTTGCGGCTGCGCGGCGGAAATGCCCGTCAGCGAGAAGCTGCTCAGCGCCGGGCTTGCCGGCGAGCACATCGCCTACGAAATGATCACCGAATGGGGCCTCGGACGCCGCGCGCATGTCGGCGGCGCGGAGGCGCCGGGCGCCTGGATGGCCGGCGGCACGCTGCGCCTGCTCGAGCACGGAAGAAAGGGCGTCGTCGGAATCGATTTGCGCGCCTGCGACCGCTACAAAGGCTCGGCCGCCGCCGTCGAGAAAGTGAAGGTGCCCACGGTGCTGGTGCTGGGAAGCAATGACCGCATGTCGCCCGCCAAGGCCGCGGCACCGCTGGCGCGGATTCCCGGCGCTAAGACGATCGTCATCGACCAGGCGGGGCACATGATGATGATCGAGCAGCCCGGACGCACGCTCGACGCGCTGAGGTCGTTGCTGTGAACGAGACGAAGGCACCTGCGCTGCCGCGGCCGCCCGACACGGCGACGTTCGTCGACCGCGCGCTCGGACGGCTGAGCTCGGCGTGGCGCTCGATCGCGGGCGAGGTGCCGGCGCCGGAGGACAAGCTCAAGCAACGCCTGCGCGAGCGCATGCAGGAAGCACTCGACGGTCCGGGCGGCGAGGTGGCGGCGCGCGCGCGAACGGCGGCGCTCGGCCACGAGTATCTCAGCCTCGCGCCGCCGGAACGCGAGGCGTTCCTGCGCGTGCTGGCCGAAGAATTCGATCCGCCCGCCGAGCCGATCTTCGCGGCGGTCGAAGATGTACGCTCAGCCGCCACTGCGGCCGAGCGGCGCAAGGCCTCGGCGCGGCTCGCGGTGGCGCTCGAATCGCCGCGCCTCAAGCTGCTGACGCGCTTCAATGCGCTGCCGCAGGGCGTGAAGTTCCTCGTCGATCTGCGCGCCACGATCATGGACCTCGCCGAGCGCGACGCGGTGTTCCAGCCGCTGCTCGACGATCTTACCGGGCTCATGCGCGGCTGGTTCGACGTGGGCTTCCTCGAATTGCGCCGCATCACCTGGGATTCCCCGGCCAGCCTGCTCGAAAAGCTCATCGCCTACGAGGCCGTGCACGAGATCGCCAGCTGGGGCGACTTGAAGAACCGGCTCGATTCCGACCGGCGCTGCTTCGCGTTCTTCCACCCGCGCATGCCCGATGAGCCGCTGATCTTCGTCGAAGTGGCGCTCACCGACGGAATCGCCGCCGCGATCCAGCCGCTGCTCGATCCCAACGCGCCGGTGCTCGATCCCGGCAAGGCCGACACCGCGATCTTCTATTCGATCTCGAACGCGCAGAAGGGCCTGGCCGGCATCAGCTTCGGCAATTTCCTGATCAAGCAGGTGGTTGAGCGGCTCGCTGGGGAGTTCCCGCAGCTCCGGCGCTTCGCCACGCTCTCGCCCATTCCGGGCTTCGCCAAGTGGCTGAAGAAACTCGACGGCGACGCGCTGCTGACCTCGGCCGAGAAGCGGGCGCTGCCGAAACGCGGCGACGGCAACCAGCATCCGCTGGCGCTCGTGCGTAATCCCGAATGGCACCGCAACCGCGCGCTCGCAGGCGCGCTCGAGGCGCCGCTGATGCGCCTCGTCGCGCGCTATCTCATCAGCGAGAAGCGCGCGGATGGCAAGGCGCTCGATCCGGTCGCGCACTTCCATCTTTCCAACGGCGCGCGCGTGGAGCAGCTCGACTGGCTCGCCGACACCTCGGCCAAGGGCCTCGCGCAATCCTGCGGCGTGATGGTGAACTATCTCTACCGCATGGCCGAGATCGAGGCGAACCACGAACAATACACCGGCGAGGGCAAGATCGCGGCCGCCTCCTCGATCAAGAGCCTGGCGAAAGCGTGACGCGATGAACGATCCGAAACCCGCCGAAACGCGCGCACGTTACAGGCATTTCCTGAAGATCCCGACGCGCTGGGGCGATAACGACATCTACGGCCACGTCAACAACGTGGTTTACTATTCCTATTTCGACACGGTCGTGAACACCTACCTGATCGAGCGCGGCGCGCTCGACATCGCGAAGAGCACGGTCATCGGCCTCGCAGTCGAAAGCCTGTGCACGTTCAGGAAAGAGCTGACCTATCCGGAGACGATCGACGCGGGCTTGCGCGTGGGGCGCCTCGGCAACACGTCGGTGCGCTACGAGATCGGCATCTTCCGCGCAGGCGAAAACGATCCGGCCGCTACCGGCTATTTCGTGCACGTTTATGTGGACCGCGTTTCGCGCAAGCCGGTGCCGCTGCCCGAGACGTTGCGCCGCGTGCTGACGCCGCTCGTGGCGGCGCCCTGAAAAGAAAAAGACCGCGGCGGGGGGAGGGGGCCCACGCCGCGGTCAAGGCGCATGTCAGGGAGGAAACACGCATCGCAGATCGTTTAGAGGTCCGCGATGACTGTGCTCGCGGGAAGAACCATAGCCGCCGGGGGTAAAGCATCCGTTATCCGGACGTAAAGCACTGGTAAATTTTCCGGATTTTCGCCCCATTTTGGGCAGCGAAAGGCCGCGCACCGCGATAGAATCGGCGCGAACGGCGACAGGGGCGAAGGCTTGCACGACGAGCAGCGGACGGAAGGCACGGCCAGGCGCTTCGGCCACGGCATCGACGACGCGGTGCTGTATCCGCTCGCCGTCGTCGGCGTTGCGGCCAAAACGCTGCTGCGCTGGGCGTGGGAGCTGCTCGTCCACATCGTGGACTACGCGTTCCCGATTCTGCTCCAGGTCGCGCGGTTCGTCTTGTTCACGTTCCGCATCCTCGGCGACGGCATCTCGGCGCTGTTGCGGTTCGTCATCAAATACCTGCCGCTGCCGCAGTTCCGCCGGCAGGCCTGGCGCGAGGCCGTGGCGCGCGCCTGGTCGTGGCTGCGCCGCAAGATCAGCTACAAGGCCTTCGAGGAATGGGTGCACCACCTGTTCGAAGACGGCATGGCCTGGGTGTTCCGCACCTGCCGCGGGCTCTCGCCGACCGGCGCGCTGCTGGTGATTCTCCTCGCGGTCGTTTGGGTGCCAGTCTCGTTCCTCGGCGCCACGGCCGTGCATACTTGGCTGATCGCCGAGGCGGCATCGCTGCCGGCCTGGATGCAGGTGTTCCATGGTGTCGCAACCATATTGGCGAAGAGCAAGCTGCTGATGCTGCCGGCCTATCCCGCCGCATGGCCGCAGGCGAAGCAGCACCCGATCGTGCGGGCCGCCTTGCGAGTCTGCCGCTACATCGCGAATTTCAGCCTCGTCCGCAAGGCGATGTACCGCTTCGGGCAGGTGGAAGAGGCGGCGGAGCGCACTGCGTCGGCGCTCGGTCTCGTTCAGACGTGGCGCGCGCTCGGTGCGGCCATCGACCAGACCGCGATCGCCATCAAGACGGCGTTCCGCTCCTTGCTGCACCTGACCACGGTGCGCCTCGCCAGGGTGCCGGTGTTGGGGCCGGTGATCCGCAACTACGAAGAGCACTACGAGAGCGCGGACGCGGCGCCGCCGCAGCGCTTCAGCCAGAAGATCAAGGCGTTCTTCCAGAAATGGGAGATCAAGTTCACGCCCGCCTATTACGAGGCGAAGGAGAAGGAGAAAGCGGCGGCCAAGCAGTCGGCGCCCGCGGCGTCTCCAGCGCAGCCGCCGTCGCCCTGAGCGCTACTGCGCGGTCCAGCCGCCGTCGAGCGGCAGCGCGGTGCCGGTGATCTGGGCGCCCGCCGGCGAGCAGAGAAAGAGAATGTAAGCCGCGAGCTGCTCGACCGTTACGAACTGTTTCGAGGGCTGCTTCTCGGAGAGCAGGTCGCGCGCGCCGGCTTCGAAATCGCCGCCGGTTTTCGCCGCCTTGGCGTCGATCTGCGCGCGGATGAGATCGGTCAGCACGAAGCCCGGGCAGAACGCGTTGCAGGTGATGCCGCTGCCGGCCGTCTCGAGCGCCACCACCTTCGTAAGGCCGACGAGCCCGTGCTTCGCCGCCACATAGGCGGCCTTCTCCACCGACGCGACGAGTCCGTGCACCGACGCGGTGTTGATGATGCGGCCCCAGCCCTTCTTGCGCATGTGCGGCACCGCCACGCGCATCGCGTGGAACGCCGAGGAGAGGTTGATGCCGATGATCGCGTCCCATTTCTCGGGCGGGAAGCGCTCGATCGGCGCGGTGTGCTGGATGCCGGCGTTGTTGCAGAGAATGTCGATGCCGCCGAGCCGCCGCACCGTGTATTCGACGAGGCCGGTGACGGCGGCCGGCTGCGAAAGATCGGCGCCGCTCCAGCCGACCTTCACGCCGAACTCGGCCTCGAGCCCGGCGCGCGTCTTCTCGATCGCCTGCGCCTCGCCGAAGCCGTTCAGCATCACGTCGGCGCCCTCCTTGGCGAGCGCCCGCGCGATTGCGAGGCCGATGCCGCTGGTGGAGCCGGTGACGAGGGCGATTTTGCCTTTGAGCATGAATCAATCTCCGAATTGTTCGAATGTCGAATGCGGCAGACCGCGCGCTCAGAGCGGCGGTCGCTTCAGGAACCAGGGCTGCGCCGCTTCGAGCTGCGCGGCGAGGCGGAATAGCACGGCCTCGTTGGCGTAGGCCGCGCCGAGCTGGACGCCGACCGGCAGGCCTCCCGGCGTCCAATGCAGCGGCACCGATATCGCCGGCGCGCCGGCCACGTTGTAAACCGGCGTGAACGCGATCTGCTGATAGAGATCGGCCGCGTACGTCTCCCAATCCGCCTCTTTCATGTTCGGGCGCGCGCCGATGGGCAAGGGCGGGTTCGCCGTCACCGGCGTGATCGCCACGTCGTAGTTCCGGTAGAACGCTGCGATCTGCCGGCCGATCAGGTGAACGGCGTTGATGCAGCGCGTGTAGTGCCAGATCGGCAGGGTGGCGCCCTTGCGATAGATCGCGTGGGTCGCCGGCTCGAGGTCGTCCGGCTTCAGCGCGCGGCCAAGCTGCTTCAGGCGCATCTCCACCGTGGCGGCGATCCCGGCCGCGGCGAGCACCCAGAGCGCCTCGTAGAGCGCTTCGTGGTCATACTTTGGCGAGGCCTCCTCGACGTGGTGGCCGAGGCTCTCGCAAAGCTTCGCCGCGTTCGTCGCGGCAGCCACGCATTCGGGATGCACCGGCACGCCGTTGTTGGGTTTCGTTTGCAGCGCGATGCGCAGGCGTCCCGGATCTCGGCCCACCTCGGCAAGGAACGATCGCTCGGGCGGCGGGCAGGCATAGGGGTCGCCCTCGGCCGGCCCCGCGGTCGCGTCGAGCGCCGCCGCGGAGTCGCGCACCGTGCGCGAAACGACATGTGCGACCGAGAGGCTCGCCCAGCCCTCGCCGACGATGGGCCCGGCCGGATTGCGCGCGCGCGTCGTCTTCAAGCCGACGAGGCCGCAATTGCTCGCGGGAATGCGGATCGAGCCGCCGCCGTCGGTCGCATGCGCGACCGGCACCATGCCGGCGGCGACGGCCGCCGCGGCGCCGCCCGAGGAGCCGCCCGGCGAGTGGTTGAGGTTCCACGGATTGCGCGCGGGCCCGAGATTGACCGGCTCGCTCGCCATGTTGAGTCCGAATTCGGGGGAGGTGGTGCGTCCGGCGAAGATGAAGCCGGCCGCGCGATAGCGCTCCGCCAGGGTGAAATCGACCGCGCAGGTCATGCCGTCGAACAGCCGGCTGCCGTTGGTCAGCGGCGAGCCCTTGAGCTGGAGATAGAGGTCTTTCAGCAGGAACGGGACGCCCATGAAGGGCCCATAGACGCGGCCGGCGGCCAGCTGCTGGCGCGCCATCTCGTCCATGCGCAGCGGCACGCAGCCGACCTTCGGATTGAGCGCCGCGATGCGTGCCAGCGCCGCGTCGAGGATCTCCGGTGCCGTCACCTGCTTCCGCCGCATCAGCTCGGCGAGGCCGAGTCCGTCGTAGTTCGCGTATTCGCGGAAGGCGGTCATGCAGTGCTCCTCAGGTCGGCGTCGGCGCCCCAGCGTTGGCGCCCGGGAATGGCGGCGAACAGCGCGCGCGTGTAGTCGTGGCGCGGCGCCGCGAAGATCTCGGCGGTAGCGCCGGTTTCGACCACGCGCCCCCGCTGCATCACGGCGATGCGGTCGCAGAGCCGCGCGGCCACGCGAAGATCGTGCGTGATGAACAGCATGGCAAGGTTGAAACGGTCGCGGATGTCCTCGAGCAGTGTGAGCACCTGCGCCTGCACCGAGACGTCGAGCGCCGATACGGCCTCGTCGGCGATCAGCAGCTCGGGCTCCATCGCGAGCGCGCGCGCGATGCAGAGGCGCTGGCGCTGCCCGCCCGAGAACTGATGCGGATAGCGGTCGAGCGCATTGCCCGAAATGCCGACGGTTTCGACCAGCTCGCGCGCGCGCTTCGTCGCCTCGGCGCGCGAGACGCCGTAGTTCATCGGCCCTTCGATGATCGATTGGCCCACCGTGCGGCGCGGGTTGAGCGAGCGATAGGGGTCCTGGAAGATCATCTGCACGCGCCGGCGCACGTCGCGCAGCTTTTGCCGCGGCAGCGCCGCGATGTCCTCGCCGTCGATCAGGATCGCGCCGCCGGTCGGGTCGATGAAGCGCGCGACGCAGCGCGCGACCGTGGACTTGCCGGAGCCCGACTCACCGACGATGCCGAGCGTCTCGCCGCGCTGGAGCGTGAGATCGACCTTGTCGACCGCGCGCACTTCGCGGCGCGGCTGAAGCATGCCGCCGCCGGCGAAATGCTTGCTGACGCCGACGGTTTCGAGCACGCGCTTGCCTTGCGCGGCCCGGGGCGGCCGCGGCACGAGTTTCGGCACCGCGGCGATCAGCATCTTCGTGTAGTCCTCGCGCGGATGACGCAGCACCTCCTCCGCCGTGCCGGTTTCGACCACGAGCCCGTCCTTCATCACGACGACGCGCTCGGCGATGTCGGCGACGACCCCGAAATCATGCGTGATGAAGAGAACGCCGGTGCCGTGCTCGGTGCGGAGATCCTTGAGCAGCGACAGGATCTGCGCCTGCGTCGTCACGTCGAGCGCCGTCGTGGGCTCGTCGGCGATCAGCAGTGCCGGCTCGAGGATCAGCGCCATCGCGATCATCACGCGCTGGCGCTGACCGCCGGAAAGTTGGTGCGGATAGGCGTGATAGATCTTCTCCGGGTCGGGCAGGTGCGCGTCGGCCATCAGGTCGAGCACGCGCTTCTTCGCATCGCCCTTCCAGCGGTGGCAGCGCAGCACCTCCTCGATCTGGCGGCCGACCGGATGCACCGGGTTGAGCGCCGTCATCGGCTCCTGGAAGATCATCGACATGCGGCTGCCGCGCAGCGCGCGCATGCGCGCGCGGCTCGCGCGCGCGAGATCCTCGCCGACGAGGCGCACCGAACCCGCGGTGATCGCCAGCTGGCCCTTCGGCAGCAGCCCCATCACCGCGGCCGCCGTCACCGATTTGCCGGATCCCGACTCGCCGACGATGCACACCACTTCGCCGCGCTGCACTTGGAGCGAGAGGTCTTTCACCGCATGCGCGCGGTCGGCGCCGCGCGGCAGCGACACCGACAGGCGCTCGATTGCGAGAACCGGCTCGCTCATCATCCGACCCCGCCGACGCGCTTGGCGAGGCGCGGGTCGAGCGTGTCGCGCAGGCCGTCGCCCATCACGTTGATCGCGAGCACGGTG
Organism: uncultured Candidatus Odyssella sp.; assembly: GCA_964481045.1. Taxonomy (GTDB): domain Bacteria; phylum Pseudomonadota; class Alphaproteobacteria; order Bin65; family Bin65; genus SBBV01. The sequence continues at coordinate 16,597 of CAYZSG010000040.1, read as the reverse complement.
ACGGCGAGGAACGCGCCCGGTGCCAGGATGATCCACGGCGCGCGCTGGAACACGTCGCGTCCCTCGGCGATCGTGTTGCCCCAGGTCGGCAGGGTCGGCGAAAGCCCGGCGCCGATGAAGCTCAACAGCGCCTCGATGAGGATCGCCGAGGCGGCGATGTAGGTGCCCTGCACGATCAGCGCGGGCAGCGTGTTCGGCAGGATGTGGCGCCAGAGGATGAGCCGCGTCGGCGTGCCGAGGCCGATCGCGGCCTCGACGAACGGCTCTTCGCGGATGCTCAGCACGATGCTGCGCACGAGGCGCGCCACGCGCGGAATCTCCGGCACGAAGATCGCGAGGATCACGGTGCCGAGGCTGGCGCCCGAAAGCGAGACGAGCGCGATCGCCAGCAGGATGCCGGGGATCGCCATGAGCCCGTCCATGATGCGCATCAGGAAGCCGTCGAGCGCGCGCACATAGCCGGCGACGAGGCCCACCACCGTTCCCACCGACAGCGCCAGCACGGCCGCGGCGAAGCCGATGAACAGCGAGACGCGCGCGCCATAGGCGACGCGGCTCCACACGTCGCGGCCGGCCATGTCGGTGCCGAGCGTGTGGTCGCCGCCGGGCGCGCGCAGGCGGAAGCGCGGCGTGAGCTCGGTGGGGTCGAAGGCGGTCAGCAGCGGCGCCGCCAGCGCCATCGCCACGAGCAGAACCAGGATGCCGCCGCCGGCGAGCACGCCGGGATTGCGCAGCGCCAGGCGCATCGAGGAGACGCGGTCGCTCATCAGTAGCGGATCCGCGGATCGAGCAGCGTGTAGAGCACGTCGATCACGAGGTTGATGAGGACGTAGATCACCGAGAAGACGAGCAGAACGCCCTGGATGATCGGGTAGTCGCTGCCGAGGATCGCGTCGACGGTGAGGCGTCCGATGCCCGGAATGTTGAACACCGTCTCGGTCACGACGACGCCGCCGATCAGGAGCACGAGGCCGATGCCGATGACCGACACGATCGGCACCGCGGCGTTGCGCAGCGCGTGCGCGATCAGGACCGTGCGCGTGGCGGCGCCCTTGGCATAGGCGGTGCGGATATAGTCCTGCGCCAGCGCCTCCAGCATGCTGGTGCGCGTGATGCGCGCGACGAGCGCGATGTAGATGACCGAGAGCGCCAATGTCGGCAGCGTGATGCGCGAGAGGAATCCGCCAAGCCCGCCGGCGATCGACTGGAAACCCTGCACGTGCAGCCAGCCGAGATTGATCGGAAAGACGAGGATCAGCACGTAGCCGAGCACGAACACGGGCACCGAGAAGCCGATCACCGAAAAGATCATGATCAGGCGATCCGGCCAGCGCCCGTGCTGCCATGCGGCCACGACGCCCATCGGCACCGCGACGAGCACGGAGAACAGCAACGTCGTCGCCGCCAGCGAGAGCGTCGGCTCCACGCGGTCGCCGATCAGCTTCATCACCGGGATCTGCGACTGGATCGAACGGCCGAAATCGCCCTGCACGATCTGCAGGAGCCACAGCGCGAACTGCTCCCACATCGGCTTGTCCATGCCGAGGCGGGTCATGATCTCGGCCAGGCGCTCGGGCGGGCAGATGTCGCCGCAGAGCTGCGCCGCCGCCTTGCCGCGGTCGAGCCGCACGAGGATGAAGACGACGATCGCCACCACGCCCATCACGGGAATGGTGGCGATCAGCCGCAGGACGAGGAAACGGCCCACTTCAGCGGGCTGGGGTCAGAGAATCGATGTCAGACGCCATCCTCCGCCATCTGTCCCCTGTTTGCCGGTCGACGGTCGCGGGCCGTCACTTCTTCTCCACGTTCCAGAACACCGGCACCGGCCCGTCGAGCACGCCCGAGAGGCTCTTGCGATAGGCGGCGGGGAACTGCATCTGGCCGATCGGAACGTACATCACGAGATCGAAGGCGCGCTTGGAAATCGCCTCGGAAATCGCCTTCTGCTTCGCGGGATCGGTTTCCTTCACGAAATCGGCGCGCATCTTCTCGATCTGCGCATCCTCGGGCCAGCCGAAGAAGCCGCCCTTCGGACCCTTGGCGTTGATGCCGGCGTTGGTGAGCGGGTTCAGCACGTCGGCGCCCACCCAGAAGGTGTGGAAAATGTGCCAGCCGCCCTGCGACGGCGGGTCCTGCTTCGAGCGGCGCGCGACGACCGATGCCCAATCCATCGCCAGCAGCTTGGCGTTCATGCCGATCTTCTTGAGCGCCTGCTCCGTCACGGGTCCATAAGGCGTGATCGCCTTCAGGTCGGTCGGGTGCAGGATCAGGATCTCTTCGCCCTTGTATCCGCCTTCCTTGAGCAGCTGCTTCGCCTTCTCGAGGTTCGGCTTCTTCATGTCGGGCGCGCCGGCCGCGGATTCGTAGGTCGTGCCGCAGGTGAAGAACGAGGCGCAGTATTTGTAGTACTCGGGATCGCCGACGAGGACCGCGAGATAGTCCTCCTGCTGCACGGCCATGATGACCGCCTGCCGCACCTTCACGTTGTCGAACGGCGGGGCGAGCCAGTTGAGCCGCATCCAGCCCATCAGGCCCATCTTGTTCTGGTCGTGAATCACGACGTCAGGCGATTTCTTGAGCGCCGGGAACAGGTCGTGCACCGGCTGCTCGATGTAGTCGATTTCGCCCTTGATCAGCGCGTTCACGGTGGTCTGCGGGTCGCCGACGTTGATCCACTCGACGCGATCGACCTTCACCACCTTGCCGCCGGCCATCCACGAGGGCTTTTCCTTGCGCGGCACGTAGTCGGCGTTCTTCTCGTAGACCACCTTGGTGCCGGGCTGGAACTCGCCGATCACGAATTTGAACGGGCCCGAGCCGATGTGCCAGTCCTTGGGCGCGTGCTCGGCGATGGCCTTGTTCGCCGGCGATTCGGCGACGCGCTTCGGCATGATGAACGGCGTATTCGACGACGGCTTGCCGATCGAATCGAGCACCAGGCCGAACGGCTCCTTCAGCACGAGCTGGAAGGTCTTGTCGTCGATCTTCTTCCATTCCTTCGTGGCGGCGCCCAGCGCCTGTCCCATCGAATCGTTCTTGGACCAGCGCGTGAGCGACGCGATGACGTCGTCGGAGGTGACGGCCGCACCGTCGTGCCATTTGAGGCCGTCGCGCAGCGTAAATGTCCAGGTGAGCTTGTCGGCGCTCGTCTCGTACTTTTCCACCATCTGCGGCTGGATCTTCTGCTGCTCGTCCATCGCGAACAGCGTGTCGTAGATCATGTAGCCGTGATTGCGGATGATGTAGGCGGTGGTGATGATCGGATCGGTGATGCGCAGCGGCGCGTGCATCACCGCGCGGATCGTCTTCTTCTCCTGAGCGGAAGCGATCGTCGGCAACGTGAGCGCCGCGAGCACGGCTGCGGAAGCGACGCCAACAAGGCGGCGTGTGAGCATGGCCAGTCCTCCCAATGCACCGGAACAGGACGAAAGCATGCCCCGCCGCGCGCGGAGTCGCAACGGGGCTTGATCGAAAGTGCAAGCGCCGTGCCATGCGCGCGCCGCCGCGGTTCCGGCGCTTTCTTATTTCGTTCCACCAAACGGCCGCCGCACGCGCGGGCGCCCGTTTGCGCCTTTTCCTCGCGCGCGACATGACGCTATGGTGCGGGCATGGGACAGGGGGACGTCTCCGCTCGCCGGATGAGCCCGCTCGGCGAGCCGGATTGGCTTCGCGCGAGCGCCGGGGCGATGTCGGCCTTCGGGCGCGCGGACTGGATCGCGCTCGATCGCCAGCGCGATGCGCTTCTTGTCCGCGAGAAGCCGCGCGTCGTGCTCGAACTTTTCGAATCGCTCGGCGGCGAGCCCTCGTTCGGCTACGAGATCAACATGCAGCGTCACGGCCTCCAGGCCGCGACCTTCGCGCTGCGCGACGGCCGCGACGAGGAAACCGTCGTCGTGGCGCTGCTGCACGACATCGGGTTCACGCTGGCGCGCGACATGCACGGCGCCATTGCGGCCATGGTACTCGGCCCGCACATTTCCGAGGCGAATCGCTGGATGCTCGTTCACCACCCCGTGTTCCTCGACTACCACGTGCCCGAGCACCCCACGGTGGATCGCGACGCGCGCGAGCGCTGGCGCGGGCACCCGCACTTCGAATGGACGGCGACGTTCGTCGAACGCTATGACCAGGCGGCCGTCTCGGCCTCTGACGAAATCGTCCCGCTCGATGCGTTCCGGCCGATGGTGGAGCGCGTGCTCGGCCGGCACCTCGATGGCGCGGGCGCGGCATGAGCGCCTGGATCCACATGATCCCGCCCGCCGAGGCGGAAGGCTATCTGCGCGAACTCTACGATCGCGTGAAGGGTCCGCAGGGCCAGATCGACAACGTGATGAAGGTGCATTCGCTGCGCCCGCACACGATGGAAGGCCATCTCGCGATCTACAAATCGGTCATGCACCACAAGGGCAACGTGCTGCCGGTGTGGTTTCTCGAATGCATGGCCGTCTACACCGGCCTCGTGAACCGCTGCGACTACTCGGTCGCGCATCATTTCGCCGGCCTCGTGCGCCAGCTCGCCGGCGACAAGGCGCGCGGTGATGCGATCTACGAGGCACTCGCCGCCGGCCGACCCGAAGATGCATTCGAGGGCAAGGAACTCGCGCTGCTGCGCTATGTCCGCAAGCTCACCGCCGAGCCGCGCGACATGACGCGCGCGGATATCGACGCGCTGCGCGGGGCGGGCGCCAGCGACGGCGAGATCCTCGAGGCGAATCAGGTCTGCGCCTACTTCAACTACTCGAACCGCCTGCTCAACGGCCTCGGCGTCACGACGGCGGGCGACACGCTCGGCCTTTCGCCGCCGGAAAGCGCCGATATCGCCGTCGCCGGATATCGCTGATGTCCTACGCAACCGCACGCGCCGTCGATTTCCGCGAGATTCCGGTAATCGATCTCGCGCCCGCTGAAAGCGGCGCGGCCGGCTTGGCGCATGTTGCGCAACTGATACGTCGCGCGTCGACCGAGGTCGGCTTTTTCTACGTCACGCGCCACGGCATTCCGGCCGCCACGATCGACGCGGCCTTCGCCGCCGCGCATCGCTTTTTCGCGCTGCCGCTCGAGCGGAAGCTCGCGGTCGCGGTCGATCCCCGGCATCGCGGCTACATCCGCATGGGCGACGCCAAGATGTATGACGGCGCGCGACCCGATCTCAAAGAGAGCTTCGTTTACGGCGTCGATCTCGGCGAAGACGATCCCGACGTGCGTGCCGGCAAGCCGCTGATGGGCCCCAATCGCTGGCCGGCCGATCTGCCCGAGATGAAGCGGGCGTTCGACCGCTACTACGCGGAGATCGATCGCGTCGGACAGATCGTGCTGCGCGGTGTCGCGGTTTCGCTCGGCCTCTCCGAACGTTTCTTCGCCGAGCGCTACACGAAGCCGCTGGCGCGCGGCTCGCTCGTCCACTATCCGCCGCAGCCGCCCGATCTCGGCAAGGAACAGTTCGGCGTCGGCACGCACACAGATTACGGCTGCATCACCTTCGTCTGCCAGGACGACAGCGGCGGACTCCAGGCGCGCAATCGCGCCGGCGAATGGATCGAGGCGCCGCCGATTCCGGGCACGCTCGTCGTGAACATCGGCGACCTGCTCGCGCGCTGGACGAACGACCTGTTCCGCTCCACGCCGCACCGCGTCGTCAACCGCTCGGGCCGCGACCGCTATTCGCTGGCCGTGTTCTACGATCCCGATTTCGATGCCGACGTCGCGGCGATCCCGTCGTGCCTCGTGGCCGGCGAAGCGCCGCGCTATCCGCCGACCACCTGCGGCGCGCACGTGCTTTCGAAGTTCGACGCCGCATTCGCCTATCGCAAGGAAAAGGCTGCGCCCGCGCGGGCGTAGCTTCGCGTATCTCTGGAGGAGGGAGTCTCATGCGTTTCGTAAAACTGCTGTTTCTCGCCGTCGCGGCATACGCCGTCGCGGCGCCCGCTCAGGCGCAGGACAAGTCGCGCCTGATGCAGATCGTCGAGCGGGGCACGCTCAAGGTTGGCACCACCGGCGACTTCAACCCGATGTCGATCCGCGATCCGGCCACGAAGAGCTTCAAGGGCTACGAGATCGACGCGGCCGAGGATCTCGCGAAGGCGCTTGGCGTGAAGCTCGAGCTCGTGCCGACCGATTGGCCGACGCTCGTCGCCGGCATCACGGCGGGCCGCTACGACATCTTCATGGGCGGCTCGTCGATGCACACGGGCCGCGCCAAGACGGTCGCCTACACGGTGCCGTACATCGAGACGGGAACGGTGCCCGTATTCCAGAAGAGCGCCGCCGGCAAGTTCAAGAGCTGGGAAGACATCAACCAGGCCGGCGTCACCATCGCCGTCGTGCTCGGCACCGTGTTCGAGCAGCAGGCGAAGCAGCACTTCCCGAAGGCCACGGTCAAGTCCGTGCAGCCGCCCGCCAGCGGCTTCCAGGAAGTGCTCGCCGGCCGCGCCGACGTGACGATCACGAGCTCGATCGACGCGCAGGGCATCGTCGCGCGCTACGCGGCGCTCGGCCACATGCCGCTCGAGGCGGCGCGCAACAAGCGGCCGTTCGGCTACATCGTCGCGCAGGGCGATCCGACGTGGCTCAACTACGTCGATACGTGGATTTATCTCAAGAAGTCGGAAGGCTTCTTCGAAGCGCTCGAGAAGATGTGGTTCGGCGGTGACGGCAAATAGGCCGGAGCCGCGGCGCGGCGCATGACGAAGCGCCGCGCCGCGGCGGCCGCGCTCATCCTCGTGCTTGCCGCTCTCGCTCTCGCCGCCTGCGGCGAGAGCGGCAAGGGCTACACGTGGGGCTGGTATATCATCTCGCCCTTCACGCCGCAGGGGCGAACGCATCTCGGCTTCCTCATCGCGGGGCTCGGCGCCACGATCTCCGTGTCGGCGGTGGCGATCGTTTGCTCGGTCGTGATCGGCGCGGCCGTTTCGCTGGCCGGCTTCGCGCGAAACCGCGGGCTGCGCGCGTTCAACCGCGGCTATGTCGAGGTCGTGCGCGCGGTGCCGATGCTCGTCATGGTGCTGTGGGTCTATTACGGCCTGCCGGTGATGTTCGGCCTGCAGTTCGGCATCTTCCTTTCTGGCGTGATCGCGCTGGCGCTGAGCGACAGCGCGTTCGAGGCCGAGATCTTCCGCGCCGGCATCCAGTCGGTCGAGAAGGGCCAGATCGAGGCCGCGAAGAGCGTCGGCCTCACGGGCTGGCAGACGATGCGGTTCATCGTCCTGCCGCAGGCGATCCGGCGCGTGCTGCCGGCGCTCGGCAACCAGTTCGTCTACATGCTCAAGATGTCGTCGATCCTGTCGGTCATCGGATTCGAGGAGCTGACGCGGCGCGCGAACGAGCTGACCGTGACCGAATACCGGCCGCTCGAGATCTACACGTTCCTCGTCGTCGAATACCTGCTGCTCATCCTCGTCGCGTCGTGGCTCGTGCGCCGGCTCGAAAAGCGGCTCGGACAGGTGCACAAATGATCGTGCTCTACGCCACCGACGTCTCGCTCTACAGTGCCAAGGTGGCCATCGCGCTCGAGCATAAGGGCGTGCCGCACGAGCGCCGCATGCCGCCGGGCGGAACGTATCGTTCGCCGGAATATCGCGCGATCGTGCCGGCGGGAACGCTGCCCGCTATCGACGACGGCGGCTTCGTGCTGAGCGAGAGCGACGCGATCATCGAGTACGTCGAGGAGACGCGGAAAGGGCCGCCGCTGCTGCCGGCCGACCCGCGCGCCCGCGCCCGCGCGCGCTATGCCGCGCGCATCCACGACCTCCGCATCGAGCCGCGCGTGCGCGCGCTGTTTCCATTCATCGGCGCGGCGCACGGCGCGGACAGCGCGCTCGGCACTCTGCGCGATGCGATCGCTGCTTTGCCCGCGCTGATCGCGCCCGCGCCGTTCGCGGCGGGAATTGCGTTCGGCCTCGGCGATTGCGGCTGGGCGCCGACTTTTTATCTGGCCGACCGGCTCGCGGCGGCGCTCGGCGGGCCGGTACTTGAATATGATCCCGTCATCCGCCGCTGGCGCGCAGCGCTCGATGCGGTGCCCGCGGTGCGGAAGGTGATGAGCGCCTATCCGCGCGCGGTCGAGGCGTGGATCGCGACCAAGATCAGCCGCTGACATCACGCTACGCCGCGGTAAGGAACGCGCGGTAATCGGCGGCGACTCCTTCGGCGGCCGCAGCGAGCAATGCCGCGCCGTCGGCTTCCGTCGCGCGCGAAGGATCGGAACGCACGCGGCCGTCGGGATAGCGGCGGCGATGATCGGCCGCGTCGAAATAGGGATCGCCGCCGTGCTGGATCAACGCGCTCTCCGCCTGCGCCGGCGGCGCGGCGCCGAACGCGGCGGGGTTCACGCGGTCGGGATAGAGCGCCGCGGTGATCGCGATCTCGCTCGGCGTCGCGTGATACCCCTCCGCCGCGGCGTAAAGCCTTTTCCGCAGCGCGTCGGCGGGCGCGACGTCCCACCAGTTCACGAGGCGCAGGAACAGCGGGCGGTCGCACTCGCCGGGATGCAGGCTGCGCGCGGCGTAGATCTCCTGGAACGCGCTGCGGATCGGCGCGACGTTGCCGCCGTGCCCGTTCACGAAGTAGATGCGCTCGAAACCGGCGCGCGCCAGCGACGAGACGTAGTCAACGACGAGCGCGATCAAGGTCGTTGGGCGCAGCGTGAGCGTGCCGGGAAAGCCGAGGTTGAACTGCGCCATGCCGAGCGCGATCGGCGGGCCCATCAGCGCGCCGGCGGTTTCCGCGGCGCGGCGCGCGACGGCTTCGGCGCAGAGCGCGTCGGTGCCGAGCAGGCCGGCGGTTCCGTGCTGCTCCACCGAGCCCGACGGAACGATGATGCCCTTCGACGCGGCGAGATAGGTCTCGACTTCCGGCCACGTGCGGAGGACGAGATCGGGCGGCGCTGGCTTGCTCATGGCGCAACCTTGGCGCAGCGCGCGAACCCGGCGCAATGGCCTTGCGCGCCGCGTCTCAGACGGCCGCGCGCACTTCCATGCGTCCGCCACCGGCGGCCTTGGCGGCCGAGAGCGCATCTTCCGCCTGCTTCACGAATTCCGCGCTCGTCGTGGGCCGCGCGGCCGGATCGCAGGCCACGGCGCCGATCGAGCTGCCGACGAGCGCCCGCTCCATGTCGATCGCGAAGGGCCGGCCGAGCGCCGATTGCACGCGCTCGCCGATCTCGCGCGCGAGCCGCGTGCCGCTGCCGGGAATGAGGATGCCGAACTCGTCGTCGCCCATCCGCGCCACGAGATCGGAGGGGCGCAGGATGCCGAGCAGGCGCTGCACCGTGTAGCGCAGCACGTCGTCGCCGGCGGCCTGGCCGAGCTTGTCGTTCACCGAATCGAAATCGTCGAGGTCGACGTGCAGCAGGATCAGCGGATTGCGCGCGGCCAGCGCCGAATCGATCGCCGCGAAGAAGGATTTGCGGTTGAGCGCGCCGGTGAGCGGATCGTGATCCGCCTCGAACGAGAGGCGCCATTCGGCACGGCGCCGGCGCCGGTCGATGCGGTCGATCTCGGAGAGCGCGTAGATCAGGAGCCCGACGCTCACCGCGATGCCGGTGCCGAGATAGAGCGAAAGGCTCGTCTCGAACGCCATCACGCCCCAGCGCTGCGCGGCGAGGAAGATCCAGTCGAGCAGGAACGGGATCGCGATCGCGGCGGGCAGCACGACCCGGGCGAGCATGCCCGACGTGCGGCGATTGACGAACACGCTCACGAGGCCCAATCGCGGATCGCGCCCGAGCAGCGCGGCCGCCAGCGCCACGATCGTCAGCGCCGCTTGCGCCGGCATGGCGGCGGTGAGCGCCGAGCGGCCATAGACGAGGCCGATCAGCGAAATGAACGGCGGAACGAGCACGAGCAGCGCCACGGTCTGCGCGGGCTGCACGAGGCCGCGCATGCGCAGCGCCTGCGCGCCGGCCAGCAGGATCAGGCACAGCGCCGTCGAGGCGCCGAACACGTTGCGCTTGCCCTCGGCGAGATCGGCGGCGACCGTCGCCCGGAAGAAGAAGCTCGATGCGTTGATCGAGCCGCCGAACGCGTGATCGGCGAGCACCAGCAGCGAGACGAGCACGAGGAACGCGGAGGCGCCGAGCTGCCATTGCTGCGCGGTGCGCGTCTCGAGCGGCAGGGCGGTGAGCGCCGCGAGCAGCAGCGCCGCGGCGGCGAGCGGGTTCACCGCGGCGCCGAACGGCCCGATTCGGCGCAGGAACTCGACCTCGAACGCGTAGCCGACCAGCGCGGCGGCGGCGAGCAGCAGCGCGACCGTCGCGGCCGCCGCCGGAAACAGCGGCAGGCGCCGGTTCGGCGCGGGCGGCGGCGCGGTGCGAACGGCCGCGGCGTGCGTGGTCATCCTGGCGCCTTCTTTTCGTTGCGCGGCGCGGCGGCCACCCCAAAGTCCCGGCCGCTTTCGCCAGCCGGCACTTCACGCGAAAAGGCGTTAAGAAGCGGTTAGGGAGCATCGGGCGCGAACACGGGAATGCCCTTCGCGAAACGCGCGAGCGAGACCGCGGCGCCGAGCCGGGGCGGCGGGTCGAACGGCGATATGCGGCCGATCACGCGGCGCGCGCTGCCGCCCGCGGAGGCCCCGACATCGACGATCGCGACCGCATAGATCGGCTCGTCGGCGAACGCGGCCGGTGCCTTGCGGATCACGGTGAAGCTCACGAGCGTGCCGCGCGCGCCGGGCTGGAGCGATGTGTCAGGCATCGGCGCGCTTCAGGATCGAGACGGTGCAGACGACACCGGCGCCGCCGAGATTGTGCGTCATGCCGATGCCGGCATCTTTCACCGGATTGGCGTGCTCGCCGCGCAACTGGCGCACGGCCTCGTAGAGCTGGCCGACGCCGGTGGCGCCGACCGGATGGCCCTTCGCGAGCAGGCCGCCCGAGACATTGATCGGCATGTCGCCGTCCGGCCGCGTGCGGCCTTCGCGCGTCCACGCGCCGGCATGCCCGCGCGGCACGACGCCGAGATCTTCGGCGTCGAGGATCTCGGTCAGCGAGAAGCAGTCGTGCAGTTCGACGAAGTCGATGTCGGCCGGCGAGAGGCCGGAAACGCGATAGGCCTGCCGCGCGGCCTCCACCGTCGCCTCGAAGCTCAACAGGTTCTTGATGCTGGCCACGTCGGGCGCACCGCGCGTCTGCACGGTGGCGGCCACGCGGATCGGCGCTTTCGCGCCGGCGCGTGAGAGCCGTTCCTTCACCGCGTCGTCGGCCGCGATCACGATCGCGGCCGCGCCGTCGCTGATCGGGCAGCAATCGTAAAGGCGCAGCGGATCGGCGACGAGCGGCGAATGCTCGACCGTTTCGGCGCTCACGTCTTCGCCCATCTGCGCCAGCGGATTGCGGAGCCCATTGGCCTTGTTCTTGCGCGTGACGGCGGTGAGGTGCGCGCGCCAATCGGCGTGCGCCTCGCCATAGACTCGCGCGGCCATGCCGAAATAGCCGGGGAAAGAAAGCCCGGTCGGCCCGTCGCGCTGCTGATCCATCGCGCAATTGAGCGCCTCGGTGACGCGCGCGGTGCCGGCATGCGACATCTTCTCGACTCCGGCCGCGATCGCGAAATCGCACAAGCCCGACGCGACGCTCATCCACGCCTGGCGGAACGCGATGCCGCCCGAGGCGCAGGCGCCTTCCACCTTCGAGCACGGCGCCGAAAGCGGTAGCCCGAGCTGGTGCCCGACGAGGCCGGCCAGCACCTCCTGGCCCGACAGCACGCCGCCGATGAAATTGCCGAGATAGAGCGCGCCGATATCGGGCGCGCCCACGCCTGCGTCCGCGAGCGCGTCGCGGCAGGCCGAAACGGCGAGCGCATCGAGCGGTGTTTCCTTGTGGCGGCCGAAGCGCGTGGATCCGATGCCGATGATCGAGACGGGGCGCATTTCGCTGTTCCTTATTCTCGCATTTTGGATTCAGATCGGCGCATGGCGAAGCTGACGATCAAGACTCGGCGCGGCGGCCTCATCGTGATCCTCGCGATCGTGCTGGGCGGCGCGGCGATGGCCGTCGCCGTTCCGCTCTACTATCGCCTGAGCGGCGCGCCGCGCCCCGCCGAGCGCGTCGAGGACATCCAGCGCGAGATCCTGCCGCTGTTCGCGAGCGTGCCGCGACCGCCCGGCGCCGAGCCGCGCGGCGATCTCATGGAGGGATTCACGCACCGGCGCGGCGTCACCGTGTGGGTCGAGCGCGAATACACGGTGCCGGGCAGCTTTGCCGAAGCGCTCGCGTGGTACGGGCCACGGCTCGGGGCGCAGGGTTGGAAGCCGTACGAGCGCGCGAACTGGCGCGCTTTCGTGGCCCGGTTCTGCCGCGCGCCGTGGGTGCTCGAGCTCGCCGATCGCGGCGATTTCTCCCGCTCCCGCCCGCCGCACCACCGCCTGAAACTCCGCCTCGACTGGTACGGCGGCGTGACCGAAGGCGACTGCGCGCCGCCCTGAGGCGACGCCTGCGCCGTGGAGCGATTCTCTCGGCCGCGGGGGAAAGCAAACCACGGAGGCACGGAGACACGGAGGATTTTTCGCGCGCGCCAACGGCGCGCGTCCCATTCTTCTCCGTGTCTCCGTGCCTCCGTGGTTCGAACTTTCGTTCACGCCGGCTCCTTCTTCGCCCATTCGCGCAGTTCGGTCTTGAGGACCTTGCCGTAGTTGTTCTTCGGCAGCGCCTCGACGAAGCGGTAGCCCTTGGGGCGCTTGAAGCGGGCGATGTTGTCGAGGCAGAGCTGGTCGAGCGCCGTGCCGTCGAGCTTCGTGCCGGGCCGGGCGACGACATAGGCCAGCACCTCTTCGCCCCAATCCGGATGCGGGCGGCCGATCACCGAGCATTCGAGCACGGCGGGGTGCTTCAGCAGCACCTCCTCGATCTCGCGCGGATAGATGTTGGAGCCGCCCGAGATGATCATGTCCTTCGAGCGGTCCTTGAGCGTGAGGAATCCGTCCGCATCGAAGCTGCCCATGTCGCCGGTGTGCAGCCAGCCGCCCTTGAGCGCCTTCGCGGTGGCTTCGGGATTCTCCCAATAGCCCTTCATCACCACGTCGCCGCGGCAGACGATCTCGCCGATTTCGCCCGGCGGCACTTCGCGGTCCTCGGCGTCGAACACCTTCACCTCAACGTCGGTGCGCGCGACGCCGGCCGAGCCGAGCCGCTCCAAATAGCGCGGGTGCTGCGTCTCCGTGTGCTGCTCGCGCGAAAGGCCGGTGATCGTCATCGGCGCTTCACCCTGGCCGTAGATCTGCACGAATTTCGGACCGAGCCGCTCGAGGCCCTTCACGAGATCCTCGACATACATCGGCCCGCCGCCATAGACGATCGTCTTCAGGTTCGCGAGGTTCAGCGCAGCGAGCGCTGGGCTTTGCAGCAGGCGAACCACCATGGTCGGCGCGAAGAAGAAGGTCGCGCCCGGAAGGCGGTTGACGAGATCGACCGTCTCGGCCGGATCGAAATGCCCGCTTTCGGGCGTCACCTGGCAGGCGCCGCGCGCCACATGCGGAATGCCGTAGATGCCCGAGCCGTGCGACATCGGCGCCGAATGGATGATGCAGTCCGCCGGCGCGATCGAATCCACGTCGGCGAAATAGTTCATCGTCATCGCGACGAGATTGCGGTGCGTGAGCGTGGCACCCTTGGGGCGTCCGGTCGTGCCGCTCGTGTAGAAAAGCCACGCCGGATCTTCGGGCGCCACCTCGGCCATCGCGAGCGGATCGCCTTGGAGCAGCTTCGCCCACTCCCTCGACGACACGGAGATCACATGCGCGAGGCCCGGCACCTCGCGCTCGATGCCGGCGAGCGCGGTTTCCATCGCCGCGTTCACGAACAGCGCCTTGGCGCCGGAGTTCTCGAGGATGAACTGGAATTCCTTGCGGTGCAGCTTCGCATTGGCCGGCACCGCGCAAACCCCGGCCTGCCACAGCGCGTATTTCGCGATCATGTATTCGGGGCAGTTCGTCATCACGATCGCGGCGCGGTCGCCGGGCGCGAGGCCGAAGCGCTCGCGCAGTTGCCGCGCGAGGCTTGCGGCCTGGCGCGCGAGGTCGCGATAGGTGGCGACCGTCCGCGTGCCGAGGGCGAGGGCAGGGCGCTCCGGCCAGAGCAAGGCGCTGCGGTGCAGCAAGGCGGCGACGTTCAAGGCGTATCCTCCGGTTCTTCTTCGTGCGTCCGATTATGCGGGCGGGCGCGCGGCCCGCAACGCCTTGCCGCCGCACCCCCTCCCCCCGCTAGCGTAGGCAAATGTAGGCTTTTGTAGTCTTTCGCGGGCATCCGCCGTGCATTTGCGGTGCATCGGCGGGCGGAAGAGATGCGCGCTGGTCTTTTCTCATCATCCCTTGGCATCTCTCATCATTTTCGTATCCTCGCAGCGGCATTTCTCATCGTGCGCGGCGCCATTTCTCATCATCGCCTTCGACACGGCGCCTCGCGCGACGCGAGAGGGCAAACGGGTGGGATATAGTTCTTGATTTGTTCTTTTCAAGGGGCGCGCGGCGAAGGTTTGCCTGCGGCAGCCGGCGAGTCGTTTCGCGTCACGCCGCGCCGCGTCGCGACACGGGGGAAACCGTGAAAACTGTGATACGACCTCGGACCGGCGGCGGCGTGCCGCCACGCGGTGCCGAGGATCGCATGCGGTGGCTCGTCTTTCTCATCGTGCTGTTGCTGTCCGCTCCGCCGAGCGCGGCGCAGACCGGCGAGCGTATCTATCGGCTCGCGCATGTCGCGCCGTCGAAAGTTTCGATGGACGAAACGCGCAGGGCGACGTTCCCGGAATTGGCCAAGCTGGGGTTCGTCGAGGGCCGCAATCTCGTCAACAGCGAGTGGTGGGGCGATTCGGCCGCGCTGCCGCGCCTGATGGAAGACATGCTGCGGTCCAAGCCCGATGCGATCATCGCGATCGGCCCCGACGCGGTCCGCGCGGCGGCCGCCGCCACGAAAACGATCCCGATCATTTCCTTCGGGCCGGACATCGTGTTCTTGGGCATGGCCGCAAGCCAGACGCGGCCGGGCGGCAACGTCACCGGAGTCGTGATCCTGGCGGCGCAGCTCGACGCCAAGCGCCTCGATCTGCTCAAGCAGGCCCTGCCCGTGGCCCGGCGCTTTTCTGTCTTGTTGCCGATGACGCCGCAGCGCGATGCCAGCGAACGCGCGATGCGCAATGTCGCGGCCGACGCCAAGCTCACTTTGCACGTTGTCGACGCCGGCCAGCCCGCGGAGTATGCGCCCGCTTTCGGCAGGATGCGCGGCGCTGGCGCCGAAGCGGTCGTGATCGGCGCGAACGCCACGTTCTACCGCGATGGCAGGCGACTCGCGGCGCTGGCCCTCGAGGCGAAACTTCCCAGCATCTGCGAATGGGCGGACATGGCGGAGATGGGGTGCATGATCGGCTATGGCCCGAACCGCACGGAGATGCGCCGGCGGCTGGCCTATTACGCCGCGCGAATCTTCGCCGGCACGCCGGCGGGCGAGCTGCCGGTGGAGCTGCCGACGCATTTCGAGCTTGCGCTCAACCTCAAGGTCGCGCGCATGCTCGGCGTCACGATCGCCGCCGACGTGCAGGCCCGCGCCGATATCGTGATCGAGTAGCCACTACTTCGCGTCGTGGAAGATGATGCCGAGCGTGAAGCGCGCGCCGCTGCGCAGGCGGCTCACGCCGTGGCGCATCTTCACGCGGTATGTGCCGCGCTTGCCTTGGACCGGGCGCTCGTTGACGGCAAAGATCACCGCCTCGCCTTGCCGGAGCGGAACCACTTCGGGGCGCGATTGCATGCGCGGGCGCTGCTCGACGAGGACGAACTCGCCGCCCTCGAAGTCCTCGCCTGGCGCCGAGAGCAGGATCGTGGCCTGGAGCGGGAAGGCGAGGTCGCCGTAGAGGTCCTGGTGCAGGCAATTGTAGTCGCCGGGGCCGTAGCGCAGTAGCAGCGGCGTGGGCCGGGTTTGCCCGGCGGCGTGGCAGCGCGCGAGGTAGCCGTCGAGCGTGTCCGGCAGGTCGGGCTTGCGCCCCATCGCCGTGCACCAGCGCCGCGCCACCGACGCGAGCCGCGGATAGAGCGCCGCGCGGAGCCCGGCCACGAGCGAAGGCAGCGGATAGGAGAAATACCGATATTCGCCCTGGCCGAAGCCGTGGCGCGCCATGACCACGCGGCTGCGGAACCCCGCGTCACCCGCATAGAGCGCCGCGAGCCCCTGGCATTCGGCGGGCGAGAGCAGCGGGCCGGTGGTCGCATGACCGCGCGCGTCGAGCTGGGCGGCCATGCCGGACCAGTCGAGGGCGCCGACGCGATCGTTCACGCGGAAGAGGCTTCGATTCGACATGACGCCACTCTGCGCCGGGGCGGCCTGCGGTGCCATCCGATCTTTGCCGTTGCATGATTCGCCGCCAGGCTGCATGGAATATCCAATTCGTGCATGGGCTTGAGGCAGCGCGCCGCGCATGGCGGCGCCGATGCGGCATGCGGCCTTTCGCCTTGCAAAACGGCGCATTAGGCCCAGAATCAATCCCGTGAATGCCGGCCTGCCGCCGGCCCGCGCGACCGGGCTGGCGGCGGCCCTTTGCCATGGTGGGAGCGAACAGGCGATGGCGGAACGGTCTTTTGCGAAGGAAGTGCAGGCCCTCAAGCTCGGCGAGGGCGA
>CAYZSG010000039.1:0-28751 GCA_964481045.1 uncultured Candidatus Odyssella sp. | reverse complement strand
GCCAATCGCAACCCGCTGCTCGGCAGCTATGCCGGCGCCGACGGCATCAAGACCGGCATGACCGCGGCCGGCGGCTATGGCATCGCTGCTTCTGCCATGCGGAACGGCAAGCGTCTCATCCTCGTCATCAACGGAATGCCGAGCGAAGAGGCGCGCGCGGCCGAGGCACGCCGCCTGCTCGATTGGGGATTCGCGCGGCTTTCGCGCTGACCATCTTGCCGTGCTAGACACTCGGCATGGCGCGGGCACGGTTCATCACGTTCGAGGGCGGCGAGGGGAGCGGGAAGACCAGCCATGCGCGCCGGCTCGCGGACTGGCTGACGGAGCGGGGCCGGGAGGTCGTGCTCACGCGCGAGCCGGGCGGCACGCCGGGCGCCGAGGAGATCCGCAAGCTGCTCGTGCAGGGCGAGGCCGCGCGCTGGCAGCCGATGACCGAGGCCTTGTTGCATTTCGCGGCGCGGCGCGATCACGTGACCAAGATCATCCAACCAGCGCTGGCGCGCGGCGCTTGGGTGGTTTCGGACCGCTTCACCGATTCGACGATGGCCTATCAGGGCTACGGCCACAGGCTTGGCGTGGAGCCGATCGAACTGCTGCGCAAGCTGGTGCTCGGCGATTTCGCGCCGGGCCTCACGCTGCTCTTCGAAGTTCCGGTGGCGCTGGGCCTGGAGCGCGCCGGCAAGCGCAACACCGCCGCCGCGGGGACCGATGGCCGCTACGAAAGCATGGGCGCTGCGTTTCACGCGCGCGTCCATGACGGCTTCCTCGCCATCGCGCGCGGCGCCCCGGAGCGCATCACCGTGATCGATTCGTCGAAGCCGGTAGAAGTGGTGGCGGCGGCCGTATTGTCGGCGCTGCGCGTGCACTTCCCGGGAGAACTCGACTGATGGCACGCGGCGACGACGAAGAAGAGGTACCGCACGGAATTCCGCCGCGCGAGAATCCCGATCTCGTCGGCCACGCGGTGGCCGAGGCGCAGCTTGCGCGATCGTTCCGCTCGGGGCGCATGCACCATGCCTGGCTGATCACCGGGCCGCCCGGCATCGGCAAGTCCACGCTCGCCTTCCGTCTCGCGCGCTGGATCTTCGCCGGCGGCGCCCGCCAGCCGGGCGAAACCCTCCACGTGGCGCCCGAGCACCCGATTTTCCGCATGGTGGCCAGCCGCGGCCATCCCGATTTGCGGGTGCTGAAAAGGGAGATCAACGAGAAGACCGGCAAGATGCGGACCGAAATCGTCGTCGAGCAGGCGCGCGAGGCGATCAAGTTCCTGCATCACACGCCGGCGCTCGGCGGATGGCGCATCGTCATCGTCGATCCGGTCGACGACCTCGGCACGGCCACGGCGAACGCGCTCTTGAAAGCGCTCGAGGAGCCGCCCTCGCGCGGTCTCTTCCTGATGGTCAATCACGCGATCAGCCGCGCGCTGCCGACGATCCGGTCGCGCTGCCAGCGGCTCGTGTTGCAGCCGCTCGAGACGCCGAGCGTCGAAGCGATCGTGTCCAAGGCGATGCCCGAGCTTCCGCGCGCCGATCTGGCCGAACTCGCAACGCTCTCCGAAGGCAGCCCCGGCCGTGCGCTGGCGCTCGCGGCCGCCGGCGGCCTCGAACTGTTGCACGAGATGCAGGCAGTGCTCGCCCGGCTGCCGCAGTTGGACGGTCTGGCGCTCGACCGCTTCGCCGAGAAGACCGCACGAGCCGGCGAAGATGCCGTCGGGTCGCTGCGCGATCTGCTGCTGTGGTGGCTGGCCGAGCGCATCAAGGCCGGTGCTGCAAGTGCAGCACCTGGTGGCCTTGATCGCTGGGCGCGGCTATGGGAAAACACGGCGCGCCTGTTCGAGCGGGCCGAGGACAAGACCCTCGATCGCAAACAAGCGCTGCTCGAAATCTTTTACGACATCCAAGCCACGGCGCGCGCGGCCTGAGCCATTGCCGTGCGGGCCGCGCAGGCCCATTTCACGCTCTCGTCCGCCCGCAGCCCCCCATGACCGCGCCCAAGACCTTCTACATCACGACGGCCATTTCCTATGTGAACGGCCCGCCACATCTCGGTCACGCCTACGAGGCGATCTCGACCGACGTGATCGCGCGCTTCAAGCGCCTCGACGGCTACGACGTCCACTTCCTCACGGGCACCGACGAGCACGGCCAGAAGGTCGAGCGCTCCGCCCAGAAGGCCGGCAAGGCACCGAAGGAGTTCTGCGACGAGATCTCCGCGCTGTTCCAGCAGATGGATCGCGAGCTCGGCGTCTCCAATGACGACTTCATCCGCACCACCGAGCCGAAGCATTACCGAGCCTCGCAGGCGATCTGGGAAAAGCTGAAGGCCAAAGGCGACATCTACCTCGGCAAATATGCCGGCTGGTACTCCGTGCGTGACGAGGCGTTCTTCGGCGAGGAAGAAACGGAAGTTCGCGACGGCAAGCGCTACGCGAAGCCGACCGGCACCGAGGTCGATTGGGTCGAGGAGCCTAGCTACTTCTTCAGGCTCTCGGCCTATCAGGACAAGCTGCTGGCGCTCTACGAGCAGCAGCCCGATTTCATCTCGCCGCCGCACCGGCGCAACGAGATCGTGAGCTTCGTCAAGCAGGGCCTCACGGACCTGTCGGTCTCGCGCACGAGCTTCAAATGGGGCGTGCCGGTGCCGGGCGACGAGACGCACATCATGTATGTGTGGCTCGACGCGCTGACCAACTACATCACCGCCGTCGGCTATCCGGACGTCGATTCGCGCGCATTCCAGAAATGGTGGCCCGCCGATGTGCACATCATCGGCAAGGACATCGTGCGCTTCCACACGGTCTATTGGCCGGCCTTCCTGATGTCGGCGGGTGTCCCGCTGCCGAAGCGCGTATTCGGCCACGGCTTCCTGAACATCAAGGGCCAGAAGATGTCCAAGTCGGTCGGCAACGTGCTGGCGCCGGCGGAGATGAAGGCCGAGTTCGGGCTCGACCCGATGCGCTATTTCCTGATGCGCGAAGTGCCCTACGGCAGCGACGGCGATATCTCGACCGATGTCATCGTCCACCGCATCAACGGCGATCTTGCCAACGATCTCGGCAATCTCGCGCAGCGCGTGCTGTCTTTCGTCGCCAAGAACGCGGGCGCGGCCGTGCCGCCGCCGGGTGCGTTCACGGCCGAGGACGAGGCGCTGCTCAAGGCGGCGCGCGATGTGCTGCCCGCGATCCGCGCCGAGATGGAGAACTTCGCGATCCACCGGATGCTCGAGGCGATCTGGCGCGTCGTCGCCGAGGCAAATCGCTATGTCGACAAGCAGGCGCCGTGGTCGCTGCGCAAGACCGATCCGGCGCGCATGGCGACCGTGCTCTACGTGTGCATCGAAACGATCCGCCAGCTTGCGATCTACATCCAGCCGGTGATGCCGGGCGCGGGTGCCAAGCTGCTTGACCAGCTCGCCGTGCCCGCGGAGAATCGCGCCTTCGCCGACATCGCGACACCGATCGCGGCGGGCACGAAGCTGCCGGCGCCGCAGGGAGTGTTTCCGCGCTACGTGCCGGCAGAGCCGGGCGCGGCGGCGGGGTGAGCATGCCGCGTTCGATCCATGCCTCGATCCTCGAGCGGATCGGCGGAACGCCGCTGATCGGGCTCCGCAAGCTCGTGCCCGCGAATGGGGCGCGCATCCTGCTGAAGCTCGAGAGCGAGAACCCGACCGGCAGCATGAAGGATCGCATGGCGCTGGCCATGATCGAGGCGGCCGAGAAGGACGGGCGCCTGAAGCCCGGCGGCGGCGTGGTCGAATACACCGGCGGCAGCACCGGCGTGTCGCTGTCGCTGATCTGCGCGGTGAAGGGCTATCCGCTCGATATCGTGACGTCGGACGCGTTCAGCGCCGAGAAGCGCAACCACACGAAGGCGCTCGGGGCCACGCTGACCTTGATCAAGAGCGTGAGCGGCGGCATGGATGCGGCGCTGACGCGCAACATGATCGAGGCCGCGCGGCAGATCCAGGAGCGCAAGGGCAGCTTCTGGACCGATCAGCTCAAGAACGCCGATCAGCTCGCGGCCTACACGAAGTTGGCCGACGAGATCTGGGAGCAGACCGGCGGCGCGGTCGATGCGTTCGTGCAGAGCGTCGGCACGGCAGCCTCGGTGCGCGGCACCGGCGAGCGGCTGCGCCAGCACAAGCCCGGCGTGCGCATCGTGGCCGTGGAGCCGGCCGAATCGGCGGTGCTGTCGGGCGGCAAGACCGGCAGCCACAAGATCGAAGGGGTCGGGGCGGGGTTCGTCGTTCCGCTGTGGAAACCCGAAGCCATCGACGAGATCGCGCAAGTCTCGACCGCCGAGGCCATGGCGATGTCGCGGCGGCTGGCGCGCGAGGAGGGCCTGTTTGCCGGCACCTCGACCGGCGCCAACCTCGTCGCCGCGCTGAAGGTCGCGGAAAAGCTGGGGCCGGGCGCCACCGTGGTCAGCGTGCTGTGCGACACCGGCATAAAGTATCTCAGCACGGACCTCTACCGGGACGTCTGATGCTCGTCGACAGCCATTGCCATCTCGATTTTCCCGATTTCGCGCCCGACCGCGCCGACATCCTCGCGCGCGCGCGCAATGCCGGCGTCGGCGTGATGGTGACGATCGGCACGCGTCTTTCGAAATTCGCCGAAGTGCGCGCGATTGCGGAAAGCGACTCCGCGATCTGGTGCTCGGTCGGCGTCCACCCGCACGAGGCGGAGAAAGAAGGGGTAGGGGACCCTGCCCCGCTCCTCGAACTCGCCGCGCATCCGAAGGTCGTCGGCATCGGCGAAACCGGCCTCGACTATTTCTACAAGCACAGCGCGCCCGAAGCGCAGGCGCGGAGCTTCCGCGCCCACATCGCCGCGGCGCGCGAGAGCGGCCTGCCGCTGATCGTGCACGCGCGCGATGCCGACGTGGACGCGATCCGCATCATGGCCGACGAGCATCGCGCCGGTGCCTATCCCGGCGTGATCCATTGCTTCACGGCCTCGCGCGAATTGGCCGAGCACGCGGTGGCGCTTGGCCATTACATCTCGTTCTCGGGCATCCTCACGTTCAAGAACGCGCGCGACATCCAGGAGACGGCCAAAGCGCTGCCGCTGGATCGCATTCTCGTCGAGACTGACGCGCCGTACCTTGCGCCCATGCCGAACCGCGGCAAGCGCAACGAGCCGTCGTTCGTCGCGCATACGGCGGCGTTCCTCGCCAAGCTGCGCGGCGAAACACCGGAGCGCATCGCGGACGTGACCACGGAGAACTTCTTCCGGCTGTTCACGAAAGTGAAGGCGCCGGCGGCCGCGTGATGCCCAAGACGCGCGTCACGATCCTGGGCTGCGGCGGCTCGGACGGCGTTCCGATGCTGGGCGGGCCGGACGGGCGCGGGGACTGGGGCGAGTGCGACCCGGCAAACCCCAAGAACCGCCGCACGCGCGCGTCGATCCATGTGGCCGCCGGCGATATCGGCCTGCTGATCGATACGTCGCCAGATCTGCGCGATCAGCTCCTGGCCAACGGGATCGGGCGCGTGACCGATGTCGCATTTACGCATGACCATGCCGACCACACGCACGGCATCAATGAATTGCGCCGGCTGGCGCGATACGGACAGGCAAGGCGCATACCCGTCCATGCGGATGCCGCGACGATGGACATGCTGCGCCAGCGGTTTGGCTACGCGTTCGCGCAGCCGATGGGAAGCCCATATCCGCCGATCCTGGAGCCCCGGCTGATCGAAGGTCCGTTCCAGCTCGGCGACTTGGCCGTGCGTCCGTTCCAACAGGATCATGGGTTCGGTCAAACAACGCTCGGCTTCCGTATCGGAGATTTCGCGTACTCCACGGATACAATTGGCTTTTCCGACGATGCCTCGGGCGCGCTCGAAGGACTGAAGGTGTGGATCGTGGATTGTGTCGGCGTGCGACGCCATCCGACCCATGCCTGGTGGGATTTGACGCTCTCATGGATCGATCGCCTCCGGCCGGAGCGCGCGATTCTCACGCATATGGGAGCAAGTCTCGACTACGTGACCACGAGAAGGCGCTGTCCGCCCGGTGTCGAGCCGGGCTATGATGGGTTGGTCATCGATCTTTAGAGGGCGGCTGTAGAGCAATGAGCGCCGGAACCGCAGGTCCATCGGTTTATTTCCATAATATACATTATGCGATAAGGCCTTGGGGCCGAAAAGCTTGCCTGGTCGCATTCGCGGCCATCCTGTTCGGGTTCGGAATGGCGCCCGCCTTCGCCCAGCAGAACCGCGCAGAGCCGATTCGTCTGGCCATCGTCGAAGTCCGCGCCGAGGAAACCAAGGGCCGCCCGTTGCTCCAGCGCATGCAGCAGCTCGCGCTCCAGAACGAAGCCAAGAAGAAAGATTACGACGCCACCGACGCGCAGCTCAAAGCCCTGCAGCCGCGCCTCGACCGCTACAATGCAAATCTCGGCCGGTACGACGGCCAGCTCGCCGACTATTCGAAGCGCGTCGACGCCTACAACGCGAAGTGCGGCGGCACCACGCCTCTGCCCCAGGATCAGTACCGCGCCTGCCTCGCCGAAAAGGGCGAACTGGCCGGACGCAAGATCGAGCTCGATTCCGCGAAAGGCACGCTCGAGACCGAGCGCACGGCCATCGAGGCCGAGATCAAGGGCAGAACCGAGCGGCTCGGCGCGATCTCGCGCGAGATGACGGCGAATCTCCGCGCCTGGGAAGCGACGCAGAAGGACTACAAGGCGATCTT
Source organism: uncultured Candidatus Odyssella sp. (assembly GCA_964481045.1). GTDB lineage: Bacteria > Pseudomonadota > Alphaproteobacteria > Bin65 > Bin65 > SBBV01. The sequence goes on along the minus strand of CAYZSG010000039.1, from coordinate 22,051 downwards.
CGACCGCATCGAAGGCGTGAAGAAGCGCCTCGTCGATCTCTGCGCGGCCGGCGACCAGGCGCGCGATCCGTTCGCGGTGCGCCTTTGCGTCGGCGCCGGCTGGGACGGCCAGCGCAAGGAGTTCTCCGGCCTCACCGACCTTCCGCCGGTCCAATAGCGGCCTCGCTTCGGCCGCGGCCGAAACGACGCCGCGCGGCTTTGCGCCATGTATGGGCTCACCACTTGGGAGCCCGTCATGACGGTCACCGTCTTCATCCGCTACACGCTCGATCCGTTCAAACGCGCGCAGTTCGAGGAATACGCGAAGCGCTGGCTTTCGATCATTCCGGCCTGCGGCGGCGCGCTCGTCGGCTACTGGATGCCGCACGAGGGCACGAACAACATCGCCTACGGCCTGATTTCGTTCGAGAGCCTCGCCGCCTACGAGGCCTATCGCGCCCGCCTCAAGGCCGACGCCGCCGGCGGCGCGAATTTCCGCTTCGCCGAGGACGAGCGTTTCATTCTCGCCGAGGAGCGCACATTCCTGCGCGCAGTCGAGGCGTGATCGGCGATCAACGATAGAGATCGCGGTCGCGCGCGTAGGCCGTGCGGAACAGCGCAAGCAGACGCTTCGCCTCGCCGTCGTGCTCGGCGTATTGCTGCAGGCCCTTCGCCACGAACGAGGCAAAGCTCACCGCCTCGCCCTTGCCGCGCAGCGCCGCCAGCGACGCCAGCTCCTCCAGGTCGCGATGCACGAGCTTGCGCACCATCACGTTGAGCTGGGATTTCGTGAAGCGGTTCTTCGCGCGCCATTTGCGCTGGGCTACCGGTGAAGCCATCGCGATCCTCGCATCGGGCAAGCGCGGCACCCCGCCTCCGCCCGCTCTCTACTAGTAGAGTATATCACGGCCTCAACCGGCGCGACAGTGGCCCGCGCGGGCGAACAGCGGGGATTGGTGTGGACGTCGGGGAAAGCTTGGTTTCGCCGCGCCCCGCCGCTATGAGAGCCGCTTTCCGCGACGGGACCGGACGATGAGCACGACACCGATCGAGCGCCTTCTCGCGATCATGGCGCGGCTGCGCGATCCCGCGCGCGGCTGCCCGTGGGACCGCGAGCAGAATTTCGCGACCATCGCGCCCTACACGATCGAGGAAGCCTACGAGGTAGCCGATGCGATCGCGCGCGAGAACATGCCCGAACTCAAGGACGAGCTCGGCGACCTTCTGTTCCAGGTCGTGTTCCATGCGCGCATGGCCGAGGAGGCCGGGCACTTCGATTTCGCCGGCGTCGCGAACGCGATCTCCGACAAGATGGAGCGCCGCCACCCGCATGTGTTCGGCGAGGCGAAGATCCGCGACGCCGAGCATCAGACCGAAGCGTGGGAAACGCAGAAAGCGCGCGAGCGCGGCGAGAAGGCCGAAGGCGCAGGCGCGCTGAGCGGCGTTCCGCTCGCCCTGCCCGCCCTGCTCCGCGCCGAGAAGCTCGGCAAGCGCGCTGCACGCGTCGGCTTCGACTGGCCGGACGCTGGCGCCGTCCTCGACAAGGTGCGCGAAGAAACCGGCGAGATCGCCGAGGCGATCGCGGCCAAGGAATCCGAGGAGCGCATCGGCCAGGAGATCGGCGACCTGCTTTTCGCGGCCGCGCAGCTTGCGCGCCACTACAGACTCAACGCCGAAACAGTGCTCCGCGAAGCCAACGCGCGCTTCGAGCGCCGCTTCGGCCACGTCGAGCGCGCGCTGGCCGCCAAAGGCCGCGCGCCTTCCGACGCCGGCATGGACGAGCTCGAAGCGCTGTGGGGCGAAGCGAAAACAGCGGAGGGCTGAGCGCCGCGCGATCAGCGCCCGTAATAAGCCAAGGTGTTGTCGCAGAAGATCCCCTGCTTGGCCGCGTCGCTCAAGTCCTCGCGGTCGAGCAGCTCCTCCATGTCGTGCATCGCATGTTCGATGTTCGACTCGTGCGGAAAGTCGGACGCGAACAGCAATGTCTTGTGTCCGATCCGGTCGACCAGGTTCTTGAGCGACGGCTCGCCGCCTTCGCAGCTGAAATAGATGCGGCCCTGCTGGAACACCTCGCTCGGCTTGGTCACGGCGACGGGCGAATATTCGACGAAGCCGTTCTTCTTCATGCCGAAATAGCGGTCGAGCCGGTCGATCATATACGGCACCCATCCGGTGCCGGCCTCGAGGAAGCCCACGCGCAGCGTCTTGAAGCGGTCGAAGACGCCTTCCAGCACGAAGCTCGTCATCTGGATCATCTGCGCGATTGGGTGCTCGAGCACGCCGGTCATCGCGAAATGCGTGAACGAGTTGATCCCGATGTTCATCGACGGCGCGCCGTGCGTCGAGAGCGGCACATCGAGCCGCTCGGCCTCCTCGTAGATCGGCCAGAAATCGGGGTGGCCGAGCGCCTTGCGTACGCCGATATCGGCGCTGTTCGCCGGCAGAACGGCCCCGACGAAGCCCAATTCGGTCACGGCACGGCGCAGCTCCTTCACGCCGGCGGGAACGTCTTGCAGCGGAATCAGCGCCACCCCGCGCAGCCGCTTGCTTGCACCGTGGAATTTGTCGGCGAACCAGTTGTTGTAGGCGCGCGCCAGCGCCACGGCCCAGTGCGGGTCCTGGATCATCGTGAAGGCCAGACCCGCCGTCGGATACAACACGGTCGATTCGATCCCGACCTTGTCGAGCGCGTCGAGCCAAACCTTCGCGCTGATCTCGTAGTGCTGATAAAGCCCGAGCCGCGCGAGCAGGGCGCCGCGGTTGTAGCCGTCGAGCGTCGGGAAGAACGGGTAGCCGAGCAGCGTGTCCTTGCCCTTGTAGGGCGGCTCGAGATACTCGAACAGCTCGATGTCGCGCTCGATGATGTGCCCATCGGCGTCGAGGATGCGGTTCGGTTTCATCGGTCTCCTCCCAAGACTCAGCGCAGCGCGCGCGGCAGCCATGTCGCGATCGCCGGAAAGGCCATGATCAGCGCCAGTACGAAAGTCGAGATCAGCATGTAGGCGATGCTGGCCTTCCAGACGTCGTTCATGCTCGCATCGGGCACCACGCCTTTCAGCACGAACAGCGCGAGGCCATAGGGCGGCGAGATCGTCGCGATCTCGAGCGTCAGCAGCATCAGCAGCCCGAACCACACGGGATCGAATTGCAGCGCGGTCGCGACCGGCATGTAGATCGGGATCGAGATCATCAAGAGTGCGAGCTCGTCGAGAAACGAGCCGAGCAGGATCATCGTCAACATCATGCCGATCAGCACGAGCGTTGGCGAGAACTCCGGCTGCGAGGCGAAATTCACGATCTTGGCGGTGGTCCCGGTGAAGGCCAGGATCTGCGTGAAGGCCGCGGCGCCGACGATGATGAGGAAGATCATGCCGCTGATCTTCACCGTGTCGAGCAGTGATTGGCGGATCGCGCGCCAAGTGAGCCGGCGATAGAGCGCCATCACGAAAAGCGCGCCGAACACGCCGATCGCCGCCGCCTCGGACGGCGTCGCGATGCCGATCAGCAGCACGCCCCAGATGAGCAGCGTGATGACCAGGATCGGCGCCATGACGGCGAGCGCGCGGAATTTTTCTAGCCATGTGTATCGCGTCTCGTCGATCGCCGGAGCAAGCGCGCGGTTCATCTGCACGCGGGCGATGATGTAGATTGCGTAGCCGAGCGCCAGCAGTACGCCGGGGAAGACGCCCGAGATCAGCAGGTCGCCAACCGGAATCTGCCCAAGCGAGCCCAAGAGGACCGCGAGCACGCTCGGCGGAATGATCATCGCGAGGCAGCCGCTGCCGAGAATCGGCCCGAGCGAAAGCTCCTTGCTGTAGCCGCGCTTGCGCATCTCGGGCGCGAGCGTCGAGCCGAGCACGGCCACGCCGGACACGGCGGAGCCGCTCATCGTGCCGAACAAGGTGCCGGCGGTGACGGCAACGAGCGCGAGGTTGCCGCGCACGCCCGTGAGCCATTTGCCGACGCAATCGAGCACGATGGAGACGACGCCGGACTGGAACAGCAGCTCGCCCATCAGGATGAAGAGCGGCACCGCGATCAGCGGAAACGAGACGATGCTCGCGAACGCCGAGACCGTGAGCAGCGAGAAATTCTCGGGCCCGCCCATCCACAACGTCACGCCGATCAGATTGAACAGCGCGAAGCAGAACGCGATCGGCAGTCCGGACAGGAAGAAGACGGTCAGCAGCGCGAGGATGACCGCGAGATAGCCCCACCATTCCATGCGGGCGCGTCCCCTCGCCGTCAGGCCGCGCCGGCGCCGGCCGGGGGCGGCGGCCGGAACGCGCGGCGCAGGAACTGGATCGCGAGCAGCGCGAGGCCCGGCGGCATCACGGCCATGACCGCCCACTTCTCGACCGGCACCGACTTGAACAGAATCTCGCCGGCCTCGCGAAGGCGCAGCACATAGGCCGTCGTGACCCAGCACAGCACCGCGCAGACGCCGCCGCCGATCAACGACGTGACGAAGTGCATGCGCCGCTGCCAGCGTGGCGAAAGCGCTTCGGTCAGCATCTCGACGCGGACGTGGCCTTCGGCGCGCAGGATCCACGCCCCCGCGAGAAAGGCGAGCCACAGCAGCGCGTACTCGCTGAACTCGATCACCCAGCGCGTGGGCGCGCCGAAGAAGTAGCGCATGACCACTTCGAGCGCGACGCAACCCGCCAGCGCCGCGACGATGACCGCCGCGAGAAGGCCGCACGCCGTGATCAGGCCGTCGATGACCGCTTCGACGGCACGCAGCCAATCCCACATCGCCGTGCGCCTATTTCGGCGCAAACCGCTCGAGGATCTTCTTGAGCTCCGGCCCGTACTTCGGCGACGGCTTGATCAGGAACGCTTCGACGCCGGCCTCCCAATGGACCTTCTTGATCTTGACCATGTCGGCGTCGCTCATCGCGATGGTCTTGATGCCCGCCTTGTCCATCGCCTGCTCCTCGGCCTTCTCCTTGGCGCCGAAGAACGCCGGCGTTTCCTTTTCGATGTCGATCATCGTGTCGACGAGGAGCTTCTGAACATCGGCCGGAAGCGAGTCGAACGCCTTCGCGTTCATCAGCGCGACGTCGGTGCCGACCCACCACGACGGCGTGACGCGGAACTTGATCGCGCGCGCATAGCCGGGGCCGGTCACGGCGACACCGGGCCACGCAAAGCCGTCGACGATGCCCGACTCGAGCGCCGTCAGGAGTTCGGTCGGCGGCACGGTCAGCGTCGAGGCGCCGAGAGCCTTCAGCACCGGATCGTAGATCGGCGTGGTGCGCATCTTGAGGCCGGAAAGGTTCGCGCCGCTGATCTCTTTCTTCGTGTAGACGTTGAACTTCATCTGCAGCGGCATGCCGAGCAGCATCACGCCGGCCTTCTCGCGCGTGATCTTGTCGATCGCCGCGACGAGGCCCGCCTCGCGCAACTGCGCGGGTGTGGCGCCGAAGCCGAACCAGGTCGCGTTCGTCTCGGGAAGCGCGCCGGCGATGTAGGCGGTGGAGGTGAGCATCGTCGCGAACACGCCGCGCTTCAGCGGCTCGAGCTGCTCGAACGAAGGATAGACTTCGGGACCGCCGACGTAGTCGATCCTGACCTTGCCCTTTCCCTTCTCGTTCACCCGCTTGATCCACTCCATGTACATGTCGACGAACGTGAAGTTCTTGCCCCAGGCCGTGACGGCCTTGAGCGCGACTTCCGCCGAAGCGGTGTGGGGAACGAGCGCTGCCGACGCCGCGAATGCGGCGGCGACGAGTGATAGCCGGATGGATCTCATGGTCTCCTCCCTCGAGAATCCGATGTTATCACCGCCGCCGTTCTTGCCGGCCGCGGGCGCGCGCCCCGTTCTTGTCGAGCGGTGTTCTGCGCACGCGTATTGGACGCTAGAGACTGCCCCGGCGCTGTCAAGCGCGCGGCGGCCCCCGCATCGCGGTGCGGACACGCAAAACGCAAACCTTTACCCGCCGCCGCAATGCGGGCGGCGGTTCGGACGGGTGAATCAATCGTTCTGCAGCAAGTGGATGAGGCTCGACGTGTCCCAGCGCTTGCCGCCGCGAGCCTGGACCTGCGCGTAGAACTGATCGACGAGCGCCGTCACCGGCAGGCGCGCCTTGTTGTTGTGCGCCTCGGCGAGGCAGATGCCGAGATCTTTGCGCATCCAATCGACCGCGAAGCCGAACGTGAATTTCCCCTCGGCCATCGTCTTCCAGCGGTTTTCCATCTGCCAGGATTGCGCGGCGCCCTTCGAGATCGTGGCCAGCACCTTGTCGGTGTCGAGGCCCGCGCGCTTGGCGAAATTGAGCGCCTCCGAAAGGCCCTGCACGAGGCCGGCGATGCAGATCTGGTTGACCATCTTCGTGAGCTGGCCGTTGCCAGCCGGCCCCAGATGCGTGATCGCTTTCGCATAGGCCTTGATCACCGGTTCGGCCTTCGCGTAGGTCGCCACCTCGCCGCCGACCATGATCGTGAGCTGGCCGTTCTCGGCACCCGCCTGCCCGCCCGAAACCGGCGCGTCGAGGAAGCCGAAGTTCCGATTCTTCGCTTCGGAATCGAGCTCGCGCGCGACGGTCGCGGAGGCCGTCGTGTGATCGACGAAGATCGCGCCCTTCTCCATGCCGGCGAAGGCGCCGGTATCGCCATAGACGACCGAGCGCAGATCGTCGTCGTTGCCGACGCAGCAGCACACGATCTCGGCGCCCCTCGCGGCCTCGGCCGGCGTCGCGGCGCGCTTGCCGCCGTGCTTCATCACCCATTCCTCGGCCTTCTTGGGCGAGCGGTTGTAGACCGTCACCTCGTGGCCGGCCTTGACAAGATGGCCCGCCATCGGGAAGCCCATCACACCCAAGCCCAAGAACGCCAGTTTCGCCATTGCCGTTTCGCTCCCGCGTCTGCGATTGAAGGAAGGCGCGGATGATAGTCAGACATCGTACAAGCGGCAACGCCGGACGCATGGAGGATTACGATGAGCGATCGGAAAGCCGCTTCTGCCTTCGTCACGGGCGCTACGGCCGGCTTCGGAGCCGCGCTCGCGCGCCGCTACATCAAGGCCGGCTTGAAGGTGGTCGGCACCGGGCGCCGCGAGGATCGCCTCGCGGCGCTGGCGAAAGAACTTGGGGCGAATTTCCATCCGCTGCATCTCGACGTGCGCGGGCGCGAAGCGGTCGCTGCGGCGATCAAGGCCCTGCCCGCTCCGTTCGCCGAGCCCGACATCCTCGTCAACAATGCGGGGCTCGCGCTCGGCCTCGAGCCGGCGCCCAAGGCCAATCTCGACGATTGGGAGACGATGATCGACACCAACATCAAAGGCCTCGTCTACTGTTCCCGCGCGCTTCTGCCCGGGATGGTGGCGCGCGACCGCGGACACATCGTCAATATCGGATCGGTGGCCGGCTCCTACCCGTATCCGGGCGGCAACGTCTACGGCGCCTCGAAGGCGTTCGTGCACCAGTTCTCGCTGAACCTGCGCGCCGATCTGCTCGGCTCGCAGGTGCGCGTCACCTCGTTCGAGCCGGGCATGGCCGAGACGGAATTCTCGCTGGTGCGCTTCAAGGGTGATGCCGAGCGCGCGAAGGTGCCCTATCAGGGCCTGAAGCCGATGAGCGCCGAGGATATCGCGGAGATGATCTACTACGTCACGGCCGTGGTCCCGCCGCACGTGAACGTCAACCGCATCGAGCTGATGCCGGTGATGCAGGCGTTCTCGCCGTTTGCGTTCAGGCGGAGCTGAGGCTCGCGGCCGCGAAGATCACGCCGCCGCGCGCAGGTTTTCCTGGATCGCGTCGACGACGGTCAGCCAGGTGTACACGCCGTCGACATCGCTGCGGCGCAGCAGCACGCGCACGCATTCTTCCGCCACGTCCAGGGCTTCGCGGCCGTGGACGCTGATCAGTTCGAACGCGGTGTGCTCGGTGGAGGGCCAGATCATCGTTGCGCCGTTCTGCGGAAATCCTGGGCGTGGAAATACGCCGGAAAAATTAGCAGACCCTTAGGATAGGGTTAGCAAGCGGTTAATGTTGCAATTCCGCCTCGGAGTCGAATACGTCGCGCAATGTGCGCCACGTCGCCTCGTCGGGCGCCAGCAGCAGTGGAATTTCGGGCGCCGCGCTGGGCCGGTAGGGCCGTCCGTCCCAATGGGCGAGATAGCCGCCGGCCTCGGCGAAAATGAGGGCGCCGGGCGCATGATCCCAGGGCAGATGCAGCGTGAAGATCGCATAGTGGATTCGGCCGGCGGCAAGACCCAGGTATTCAGACCCGGCCGACCGATGAAACGCCTCGGGCCCGAGCGCGCCGCTGCGAAGCTGCTTGGCCCGCGCGTGCACCGCCGGCGCCCGCTTCGCGCCGATATAGAGCGCGGCAACCATCTCCCGTAGCGACGCCGGTTCGGCGACGCGCAAGCGCCCGGACTCGCTCGATGCACCTTCGCCACGCACGGCCATGTGCGTTTCGCCGGTGAGTGGCTGGTGTATCCATCCGCCCAAGGTTTCGCCGCGGTGCGCGAGAGCCACCATGACCGCGAAATCGCGCCTGCCGTGCGCGAAATTGTGCGTGCCGTCCAGCGGGTCGATGATCCAGCACCATTCGGCCGCCGCTATGGCAGCGCACGCCTCGGCGCCGGTGCCGGCGCCCTCTTCGCCCACGACCGCCGCCCCGGGCAGCAGCGCGCCGAGACGCTCGGTCAGGATGCGCTGGCAATGGATATCGGCCTCGGTGACGAGATCGTTGGGTCCGGATTTCTGGCGGATGTCGGCGGCCGCGAGCATATTGAAGCGCGACAGCACCGCTTCACGCGCGGCAGCGACAACGATCGCGCGCACGGCTGCCGGGTCGACCGGAAGCGCCGTCATCAGTGGCGCGTGGCCGCCGCGCCGCTCTCGCGGGCGCGGAAGCGCGCGAGATCGGCGGCGTCCATCCGCACGGTGAGGTGCGCGAACTCGTCGTCGTCGCGCCGTCCGACGACGTCGCCGTGGCGATAGACCCAGGCGAGGCCGGCGCCGTCGGCGAGCGACACCTTCACCTCGACCGTGGAGGCCTCGGCGGAAAGCACGGCATCGAGCTTGCTGATGAGAATATCGCAGCCTTCGCCGGTCAGCGCCGAGACCGCGACGCGCGGCGCATTGGCCTGCGCGATCTGGTTCAAGAGGCGCTCGCGCGCCGCCGGATCGAGCCGGTCGATCTTGTTGAGCACCTCGAACAGGCCGCGCTCGACCTTCTCGCCGAGGCCCAATTCGCGCAGCACGGCGTGCACGCTCTCGGCCTGCATCTCGGTGTCGGGATGGGCGATGTCGCGCACATGCATGTTGTCGTCGGCGCCGGTCAGCTCTTCGAGCGTGGCGCGGAACGCGGCCACGAGCATCGTCGGCAGATCGCTGATGAATCCCACGGTGTCGGAGAAGATCGCCTTGCGCCCGGAGGGCAGCACGCGCCCGCGCATCGTGGGATCGAGAGTCGCGAACAGCAGGTCCTTCGCCAGCACCTCGGCGCCGGTGAGCCGGTTGAACAGCGTGGACTTGCCGGCGTTCGTGTAGCCGACCAGCGCCACGACCGGGTGCGGCACGCGCTTGCGCGCCTTGCGCTGGAGGTCGCGCCGGCGCGTGACGGTCTCGAGCTCGATCTTGATCTTGGCGATGCGGTCGTCGATCAGGCGGCGGTCGATCTCGATCTGCGATTCGCCGGGGCCGCCGATGAAGCCGAAGCCGCCGCGCTGGCGTTCGAGGTGGGTCCAGCTCCGGACGAGGCGGCTGCGCTGATACGAGAGGTGCGCCAGCTCGACCTGGAGACGGCCCTCGCTCGTGCGCGCGCGGGCGCCGAAGATCTCGAGGATCAGGGCCGTGCGGTCGATGACCTTGCAGCTCCACGCCTTCTCGAGATTGCGCTGCTGCGTCGGCGAGATCCCGCAGTCGAACACGACGAGGCCGACCTCGTTCGCCTTCACCGCCTCGGCGATGCGCGTGACGGCGCCCTTGCCGATGTAAGTGGCCGGGACGAGCTTCGAGATGCGCACCGCTTCCTTGCCGAGCACCGTCAGCTCGATCGCGGCCGCGAGACCCACCGCCTCGTCAAGCCGAGCATGGGCACGCTCCATCGCCGCCGCATCGCCGCGCGAGACGGGGTGGACGATGTAGGCGCGCGTCTTTGGCCGGGCGGTTTCGACCGGCTGGCGGCGGGGTTTCTTCGGTTCGTCGTTCAAATGGGGTGGGGATTCCGGCCCTTATTCGGCGGCCGCGGCCGCTTGCTCGGCTTCCGGATCGAACAGCTGCACCGGCGTGGCCGGCATCACGGTCGAGATCGCGTGCTTGTAGACGAGCTGCGAATGCTGGTCGCGGCGAAGCAGAACGCAGAAATTGTCGAACCAGGTGACGATGCCCTGAAGCTTCACGCCGTTGACGAGAAACACCGTGACCGGGGTCTTCTGCTTGCGGATATGGTTGAGGAACTGGTCCTGAAGGTTCTGCGGCTTATCGTTCGACATCGCCGTTTTCCTTTTTGGTTGTTGTTGCGGTTCTTCTTTGGGCTTACGGCTGCGTGCGCCGCTCGCCAGCTTAAGCCTGCCGGGTTTCATATGGTGAGGCCGCTTTCACGGACAAGGTCTAGTACGTCCGCCAATTGTTGGAGTTGCGCTTCGGGATTGAGTTGTCTGATCCGATCTTCCTCGCCCAGGCCGGGCCCGACCAATATAGCTATGCAACCCGCGTGCCGGGCACACTCAACGTCGATCGCAGCATCGCCGATAAACCAAACGTGATTGTAATCGGTTATGTGTAATTCCTGCGTCGCCAGGTAAACGGGATCCGGTGCCGGTTTGTCGATTTTCGCGTCGCCGGCACCGACCATGCGCGCGAAATGCCGGTCCCAGCCCAGCTTGGCGGCTTCGGCGCGCAGTAGCGGCCCCGTTTTGTTGCTGACCACGCCGAGATATAGCCCCTGCCCGGCCAGTCGGCTTGTGACAAATTCGGCCTCCGGCAGGGGGCGTACGGCCTCGAGGTGCTTCGCGCGATAGGTCGCGTAGAAGATGTCGCGCGCCTCGGGCCAGCGGTCGCCGAACATGCGCGGGAAGCTGTCGCGCAGCGAGGCGCGCACGCGCACGCGCGTCTCCTCCATTGTCCATGCTGCATGCCCCATCGCGGTGAGCGCGGCGTTGAGCGCAAGCTGGATCGTGCCCCAGGCGTCGACGAGCGTGTTGTCCCAATCGAACAGGATCGCGCGCGGCGGCGGCAGGCGCATCATGGCGCGTCCGCGTGCGCCTCGTAGAGGCGCTGGAGCGCGCGGGTGAACGGCCCCGCCTTGCCATCGCCGACCGGCTGACCGTCGATCGCGATCACCGGCGTCACCCACGAGGTCGTGCCGGTGATGAACGCCTCGACGGCGGCGAGCGCTTCGGTTTTCGAGAACGGCCGCTCGGCGAAGGTGTATCCTTCTTTCTCCGCCAGACGCTTTACGGCAAGCCGCGTGATCCCGTTCAGGATGCGGTAGTCGGGCGTGTGCGTGACCAGTTCCTTCGCCTTGGTCACGATCCACGCATTGCTGGCCGTGCCCTCGCTGATCATGCCAGCCTCGTCGACGAGCCACGCGTCGTAGGCGCCGGCATCGAGCGCCTGCTGCTTCGCGAGCACGTTGGCGGTGAGGTTCACGGTCTTGATGTCGCGCCGCTTCCAGCGGATATCGGGCAGGGTGACGACCGCGATGCCCTTCTCCATCTGGCCGTAGTTCGGCGCGAGACGCTTCGCGGTGATGACGAGCGCCGGCGGCACGCCTTTCGGGAACGCGTGGCCGCGCGGCGCCACGCCGCGCGAGACCTGGAGATAGACGATGCCGTCGGCGACGCGGTTGCGGCGGATCACCTCGCGCATCGCGTGGCGCAGCGGCGCGCGGCCCATCGGCGCGGCCATGCGCATCTCGCCGAGCGAGCGGTCGAGCCGGTCGAGATGCGGCACCTCGTCGACCAGATGCCCGTGGCGCACGGCCACCACCTCGTAGATGCCGTCGGCGAACTGATAGCCGCGGTCCTCGATATGCACCCGCGCGGAACGGTGCGGGACGTAGCGGCCGTTGACATAAGCGATGCGGGACATGCCCTTCCCCAACTCGACTTGTCGCCACCGCGAAAGCGGTGGCCCATGCCTGCGGGCGAAGTGCGCGAAGGCGGGCGCATGCCGGCGGAGATATGGGTCCCCGCTTGCGCGGGGACGACAAGCTATTTGTACGGCCTACAGTCCTAAAAGAATTCCAAGCCCACGGTAAACAGTTTCTCCACCTTGCGCACCTGGTCGGGCAGCGCGAACAAGACGACGCGGTCTTTCGCTTCGATCACGGTATCGCCGCGCGGCATCAGCACCTCTTCGCCGCGCACGATGGCGCCGATGATGATCCCGCGGTCGAGCTTGATCTCCTCGAGCCGCTTGCCGGAGATCGCCGAGGTGTCGAGCGCTTCGGCCTCGAGCAGCTCGCCGGCCCCGTCGCGCAGCGAATGCGCGGCGCGGATGCGGCCGCGGCGGAGGTGCTGGAGGATCGTGGATACCGTGATCGCGCGCGGGCTGACCACCGCGTCGATGCCGAGCGTGTTGATGATCGTCTGGTAGTAGAGCGTGTTGATCAGCGCGATCGTGCGCTTGCAGCCGCGCCGCTTGGCCAGCAGCGAGGCCAGCACGTTGACCTCGTCGTGGTTCGTTACGGTGATCAGCGTATCGACGCGCTCGAGGTTCAGTTCGTCGAGAATCTCGCTATCGAGCACGTCGCCCTGGACCACGGTGGTTTTCGCGAGCAGGGCGGCAACCTGGCGCGCGCGGTCCTTGCCCGTCTCGACGATCTTGAGGCTGATGCCGCTGTCTTTCCCCTCGATCTCCTGCGCGAGATAAAGGCCGATGTTGCCGCCGCCGACGATGACGACGCGATTGGCCTCGGGCTCCTCGTGGCCGAACGCGGCGAGCGCGCGCGTGAGGTGCGATTCCTCGGCGATGAAATAGACCTCGTCGCCGACCAGGATCACGTCGTCGGCCGTCGGCACGATCGTTTTCCCCTCGCGCACGATCGTGACGACGATCAGGTGCAGGTCGGGGAACAGCGCCGTCAATTGGCGCAGCGGCGTCGAGACGATCGGGCAGCTGGCCTCGATGCGCGTGCCGATCGCGCGCACGCGGCCGCCGGCGAGCGAAAGCGTGTCGAACGCGCCCGGGACGCGCAGGCGCTGGCGGATCGCGCGCGCGACCTCGATCTCGGGCGAGATCGTCACGTCGATCGGCATGTGGCCCTGCTCGAAGAGCTTCGTCCACTGCGGATCGAGATACGATTGCGCGCGCACGCGCGCGATCTTCACTGGCACGTCGAACAGCGCGTGCGCGATCTTGCACGCGATCATGTTCACTTCGTCGGAATAGGTGACGGCGACGATCATGTCGGCGTCGCGGGCGCCGGCGCGCTCGAGCACGTCGGGATGCGAGGCGAAGCCGGCGATCGCACGGAAATCTTCGGCCTCGCCGATCTTCTGGATCAGCTCCGGCGCCTTGTCGATGACGGTGACGCGGTTGTTTTCGGCGGCCAGATGGCGCGCGATGGTGAGCCCGACCTGCCCCGCTCCGCAAACGATAACCTGCATGGTGTCGCGATGCCCCGCGCGGGCGCGGTCCTACGCGTCGTAACTGCGGGCGCGGGCTTCGCCGCGCTCGGTGTCGGCGACGCCGAGGAGCTTGAGCTTGCGGTGCAGCGCGGAGCGCTCCATGCCGATGAAGGCGGCGGTACGCGAGATGTTGCCGCCGAAACGCGCGATCTGCGCCATCAGGTATTCGCGCTCGAAGGCCTCGCGCGCCTCGCGCAGCGGCATGGTCATGATCTCGGCCGATCTGTCGAGGCGCGGCAGCTGCGGCTCGGCGCCGATGACCTCGGGCGGCAGCTGGCGCGCCGAAACCACGTGCGTCTCGTTGGCCGGAGTCATGATCAGAAGCCAGTCGATGACGTTGCAGAGCTGGCGCACGTTGCCGGGCCAGGAATAGGCCTGGAACGCGGCGATCGCGTCCTCGCCGAGCACGCGCGGCGGCAGGCCCGCGCGCTGCGCCGCCGTCGCCATCAGGTGGCGGGCGAGCGCCGGTATGTCCTCGCGACGGCCGCGCAGCGGCGGCACGTCGATCGGCACCACGCGCAGGCGATAGAGCAGGTCCTCGCGGAAGCGGCCCTGCTCGATCAGCGCATTCAGATCCTTGGCCGTGCTCGCGATCACGCGCACGTCGACCTTGCAGGGTTCCGAGCCGTTGACGCGGCGCACGACCTGGTCCTGCAACACGCGCAGGAACTTGCCCTGCGTCTCGACCGGCATGTCGCCCACCTCGTCGAGCAGCAGCGTGCCGCCATGGGCCTCCTCGAGCGTGCCGACCTTGCGCAGCGGGCCCTCGACGCCGAACAGCTCGGCCTCCATGCGGTCCGGGTGCATCGTCGCGCAATTGAGCACGACGAACGGTCCGTCGCGGCGCAGGGATCGGGCGTGGATGAGGCGCGCCACGACTTCCTTGCCGGCACCGGCCGGGCCGGTGATGAGCACGCGGCTGTTCGTGGGCGCCACGCGCTCGATCATCTGGTTGACCTGCACGACCGAGGCCGAGTTGCCGACGAGGTTCCAGTCGACACCCGCGCGGAACTTCAGCTCCTCGTTCTCGCGGCGCAGCCGCGCTGCCTCGACCGCGCGCTGGCAGACCACGAGCAGGCGATCGGTCTTGAATGGCTTCTCGAGAAAGTCGTAGGCGCCTTTGCGGATCGCCGCCACGGCGAGCTCCACGGTGCCGTGCCCGCTGATCATCACGACCGGTACGGACGGGTGCTCGGCGCGGATCGAGTCGAGCACGCCCATGCCGTCGATGCGGCTGCCTTCCAGCCAGATGTCGAGCAGCACGAGCGAAGGCCGGCGCATGCGGATCGCGGCGAGCGCGGAATCGGCGTCGCTCGCCACGCGCGTCTCGTAGCCTTCATCCTGCAATGTATCGGCGATGATCGTGCGGATATCTGCTTCGTCGTCGACGATCAGTATCTCTTGCGCCATGCGCTCCCACCAGTGCGCGGCCCCGAATGTCCCCTTGAGGCCGCGTTCAGCATCCTATTCCGCGGCTTCTCCGCGCGCCACAGGTGTTTCGCCGCCACTTCCCGCCACGGCGGCCGGCCAGACCAGCGCCACGCGCGCCCCGCCCTCGGGACGATTTTCCATTTTCAGCTCCCCGCCGTGATCCTCCATCACCTTGCGCGCGATCGCGAGGCCGAGGCCCGTGCCGCGCGCGCGCGTCGTCACGTAGGGCTCGGAAAGGCGCGGAAGCAGATCGACCGGCAGTCCCTTCCCGTTGTCGAGCACGGCGATCACGGCCTTTCCGGCATCCTGCTCGATCCGCACTTCGATGCGGCCTTTCCTGCGCGTACCGGCCGCCTCGCCCTCGCCGTGCGGCTCGAGGATCGCTGCCGCTGCGTTCCGCAGCAGGTTCGTCACCGCCTGGCCGATCAGCCGCCCGTCGCAGGGCACCACGAAACGGCCCGGCGGCGAGTCCAGCACGTACTCGATCTCGGGATGCGCGTTGCGCTCGAGGAACAGCGCGTGATTCGCGACATCGCGCAGCTCCTCGTTGCGGATCACCGGCACCGGCATGCGCGCGAAGCTCGAGAACTCGTCGACGAGGCGGCCGATATCGCCAACCTGGCGGATGATCGTCTCGGTGTAAGTCTTGAACGTGTCGGGATCGGTCGTGATCTGGCCGAGATATTTGCGGCGCAGCCGCTCGGCCGAAAGCTGGATCGGCGTCAGCGGATTCTTGATCTCGTGAGCGATGCGGCGCGCGACGTCGGCCCAGGCGGCCTTGCGCTGCGCGGATTGCAGCTCGGTGATGTCGTCGAAGGTGACGACGAAGCCCACCAGCTCCTCGCGCACGCGCTCCGCCGCGATACGCGCGAGCAAGGTGCGCGTGCGGCCGTCGCGCGAAATCTGGATCTCGCGATCATGCAGCCGGTCGGGCCGGTCGATCGCCGCCTGCGCCAGATCGGCCATCTCGGGCACGACCTCGGCCAACGGGTCGCCGATGCGCGCCCGAAGGTTTGCGGCCAATAGATCGGCCGCGGAACGGTTCGGCAGGTTGATGCGGCCCATGGTGTCGAGGCCGATCACGCCGGCCGAGACGCCCGAGAGCACGGTTTCGGTGAACTCGCGTCGCGCGTCGAGCTGCTTGTTCGCCTCGATGAGCTGCTCGCGGTTGCGCGCGAGCTGCGCCGTCATCCGGTTGAACGAGCGCGCGAGCGAGCCGAGCTCGTCGTCGGCCCGGCGCGGGTTGACGCGCACGTTGAGCTCGCCGGTGCCCACCCGTTCGGCCGCGGTGATGAGGTCGCCGATCGGTCGCACGAGCTGGTTCGCGATCATGAATCCGAGCCAGATCGCCGCCAGCAGCAGCAGCAGCGAGACGCCGCCGAACAGCAGATAGAACGAGAGCTGCACGCTGGAACGCTGGCCTTCGAGCCGGACGTAGTCGTCCACCGCGTTGCGAAGCTGCCCCACATGGCGCACGAGATTCACGTCGAGCGGACGCTCCGCGACGATATAGACGTCGGCGTCGAAATAGATCGCGAGCCGCGCCATCGCCCGCAGCAGATTCGAGCGCGAGGTGAGCACCGTCACCTCGTTTTCCTTGAGGCGCGAAATGGAGCCCTCGAGATCGCGCGCATAGTCGATGCCGAGGCCGAGCCCCGAATCGACCAGCACGCGCCTGTTCGCGTCGAAGACGTAGACGCCGCTGATGCCGCGTTCCCTCGCCTGCGCGAGTACATACGGCTCGAGCAGACGGGGATTGCCCATGAGCTGGATCGCGGTCTTGTTCACGTCGTCGGCGAGGGCCTGCAGATCGGCGCGGGCCTGGTCGTATTTCTCGGCAAGGTAGGAGTCGGTGATGGCCAGCGATTCGCGCAGCGCCGTGCCGACGCGGTCGCTGAACCACGCCTGGATGCCGAAATTGAAGAACAGCGCCGAGAACACGGCGACGATGATCGCCGGCGTCACCGCCAAGAGGCCGAACAGCAGCACCAGCCGGGCGTGGAGGCGCGATCCCGCCCGCCCCTTTCGCCGCTCGACCCAGAGCCGCACGATGCGCTGGGCCACCAACATGGCCAGCGGCAGCATCAGCACGAGATCGACGATGATGAGCGCGAGCAGCGTGTTCGGGTCGGGCCCGAATGGCGGCGAGCCCGTCAGCGCGATGTAGGTCGCGATGCCCGACGCGATCGCGGCGAACGTCAGCGCCAGCGCGAGATTGCGCGCGAGCCGGTGCCGCTGCGCCCACACATAGAGCCGCGTCCAGCGGTTATACGTGACGTTCGCCTGCGTCTGCTCGGCGGGGCGCGCGGTCAGGGGGCACCTGGCGTTGGAGGATCGAAACCGGCATCCATTTTACGATGATGCCGAGTCTCGTGTCCAACGCATTGAATCTCAAATATAAACGGCGCGGCCACGGGCGGATGCCAGAGGCCGCGCGCGCTCGGGCTTTCGCCGGCTAGGCCAGATGCTTCTTGAAGTGCGCGACCGTGCGCTCCCACGCGATCTTCGCCTGCGCCTCGACGTAGCGCGGCGTGGAGTTGTTGTGGAAGCCGTGCTGCGTGCCCGGATAGATATGCGCCTCGTAGCGCGCGCCGGCCGCCTTGAGCGCGGCTTCGTAGGCCGGCCACATCGCGTTGATGCGCTCGTCGCTTTCGGCGTACTGGATCAGCAGCGCGGCCTTGATCGCGGGCACCTTCGCCGTCTCGGCCGCGGCGCCATAGAACGGCACGCCGGCCTGCATGTCGGCGCCGAGCTCGGTCGCCAGCCAGTTCGTCGTGCCGCCGCCCCAGCAGAAGCCGGTGACGCCGAGCTTCTTGTTCGAAAGCTCGTTCGCCTTGAGCCAGCGCGCGCTGTTGAGCATGTCGGCGCGCAGCTTGGCCTGGTCGAGCTTCGCCTGCAGCGCCCGGCCGTCGTCGTCGTTGCCGGGATAGCCGCCGAGCGGCGCCAAGCCGTCCGGCGCCAGCGCGAGGAAGCCGGCGGCCGCGGCGCGGCGCGCGACGTCCTCTATATAGGGATTGAGCCCGCGGTTCTCGTGGATGACGAGCACGGACGGGAACGGCCCCGTCCCGCTCGGCTGCACGAGATAGCCGCGCATCTTGCCGGAATTGCCGCCCGGCGAATCGTAGGCGACGTAGCGCGGCTTGATGCGCGGATCCGTGAACGAGATCGTCTGCGCCTTCGCGTATTGCGGCAGCAGCGCATGCGCCATCGCGAGGCCGCCGACCGTGACGACGGCGGCGCGTGCGAGAAACGCGCGCCGGTCGATGCGGCCGTGGCAGTATTCGTCGTAAAGCTCGAAGACGCGCCGGTCGATATCGGCCTGCTTCAGTTCCGGAGCCGCTTCGGACGCGATCTGTGCCTCGTTCCGCTCTTCGAGCATGGCCATGCCTCCCTGCACTGGAGGCGGCACTCTAGGGTCGGCCGGGCGCCCGCGTAATCGTGGAAACCCGCGATCACGGATTATTTAACGCCGCGCATCACCTCGATATCGAGCTCGCGGATCTTCTTGCGCAGCGTATTCCGGTTGAGCCCGAGCAGCGCCGCCGCCTTCAATTGGTTCCCGCGCGTGGCGCGCAGGCACAGGCTGATCATCGGCCGCTCCACTTCGTGCAGGATGCGGTCGTAAACGCCGGCCGGCGGCAGCGCCTCCGGATGCCCGTCGAACTGGCGGCGGAGATGGCGTTCGACCGCCTGGCTCAGCGTCTCGTCGATCGGTGCGGCCGCCGCGGCCGGACCGGCCGGCGCCGCCACCGTGACGGGTGGGGCTTCGGCCAGCTCGGCCTCGACGATGTCGACGCCGATCACCTCTTCCGAATAGAGCGCCGCGAGCCGGCGCACGAGGTTCTCCAGCTCGCGCACGTTGCCGGGCCAGCGATAAGATTTGAGCCGGTCCATCGCGGCCTGGTCGATGCTCTTGCGCGGCAATCCCTCCTTTTCGGCCTGCGCGAAGAAGTGGCGCACGAGATCGGGAATGTCCTCGGCCTTCTCGCGCAGCGCCGGGATGCGGATCGGCACGACGTTCAGGCGATAGAACAAATCCTCGCGGAACAGGCCCTGCCGGATGAGTTGGCGAAGATCGCGATGCGTCGCCGCGATGATCCGCACGTCGGAGCGGATCGGCGTATGGCCGCCCACCGCCACGAACTCGCCCTGCTGAAGAACGCGCAGCAGGCGCGTCTGCGCCTCGATCGGCATGTCGCCGATCTCGTCGAGGAACAGCGTGCCGCCCTCGGCCTGCTCGAAGCGGCCGGCGTAGCGCGCCGAAGCACCGGTGAACGAGCCCTTCTCGTGGCCGAACAGCTCGCTCTCGATCAGCTCCTTAGGGATCGCGGCCATGTTGATCGCGATGAACGGGCCGTTCCTGCGCTTGCCGTAGTCGTGTAGCGCGCGCGCGACCAGCTCCTTGCCGGTGCCGGATTCGCCGGTGATGATGACCGAGAGATCGGTCGCCATGAGCCGCGCCAGCACGCGATAGATCTCCTGCATCGCCGGCGAGCGGCCGATCAGCGGCAGGCCGTCTGTGTCGGGCGCCTGCGCCTCGCCGTTTTCGCGCACGCGCGTGCGCTCGTTGAGGCCGCGCTGCACGACGTTGACCAGCTCGTTGATGTCGAACGGCTTCGGCAGATATTCGAACGCGCCGCGCTCGGTGGCCTTCACCGCCGTCATCAGCGTGTTCTGCGCGCTCATCACGACGATCTTGAGGTCGGGGCGCAGCTTGCGGATGCGCGGCACGAGATCGAGGCCGTTCTCGTCGGGCAGCAGCACGTCGGTGATCACGAGATCGCCGTCGCCGTCACTGACCCAGCGCCACAGCGTCGCCGCGTTGCCGGTGGACCGCACCTCCAGCCCGGCGCGCGACAGCGCGTGGCTCACGACGGTGCGGATGCCACGGTCGTCGTCCGCAAGCAGGACGGTGGGATTCGTCATTTCTGCGCTCCTTCGGGCCGATACATCGGCAACATCACGTTGAAGACGGTGCGACCGCGTTCGCTCGTGAACTCGATGACGCCGCCATGGTCGTCCACGATCTTCGCCACCAGAGCGAGGCCGAGCCCCGTCCCCTTGGCCTTGGTGGTGACGAACGGATCAAACAGATGGGCCCGGATGTCTTCCGGTATGCCCTCGCCGTTGTCTTGGACGCTGACGACCAGCGGCAATTGCATGCGGCGTTCGCTGCCCGGAATCGCCAGGCGCACGCCGGGGCGGAACGCCGTGGTCAGTATGATCTCGGCGCCGTCCCTGGGCGCGGCCTCGGCGGCGTTCTTGACGAGGTTGAGGAACACCTGGATTAGCCGGTCGCGGTCGCCGAGCACCGGCGGCAGCGAGGGGTCGTATTCCTCGCGCACGCGCATGCCATGCGCGAAGCCGGCCTTGGCGATCGCCTTCACGTGATCCAGCACCTGGTGGATGTTCACCGGCTCGCGCGGTTTCGGCGGGCGGTCGGCGAACACTTCCATGCGGTCGATGAGCTCGACGATGCGGTCGGTCTCGTCGCAGATGAGCTTGGTCAGCGAGCGGTCCTCGCTCGAAAGCCCGCCTTCAAGCAATTGCGCGGCGCCGCGAATGCCCGAGAGCGGGTTCTTCACCTCGTGCGCCAGCATCGCGGCCATCGCGGTCACCGAGCGCGCGGCGCCGCGGTGCGTGAGCTGGCGGTCGATCTTGCGCGCGATCCCCTGCGCCTGGATCGAAAGCACGACGGCGTCCGGATCCTCGACGATCGGCGCCGCCTGAACGGTCACGAAATGGCGGCCGATGCGCGGCGTCTCGAGCGTGAGCCCGAATTCGCGCACCGCCTTGTCGGCCGAGAAGGCCTGCTCGACCAGCGCCAGCACCGGGCTGTCGGCCGGAACGTAGTGCGCGAGGTTGTGCCGCCGCATCTGCCCCAGGCTGGTGTCGAAGAACTGCTCGGCGGCCATGTTGGCGAACTCGATCGCGCCCCCGCGGCGGATCACCAGCACGGCATCCGCCAGGGCGTTCAGGACCGGGAAGGCGTCGATCGTCCGGTGCGATGTCTCCGGTGAGGTAATGGGCTGATCCACGGTCATTCGTTCCGCCCTGTAGCGGATACGCCGCTTATTCAATGCAAAGTCCAAGCCAGCGGAGGAGGCCTGTCGGAGGGCACTTCCAGCCGCGTTTTAGAGCAATTTGTGAGCGATATGACCAAAATTAATGCAATAGCGGCAATGTGTCCAACATTTGAGCAATTATAGCTGCTACCGCCCCAACAGGACCTCGGACACGAACTTCACGCCCGGATATGCCAGGATCATGGCCAACGAGGCACCTAGAACCCAGCGCGCCGCGGAGCGACCGCGAAGCCCCGTCAGGCGGTGCAGCGCGAGAACGGCGATGATCAGACCAAACGCTATCACCGCCAGGACCGACTTGTGATCGACCGGCAGCAGCGATCCGCCGCGCAAGTATGACCATGCCATGCCTGTCGCGATGCCCGCGCCCAACACCACCGCGGCCGCGATCAGCAGCCAGAGCTCGAGCCGCTCGCAGGCGGCGACGCTCGGCAACCGCGCGCTCAACGAGCCCTTGGTCTTGCGCTTGATCGCGCGCTCCTGGATCAGGATCGCGATCCCGGCGCCCGCGGCCAGCGTCACCAATGCGTAGGTCGCCAGCGAAGCGCCGACATGGATCGCGACCCAGATCGAGGCGACCTCGGGCCGCAGCACGCGGCGCGCATCCGGGCCATCGCCGCCGCCGAGCCAGACCGTGCCGATCAGCCCCGATGCGAGCAGGAACGGCACCAAAAAGATCGCGAGGCGCCGCCCCGCGCGCGAGACCGTCGCGACCAGCGCGTAGGCGACGAGGCAGGCGGCGACGGAAAGCCAGAGCGCGTCGGCGAAACCGGTCGGCAGGCCGCGCCGCGCTTCAAAACCGAGGAGCGCCGCCGTGCCGGCCAGCGCGACGAGCAGCACCGGCCAGAACACGGTCGCGCGGCCGTCGATCCCGCGCCATGCGGAAGCCCCGAGCGGCAACAGCGCCAGCAAAGCGGCAATCGCGATCGGCAGCGGCGAATCCATCGGCTGTTCCTTTGCCGCATCC
>CAYZSG010000038.1:0-29075 GCA_964481045.1 uncultured Candidatus Odyssella sp. | reverse complement strand
GTCGAACAGCGCCACGCCCGGCGCGAGCCACACATGCGGCGCGCGATGGCCGGGCCGCGCGGTCGGCGCGTATTCGTTGGCGGGATCGGGCGGCTCGGGCGTGCCGTCGCTCCAGATCAACGGGGAGTTCGCATAGCGGAAGCCGAGATGGATTCCCGGAATGAGGAATTCGTGCGCCGCGTGCGCGGCGAGGCGCTGCCCAACCGCGGCGCGCTCGCGGGCACCGGCCTCGCTGTCGCGCTCGATCTCGGCCGTGGCCGGCGTGGTGCCGACCGAGTCGGCGAAGTGCTTCGACCAGCCGAGATTGCGTGCGCCGACCGGGCGCCGGTCCGCTTCGTAGCTCGCGAGCAGCTTCGGCCCGGCCCAGCCCTGCGCCACCGCCGCGAGCTTCCACGCGAGGTTCACGGCGTCGTCGATGCCGGTGTTCATGCCCATGCCGCCGGTGGGCGTGAAGAGATGCACGGCGTCGCCGGCGAGAATCACGCGCCCGGCGCCGTAGCGCTGCGCGAGGAGCCGGTAGCCGGCGGTCCACGGCACGTAGGAGATGATCTCCTTCAGCGCCGGCACGCCGCAGGCGCGCTCGAGCATCTCGGCCACATAGGCGTCGTCGAGCGGCCGCTGCTGCGGCATCTGGAAGCCGAACACGTAGCGGTCGCCCCCGTCGATGGCGATCGAGAGCGCGCGCACGTCCGGGTTCACCAACCAGTATTGCCACGAGCGCTCCGGCCAACGCGCGCCGGGCGGCGGCGCCAGGCGCACATAGGCCGAGACCATCGATCCGCCCATGAACGCGCGCACGACGCCGGCATCGCCCTCGAGCTCGATGCCGAGCCCCTTGCGCACGCGGCTGCCGCCGCCATCGCAGCCGACGAGGTAGTCGGCCTCGATGATCTCGGTGCGCCCCGTCGCGACCTCGACCGCTTCGGCCAGCACCTTGTCGGCCGTTTGGGTGAAGCGCTCGAAGCGCCAGCCGAAGCGCCGCTCGATGGCCGGGAAATCGGCGAGACGCTCGTAAAGCGCCTGCTCGAGAAATAGCTGCGAGCCGCGATGCGCGGGCTCCGGCCCCGCCCATGGCCCCTCGCCGCGCGCGGTCTCGGATACCGCGGCGCCCCCCCCCCGCCACCTGAGCCGCGCCAGTTCGTAGCCCGAAAGCCGCGTGAAATAGGTGACGTCGCTCGGATAGTCGGGGGGCAGGCCGAGCGCGCGAAAGCGCGCGGCAACGCCGAGCCGGCGCAGCGTTTCCATCGAGCGCGGGCTCGTAGCGTTGGCCTTGGGCCGGTCGGTGGGCCCGTCTTTGTCGTTGAGCAGCACGCAGCTTATGCCGCGCCGGCCCAATTCGAGGGCCAGCACCATCCCCACCGGCCCGCCGCCGGCGATGACCGCGAAGGGACGCCGTTGCGACGTCATTCAACACGTAGGGGTGCGATACGCGCGCCCTCCCCCGCCTCCGCGAGAAACCGCGGATGATAGCTATCTTCCTCCCAGCGCGCCGGATTGGCTTCGATGTACGCGCGAATGCGCTCCAGGTCGCGCTCATCGCGAACGACGTGCTCGTAGTAGTTCCGTTGCCAGATCGGCAAACGCAATCGCTGCAAAGCATGCGACGCGCGCCGCGTCACGGCCGCCTTGAAACCCGCAACCAAGGAGGCGAGCCCCTTGGCCTGCATCCCTTCGCGAAAGCTCTTGCCGCGTAGGGGCTCGCTGCGCGCGCCCTGGTCGAACAGTGCAACGATGGCATGGAAATGATTCGGCATGATCACATAAGCGTCTAGATCAATCTGCCGCCGCATTTCGAGGGATCGGAGCCACTCATCTTCGATCATGCGCCTCAATGCATTCGGCCACGCCCTGCCTTCTTCCACTCGGCCGAAAATGCATCGTCTCCGGTCGGAGCAGATGGTCAGGAAGTAAAGCGCTCCAGCGGTGTAGTCGAAATCCTTAAGGCGGATGGAGCGGCGGCTGCGCCCCTCTTCGGCGGTCATCAAATTACCTGCGCTGAGAGGGCGCGCGCAGCGCGCCCCTACGTGGTTCAAGCCCGTCCTTTGTTCGCTTCCGCACGAAGTTCGACTCTTCTGATTTTCCCCGACACCGTTTTCGGCAGCGCGTCGCGGAATTCGATCTCGCGCGGATATTTGTAGGGCGCGGTCGTGGATTTGACGAAATCCTGGAGCTCTTTCGCGAGCGCGTCGCTGGCCTGATAGCCCTTGGCCAGAACGACATAGGCTTTGACGATCTCGCCGCGCAGCTCGTCTCGCTTGCCGACGACGGCGGATTCCGCGACGGCCGGATGCTCGATCAGCGCGCTCTCCACCTCGAACGGCGAGATGCGGTAGGCGGCCGAGCTGATGATGTCGTCGGCGCGTCCGACGAACCAGAGATAGCCGTCCTTGTCGCGCGTGGCCGTGTCGCCGGTGTAGTACCAGCCGTTGCGGAAGCAGCGCGCGTTCGCATCGAGGTCTTCGAAGTAGCCGGTGAAGAGCCCGGGCGGCCACGGCTCGGTGAGCTTGATCGCGATGTGGCCGATCTCGCCGTCGGGGCGAACATTGCCCTCGTCGTCGACGATGTCGACCGTGAAGCCCGGCGACGGCAGTCCCATCGAGCCGGGGCGGATCTCCACGCCCGGCACGTTGGCGACGACGCAGATCGTCTCCGTTTGCCCGAAGCCGTCGTGGACGACGGTGCCGGTCGCGTCCTTCCACACGCGGATGACTTCGGGATTGAGCGGCTCGCCGGCGCTGATGCTGTGGCGCAGCGAGGAGAAATCGTAGGCCTTGAGTTCGAGCTGCGCGACAGTGCGATAGACCGTCGGCGGCGCGCAGAACGTCGTGACTTTGTGCTTCGCGATCAGCTTCAGATGCGCGTCGGCGTCGAAGCCCGGCCCGGCGTTGTAGAGCAGGATCGTGGCGCCGATCTGCCACTGGCCGAAAATCATGCCCCACGCCGCCTTGGCCCAGCCCGTGTCCGACAATGTCCAATGCACGTCGCTTTCGCGCAGATCCTGCCAATAGCGCGCCGTGATCGCGTGCGCGACCGCGTAGGAATGCGCGCGCGGCACCATCTTCGGGAACGCCGTCGTGCCCGAAGTGAAATAGGCGAGCATCATCTCGTCGGCGCGCGTGCGCTCCAGCTTGGCCGCGTCGAGCGCATCGGAGGCCGCCGCCACGGCCGCCTCGTAGTGGACCCAGCCGTCGCGCGCGGCGCCGATGACGATGCAGTGCTTCAGGTGCGGGCACTTTGCGCGCACCGCGTCGATCTTCGCCGCGTGATCGGCGGTGACGATCGCGAATTTCGCGCGTGACTTGTTGAGGCGGTACTCGATGTCCTTGGGCTGAAGCAGATTCGTGCCGGGCATCGCGACGACGCCGGTCTTGATGCAGCCGATCAGCGTCTCGTACCAGGCCGGGATGCGCGGGATCATCGAGAACGCGAAATCGCCCTTCTGCGCGCCGAGTCCGAGCAACACGTTGGCGAAACGATTGGACGCGCGCGCCAGATCGGAGAAGCGATACGCCTTCTCCGCGCCGGTGTTCGCATCGACATAGATGAACGCCGTCTTGTCGGCTTCGCGCGCGCGGCGGTCGATGCAGTCGAAGCCGAAATTGTAGTATTCGGGGATGGCGAGACTGAGCCCGCGCCGCGCGGCGGCGTAGTCGGGCAGGTCGATCAGGGGCTTCATCGTTTCCTCCGGCGCGCGGCTTCGCCGCTTCGCTCTTTAATGCCGGGGCGCAACGGTGCCCGCAAGACGGCACGGCGCACGCTGGCCTTGCGCGCGGGTCCCATGCTATGCGCCGGGCATGATCTGGGAAGGACGGCTCGAGCACATCCACATCACGCCGGCGGCGTCGCGGCCGATGCAGGCGCTGCGCGAGGCGCTGCTGATCGCCGGCCAGGGCATCGACGGCGACCGCTACAAGCTCGGCACCGGCACCTATTCGCCGCGGCCCGACATCCGCGAGGCGACCCTGATCGAGGCCGAGGCGCTCGATGCACTGGAGCGCGACTACGGCGTGGCGCTGCTGCCGCACGAGCACCGGCGCAACTTCACCACGCGCGGCGTGCCGCTCAACCACCTCGTCGGGCAGCGCTTCCGCGTCGGCGCGTGCGTGCTCGAGGGCGGGCGGCTCAACGTGCCATGCCAGTATCTCGAAGACCTTCTCGGCAAGAAGGTGTTCAAGCCGCTGATGCACCGCTCCGGCCTCAACTGCCGCATCGTCGAGGGCGGCACCGTTCATATCGGCGACGTGATACGGCCCATTTAGCGCGGACGGCTTGATTCGAGGCCGCGCCCGGCCTCATATCGCCTCAGAAATCAAGGAGCACGCCATGCCCGAGGGCTCGGTCAACGTCCGCGAGACGCTGAATTTCATAGACGGCCAGCACACCAAGGGGAAGCTCGGCCGCACCTTCGACAATGTCTATCCGGTCGATCAGACCCTGGTGAGCCGCGTCTTCGAGGCCGGCCGCGAAGAGGTCGATGCCGCGGTGAGCGCCGCCAAGCGCGCGCTCGACGGCGAATGGGGGAAGATGTCTCCCGCCAGGCGCGCCGAGATGCTCTACAAGGTGGCCGACCGCATCAACCAGCGCTTCGACGAATTCCTGCGCGCCGAGATGCTCGACACTGGCAAGCCCGTCTCGCTCGCCTCGCACATCGACATCCCGCGCGGCGCCGCGAACTTCAAGATCTTCGCCGATACGATCAAGAACGCCTCGACCGAATACTTCGACACGGTGACGCCGGACGGCCAGGAGGCGATCAACTACGCGATCCGCCGGCCCAAGGGCGTGATCGCCGTGATCTGCCCGTGGAACCTTCCGCTCCTGCTGATGACGTGGAAGGTCGGGCCGGCACTGGCCTGCGGCTGCACCGTCGTCGTGAAGCCCTCCGAGGAAACGCCGTCCACCGCGACCTTGCTCGGCGAGGTGATGAACGAGGTCGGAATTCCAAAGGGCGTCTACAACGTCGTGCACGGCTTCGGCCCGGATTCGGCCGGCGAGTTCCTGACCCAGCATCCCGCCGTGGACGCGATCACGTTCACCGGTGAGACGACGACCGGCACCGCGATCATGAAGAACGCCGCCGTCGGCGTGCGCGACGTCTCGTTCGAGCTCGGCGGCAAGAACCCGGCGATCATCTACGCCGACTGCGATTTCAATGCGACGATCGAGGGCATGGCGCGCGCCGTCTTCGCGAATTGCGGGCAGGTGTGCCTCAACACCGAGCGCGTCTATGTCGAGCGGCCGATCTTCGACAAGTTCGTCGAGGCCCTGAAGGCCAAGGCCGAGGGCCTGAAACGCGGCGATCCGTTCGACAAGGCGACGACGCAGGGGCCGCTGATCAGCCTCGGCCATCGCGAGAAGGTGCTTTCGTATTACGAGGCCGCGAAGCGCGAGGGCGCGAAGGTCGTTACCGGCGGCGGCGCCGCGACGATGGACGGCGCGATGGTCAAAGGCTCGTGGATCCAGCCGACGATCTGGACCGGCCTCGACGAGGGTGCGAAGGCCGTGCGCGAGGAGATCTTCGGCCCGTGCTGCCACATCCAGCCGTTCGACAAGGACGACGACGCGATCCGCATGGCGAACGACAGCCCTTACGGCCTCGCCACATCGATCTGGACGCAGGACATCAAGCGCGCGAACGTGACGGCGCGGAAGGTCCGCGTCGGCATCACCTGGATCAATTGCTGGTTCCTGCGCGACCTGCGCACGCCGTTCGGCGGCAGCAAGCAATCCGGCATCGGTCGCGAAGGCGGGCTGCACTCGCTCGAATTCTACACCGAGCTCACGAATGTCTGCGTGAAGCTCTGAACGAAACGGCCCCGGCGCCGTCACGCCGGGGCCGCTCCGCCCGAGGACCGCGGAAATCAGTACGCGGAACGCGGTGTCGGATTCGCGCGATCGTAGATGAAGCCGCCAAGTGCGCCGACGCCGGCGCCGATCGCCGTGCCGCAGATGATGCAGCCGCCGGTGGCCGCCGTGATGACGGCACCCGAGGCCGCGCCGATCGCGCTGCCCGACAGCGTGCGCTGCTCGGTGTCGTTCATGCCGGCACAGGCGCCGAGCGAAAGCGTGGCGGCGAGGACGAGGGGAAGGGCGAAACGCATTTGCAGGCCTCCTTATTGTTTCGCGCCCTATTAACGACGCTCGCCGGTTGCGGTTCCCGCCTTTCCCCCGCCCGCTAAGTTGCGCAACGGCAAGGAAAATTGGGCGAACCAATGCGCGCCGCGCGCCGATGTGGCATTGATCCGCCATGGATAGCGATCGGCCTGAGCTCATCGACGCCGTCGGCGCGCGCCACGCGCCGGCCGGACCCGATGTGCGCATCGCGTGCCTGGTCCCGAGCATCACCGAGCTGGTCGTTGCGCTCGGCCTCGCGCCGAACCTCGTCGCGCGCACGCAGTTCTGCATCCGTCCGGTCGAGGCGCTGAAACCGGTCGCCGCCGTCGGCGGCACCAAGAAGGTGCATCTCGAAAAGCTGAAGGCGCTCGCGCCGACGCACGCGATCCTCAACGTCGAGGAGAACACGCGCGCGATAGACGCCGCGCTCCGCGCCTTCGTCCCGCACGTGATCGTCACCCATCCGAAGCGGCCGGAGGACAACCCGCCGCTCTATCGCCTGCTCGGCGGCATCTTCGGCAAGGAGCCCGAGGCCGAGGCGCTGGCGGCGAAGTTCGAGATCGCGTATCTCCGCCTCGCCGCGCTGCGCCCCGCATTGCCGGCGCGCCGCGTGCTCTACTTCATCTGGAAGAATCCCTGGATGGGCATCTCGCGCGACACATACATCGCGAACATGCTGGCGCTCGTGAACTGGCGGGTGCTCGGGCATCGCGAGGGCGTCGACTACCCCGAACTCGCGCTCACGCCCGAACTTCTGGCCGAGGCCGATCTCGTGCTGTTCAGCACCGAACCGTACCCGTTCGCCGAAGCCGATCTCGACGCATTCGCGGCGGAGCACGCCTGCCCGCGCGCGAAGCTGCGCATCATCGACGGCGAATACGCCTCCTGGTATGGCCCCCGCGCGATCGACGGCCTCGACTATCTCGCCGAGTTCGCGCAGTCCGTCCGCTGATCGGGCTGTCGTCATCCCGACCAGTCGGGATGACGACCCTCGTTGCGCGCGCTACGATGGCGGCACACTCCAGAGGATTTTCGAGATGCTCCGCTTCGCCGCCACGTTCGCCGCCCTCGCCCTCCTCGCCGCGCCGGCCGCCGCGCAGAGTTTCGGGTTCGGCTGGCTCGAGCGCGAGGGCACGGCAACCAAGGAAGGCCCGCACGCGCCGCCCTGGAAACGCACGAAAGCGCAGGGCGGGTTCTTCGGTGTGCCCGCGAACAAGACCCTCGCAGGCCCCGCCACGATCCTGCCGTTCGATCCGGCGCTGCCGCCGGCGACCGTGCCGATCCAGAAGCTCGGTCCCTACGAGAAGCAGGAATGCGACGGGCAGATGTCGAAATACCGCAACGCCGAATTCCCCGACGTGCCGGGCGAGGCCTATCTCGCCTATGTCCAGCCCGACAAATTGCGCGGCGCGGCCTTCGCCGGGCGCACGCTGATGGTGCATCCGGCGCGGCCCAACGCGAAGACCCTGCCGAAGCAGTCGGTGGCGCAGGCCGACCTGCCGAAGGGCTTCCCGCTGGCCACGCTCGAGGCGGCGTTCGACCTCACCGGCAGCGGCAAGGCCGACGTCGTGCGCGTGGACTACTGCTGCTACAACCCGGCCTTCAGCGAAGCGCAATGCATCAAGGCCGGCGGCAAGGACGGCGGCTCGAAGTGCTTCGCGCTCTATCACAAGAACAAGGCCGGCTGGCGCCGCGTGTTCCAGGACCGCGACGACGACTGCTGAGCGCGCCGATGATTGCTTCAGGCACATCGCCATCGTAGGGGCGCGCTGCGCGCGCCCTCTCCGAGCACGATGGATGGGCGCAGGCTCACATGGCGCGCACGCTCGCCGCGCATCTCATGTGCGGCGCGAGGGCGCTCGCAGCGCGCCCCTACGCAGCCAACGCCTCAGCTGCCTTCCTTGTAGTGGATCGTGCAGCCATAGGCGACCGTGTCGGCGTCGGCGACCTGCTTGCCGGCCTTGATCTCGCCGAGCGCGGCGGTGACGTAGTTCTTCGCGTTCGCGATGTCGCTCTGGCGGCTCGAGCGGATCGAATCGATGGCGCCCTTGTAGAGCAGCATGCCGTCGGTGCCGATGATGAACATATGCGGCGTCACGCGCGCGGCGTAGAGGCGGCCGATCTTGCCTTGCGGATCGAGCACGACGTGATCGGGCTTCGCCTTGCGCACGGTGGTCAGCTTGTTCGCCTCGGCGGCGTTCACGTGGCCCTGCTCGCTCGGCGCCGAGGAGATGATGGTGATCCAGGTGACGCCGAGCGCTTTCGCGGCCTCCTGAGTCTTCTGCATGTTGCCGGCGCCGTAGTGCTTGCGCACATAGGGGCAGTCGTGATTGCTCCATTCGAGGATCACGAGCTTGCCCTTGAGGCCGGAGAGCTTCACCGGCTTGCCGTGCGTGTCGGCGGCGGCGAAATCGGGCGCGGGCTTGCCGAGATCGGGGCCCATCGCGAAGGCGGGGGCCGACAGTGTCGGTACGGCGAAGGCGGCGGCGGCGAGTGTCGTCGCGAGCAACTTCAACATTCCCAGTCTCCCTCGGGTTGCATGGAACGGCGTCACTGGCCGGCCCGCTGGTTTGCGGGCCGGTCCGGAAACGCCGCGAATTCGGCAAGCACGGCGGATTCGGTGAGGATCTGCGGCAGCAGCGCGGGCGCGCCGCCGCCGGGCGGATAAAGCGCGTAGACCGGCACGCCGTTGCGCCCCAGCGCGGCGAGCGCGCGCGTGATGACGGGATCGCGCCGCGTCCAATCGGCCTTCATCGCGACGATGCCCTTCTTTTTCATCGCGTCCCACACGGCATCGCCCTTCAGCACAATCTTCTCGTTGACGATGCAGGTGACGCACCACGCGGCGGTGAAATTCACGAATACCGGGCGGCCCTCGCGGCGTGCGGCCTCGAGCTTTTCCGGATCGAACGCCGCCCAACGCGCATCGGCGGCAGCGGTGTCGCGCGCCGGCGCGCCGCGCTCGGCCCAGACGACGAGCGCACCCGCGCCGGCCAAGGCCAGCACCGCGAACACCGCCGCGACTCGCCGCCCACGCGTGCCCGCATTGCGCGAAGCGCTCCACGCCCAGAGCCCGAACGCGATCAGGATCGTCCCCGCGAGCGTGGCGAGCAGCGCGCCGTCGCCGGCCTGAAGGCTCAGCACCCAGGCCAGCCACGCCGCGGTGGCATACATCGGGAAGGCAAGGAACTGGCGGAAGCGTTCCATCCACGGCCCGGGCTTCGGCAGCCGGCGCAGCAGCGCGGGGCTGTAGCTCAGCGCGAGGAACGGCAGCGCCATGCCGAAGCCGAGCGCCAGCATCACCGCCATCGCCGCCGCCGGCGGCTGCGCCACCGCATAGCCGAGCGCCGCGCCCATGAACGGCGCCGTGCAGGGCGTCGCCACCACGGCGGCCAGCGCGCCGGTGAAGAATGCGCCGGACAGCCCCTCGCGCGACGCGAGCTTGCCGCCCGCGCCCGCGAACGCACCGCCGAATTCGAACACGCCCGAGAGGTTGAGGCCGATGACGAACATCAGATACGCCATCAGCATCACGAAGATCGGCTCCTGGAGCTGGAAGCCCCAGCCGATCTCGGCGCCGGCGGATTTGAGCGCGATCAGCGCGGCGCCGATCGCGGCGAACAGCGCGAGCACGCCGCCGGTGTAGGCGAGCCCGTGCGCGCCCATGCGGCCCTTGGCCCCGTGCGCGGCGAACGACAGCGCCTTGATCGACAGAACCGGGAACACGCAGGGCATCAGGTTGAGGATGAGGCCGCCCGCGAACGCCATCAGCAGCGCGAGGCCAAGCGTGAGCCCGCCGTCCGCCGCCGGCGCTGCGCCCGGCGCGGCCGCGATCGTGAAAGCCTGCGTGACGGTGCCGCTGTCGAGCTTCTCCTTGATGACGAGAACGCCGGCGAGCGATTTCTGCGACGAAGCCTTGCCCGCCGCCGCGAGCGTGAGCGTGACGCCCTTGCCGTCGTGCTGCGCGCTCTGGCGCGCCGCGGGCGTGACCACGCCCGGCTCGTTCGGGAAGAAGTGCATCGACGCGATGCGCGATGCGTCGAGCGCGGCGCCTTCGAATCGCAGGATCAGCGTCTTGCCGT
Organism: uncultured Candidatus Odyssella sp.; assembly: GCA_964481045.1. GTDB lineage: Bacteria > Pseudomonadota > Alphaproteobacteria > Bin65 > Bin65 > SBBV01. The sequence goes on along the minus strand of CAYZSG010000038.1, from coordinate 18,879 downwards.
CGAGCGCGAAGCGCGCGGGCCACGGGCTCGGCTTCGGCAGCGCGGCGCGCGCCGCGTCGACGATGTCGGCGGCAGCACCATCGACCGGCGGCGTCGTTCCCGCCGCCTGCACCGGCAATGTGAGCTGGAACTTCCCTTCTTCGGGCAGGCAGATTTTCTCGCAGACGAGCCAGCGCGCTTCGGCCGCGAGCGTCACGCGCTCGCCGGGCTTGGCATCGGCCGGCACTTTCACCGGCACGAGATGAGTCGCGGTGCCGGTGTAACCGTAAACGGCGATGTCGCCCGGCTCGACGAGGCGCTCGGGCGCCGGCCATTCGATCGCGCCGGCGGAATAGCCCGGCGGCAATTTCCACGCGATCTCGGTCGGCTCGCCGGCGTCGCCGGGGTTCAGCCAATAGGTGTGCCAGCCGGGACGGATCGTGAAATGCAGCGCGAGCCATGCCGTGCCGCCGGGCACGAGCCCGATGCGCTCGCTGACGAGCCGCGCGGTGACGTTCTCGGTCTTGACGGTATCCGCGGGCGGCGCGGACTGCGCCTGCGCGGGCGCCGCCGCCAGCCAAAGCAGCGCCGCCAAGCCGTGCAAAACCGCTGTCGCCCTCGGCGTCATCGCCTTCGTCATCTCCACGGGCCTCGGCATTCTAAGTGGCGCGCGCGGGGGCAAAGGGTCAAGCCTCGCCGCGGCCGCGGGGCGTCACGATTCCGTTAGCCCGATCAAGCGCTTGGGGTAAGAACGGCTTCCTTGCCAGCCTTGGCCGACGCGCCTATCCTCCGGCCCAACAAAGGGAGCGGGTTCGATGATCGAGCCGACGCGCCTCGTTCCGCTCAACCTCATGAAGTGGATCGAGGAACACAAAGACATCCTGAAGCCGCCGGTCGGCAACGCGCAGATCTGGCAGGATGCCGATTTCATCATCACGATCGTGGGCGGCCCCAACGAGCGCACCGACTATCACGACGATCCGCTCGAGGAATTCTTCTACCAGCTCAAGGGCAACATGACCTTGCGCATCTGGCACGAAGGCGGCCCCAAGGACGTGCCGATCCGCCAGGGCGAGATCCTGCTGCTGCCGCCGCACGTGCCGCACTCGCCGCAGCGCCCCGAGCCGGGCTCCTACGGCCTCGTCGTCGAGCGCGTGCGCCCGGTCGGCATGAAGGACGCCTTCATGTGGTTCTGCGAGAAGTGCCGCGCGGTCGTGCACCGACGCGAGGTGCAACTCGAGAGCCTCGTCACCGACCTGCCGCCGGTCTTCAAGGAATACTACGACGCGCCAACGCTCCGGGTTTGCCGCAAATGCGGGCACCACAATCCGGGCAAGCCGGCGCCGCGCGCCGTTGCCGAGGCCGCCGTAGTCTAAGACGAGGATCCGTCGACTCCGAGCCGGCTCGAGGCCGGCGCTCACATACCGCCGCGGGGGATGCGGCTGCTCGCAGAGGGGAATACGCACATGGCGCTTTCGCTGGCACGCATTCTGTTGTCTCTCGTCTTCATCGCAACCGGATACGCCAAGGTCTTCGGCTACGGCGGCTACAGCATGCAGGGTTGGATCGAAAGCGTGACCAAGATGACGATCCCGGGAACGGCCGATCCGCTCCCGAGCGCCGCGCTCCTGGCGCAGATCGCGGCCTATGGCGAGCTGGTCGGCGGGATCTTGCTCTTGCTCGGAATCCTCTCCCGGGTGAGCGCATTCGGCCTTCTCGTCTTCACCATCGCCGCCTCCGTGCTCGGCCACGCGTTCTGGCTGCAGGCGGATCAAGCCGCGATGTTCCGGGAGCTCGGGCAGTTCCTGAAGAACATGGCCATCATCGGCGGTCTGCTGGCGATCGTCGCCCGGGGCGGCGGCGTGGTCGGTATCGACGGCATGTTCCGCCGCCAGCCGTAAGGACCCAAGGATCGTGACCGTCGTCGATCTCCACAACCACTTCTTCCCCGAGCGCTGGCCCGACTGGGACGCGACGTTCGGCGGCGAGCCCTGGCCCACGATCCGGCACGATGGCGGCGGCAAAGCCACCATCATGCTCGGCGACAAGGAGTTCCGGCGCATCGACGAACGCTGCTGGAACGTGGCCAAGCGCATCGAAGACATGGATCGCGACGGGATCGGCTTGCAGGTGATCTCGGCGACGCCGGTGCTGTTCGCCTATGGCCGGCCGGCGGCCGAGGCCGCCGAAGTGGCGAAGTTCTACAACGACGCCGCGCTCGAAATGTGCGCCCGGAGCGGCGGACGGCTCGCGGCGCTCTGCCAAGTGCCGCTGCAGGACCCCGATCTCGCCTGCAAGGAGCTCTCGCGCGCGATGAAGGCCGGGCATCGCGGCGTGCAGCTCGGCAACCATGTCGGGCCCAAGGATTTCGACGATCCCGGCATCGTGACGTTCCTCCAGCACTGCGCGGCCGAGGGCGCCGCGGTGCTCGTGCATCCCTGGGACATGATGGGCGGCGAGCGCACGCGCCGCTTCATGATGGCCTGGACCGTGAGCATGCCGGCGGAAACGCAGCTCACGATCGTGGCCATGATCCTCGGCGGCGCGTTCGATAAGCTGTCGCGCTCGCTCAAGATCTGCTTCGCGCATGGCGGCGGCAGCTTCGCGTTCCTGCTCGGCCGCCTCGACAATGCGTGGCGGCATCATCCGGCCGTCAAAGGTCACGCGCAGAATCTGCCATCGTCCTATTGCGACCGCTTCTATCTCGACACCGCGGTGTTCAGCCAGGACGCGCTCGCCATGCTGATCAAGACCGTGGGCGAAGATCGCGTCGTGCTCGGCTCCGACTATCCGTTCCCGCTCGGCGAGCAGGAAATCGGCAAACTCGTGCGCGAGTCTCCGCTCAACGCCGCGCAAAAGCAGAAGCTGCTCGGCGGGAACGCGCTGGAGTTCCTTGGCCTCGCCGGCGGAAAGCAGGTGGCAAGAGCGGCAGAGTAAACGGTCCATCCTGCCCAAGACCATGCGCGTCCCCGAATTTCTCCTCTTTGGCTCTCTCAGCTTGTTGGCCTTAGGCGGGGTAGTGGCTTTCGCCATTGGCATGTCGGCGATCCCAGCCGCGCTGCTGATTGCAGGCTTCTGCCTCATGTTCATGCGTGTCCTTCACGGAGATCGCGTTGCGGCCATCATATTTCTCGTCGGAATGGCCTGCGCCGGGGCGCTCTACTTCACCGTCGTCGCCGAATAGCTGATGGGATCAGACTCTACGCGCCACGCCGGCTGGATCACGCTGGTGCTGATCATCCTGCCGCTGTTCGGCGTCGATCTCATGCTGTCGTCGATGCCGGTGTTCGGGCGCGAGTTCGGCGCGGGATCGGCGGCGACGCAGGCGACCCTCAGCGTGTTCGCGCTCGGCTTCGCGCTGATGCATCTGATCCTCGGGCCGCTTGCCGACCGTTATGGGCGGAAGCCGTGCCTCCTCGTGGGGCTCGTGCTGTTCACCGGCGCCAGCGTGGCCTGCGCGCTGGCCACCTCGATCGAAACCCTGATTGCCGCGCGCTTCGTGCAGGCGCTCGGCGCCGGCGCGGGGCCGCTCGTGGCGCGCGCGGTGATCCGCGACGTCTACGGCGCAGAGGGCGCCGGCCGCATGATGGGCTTCGTGATGGCCCTGTTCGGCGTCGGCGCGATCGTGACGCCGATCCTGGGCGGCCTCGTCGTCGACACGTTCGGCTGGCGCGCGAATTTCTACGTCGCGGCCGGTTACGGTGTCTTCCTGCTCGCTTCATCGCTGACGCTACTGCCCGAGACGATGCCGGCGCACGTGCCCGGCGCCGCGCGCGCGCGCTTCGGCCGCGGCTTCGGCACGCTGCTCGCCGACCGTCGCTTCATCGTGGTGGCGGCGAGCGGCTGCCTCATCGCCTCGGCGATGTTCACCTGGATCGCGGGCTCGTCTTTCGTCGTGCAGCGCGTGTTCGGCCACTCGGCCACGGTGCACGGCCTCGTCTATGCCGGAACCGTGACCGGCTTCGTCGTGATGAGCCTGTTCTCGGCGCGCCTGGCGCCCCGGCTCGGCTCCTATCGCCTCCTGAGCATCGGCAGCGTCGTCGCCGCGGCGGGCGGGGTCGCCGGCGTACTGCTCGGCGCGAGCGTCACGCTGACGCTGTTTCTCGTGCTGGCGGCGATGGCGCTGATGGCGATGGGCCATGGCTTCATGCTGCCGCAGAGCATGGCGGCGAGCGTGGCGCCGTTTCCGCAGCGCGCGGCCACCGCCTCGGCCCTGTTCGGCTTCCTGCAATACGGCTTCAATAGCGTGATCGTGATGGTCAACGGCGCGCTTTACGATGGAAGCGCGGTGCCCATGCTCGGAATTGTGGCCGTCCTCACTGTTGCGGCGGCCGTGCTCTATGCTCTATTGCGCCCGCGCAGCGACTGAAAGAACCGATGGCCCCTCCGCAGACATCCAACGCCGCCCAGATCGAGTTCTGGAACGGACCCACCGGCCAGCGCTGGACGCGTCTTTCGAAACAGATCGAAGACAATATCCGCCCGTTCTCGGACGAGCTGATCCGCCGCCTCGTGCCCAAGCCGGGCGAGCGCATCGTCGATGTCGGCTGCGGCGGCGGCGACACGACCCTGGCGCTCGCCGACCGCGTGCAGGGCCACGGCTTCGTGCTCGGCGTCGACATCTCGCGGCCGCTGCTCCAGCGGGCGACCGCGCGCGCCGCGAACACCCCCGAATATCCGGTGCGCTTCGTCGAGGCCGACGCGGCCTCCCACGCGTTCGAGCGCGGCGCGTTCGACGCGCTGTTCTCGCGCTTCGGCGTGATGTTCTTCGCCGATCCGGCCGCCGCGTTCGCCAACATGCGCCGCGCGCTGAAGCCGGGCGGGCGCCTCGCCTTCGCCTGCTGGCGCGACCGGCGCGACAATCCGTGGGTGACGCTGCCGGTGGCCGCCGCGCGCAAGCACCTTGCCGAGCTGCCGCCGGCCCCCGGCCCCGACGAGCCCGGCCCGTTCGCGTTCGCCGATTCGGCGCGCATCCAGCGCATCCTCACCAGCGCCGGCTTCACCGCGATCCAGTGCGAGAAGTTCGATCCGCTGCTCACCTATGGCGACGGCACGCGCGCCGCCGCGGAATTCCTCACGCAGATGGGGCCGATCGGCTCGGTGCTGCAGGAGCATCCCGAAGCGCTGCGCCAGCAGGTGGCCGACACGCTCGCCACCATGCTGGAAGAAAAGCGCGAGGCCGGCGCGTTACGCCTCGCGGCGGCGGCCTGGATCGTGACCGCGCGCAGCGAATAGAATTCCCGATCCATCGAACGCCGAGGAGGAAACCATGGCGATCAAGCGAATCGATCCCGGCCCGCGCCTGAGCCAGGCCGTCGTGCATGGCGACACGATCTACGTCGCCGGGCAGGTCGCCGCCGATACCGGCGCCGATTGCGCCGGCCAGACGCGGCAGATCCTGAACCAGATCGACGCGCTGCTCGCGCAGGGCGGCTCGGACAAGTCGCGCATCCTCTGGGCCAATGTCTGGCTCGCCGACATGGCCGACTACGCGGCGATGAACGGCGAGTGGGAAGCGTGGATCCCGAAGGGCCAGACACCGGCTCGCGCCACGGTCGAGGCCAAGCTGGCCATGCCGCAGTTCAAGGTCGAGATCGCCTGCGTGGCCGCGGCCGGCGCCGGCGCGGCCAAGGCCAAGCGCGCCGCCCCGCGCGCGGCGAAGAAGCCCACGACCAAGAAAAAGCGCCGCTGATTCTCTGCGGGACGGCAATCCCGCCGCAGGGCGGCTTTACGCATCCTTAACCTTAACGGCCTTTGATTGCCCCCGGCCATTGAGCCGGAGGGGAATCCGATGCCTACCACCGTCTCGTCCTGGAATTCGCCCGCGCCCCCGCTGGTGCCGGAGAGCGCAAGTCGCGGCTCGCCCTGGCGCCCGACCGGCGTCGAGCCGCTCTCGGAAGTGCGGCGCGCCTATGGCCTCGATGAGCTCGGGGCCGCCTTGGCGAGGCCTTGCGCACCGGCCCCGGCCGCGCCGTCGCTTCTCAAGCAGATGGCGCTTGGGCTCGCGATCTTCGCCGCCATTCTCGGCACCTCCGTTCCGCTGGTTTTCATCTCCGAAGGGCTGGCGCTCGGCGCCGCGGTGGCCGTCGGCGCCGTCGTGTTGGGGCTGCTCGCGCGCCGCTTGCTGATCGGGCCGGTGGTGGCGACGTTGCTCGCCGTGCTCGGCGCCTTCGCGACGTCGCATTCGGTTCACACGGCCTATCACGCGCCGGCGACGCCGGTTCGCCTCTCCGAACTGGCGCCCGCCGCGGGCCTGCGGGCCGGCGGCGTGCCGCCGCTCGTCGCCATGACGCTGCCGTCGCGGGCCGAATTCGGCTCCACGCGCCTTCCGGTCGCCGGCTGGGCCTTTCCGGCGGCGCTGTTCGCACTCTGGGCTTTCGGCTTCGCCGCGATGCGCGTGACCCATGGGTTCGCGCGCTGGCTCGTGCGGGAGGCTTCCGCGCGGATGACGGCGCCGCGCGGCTGAGCGGCGTTCAACCGATCACGTTTTTCTCCACGACGGGCCGGCCCGCCGCGATCCGCGCGTAGCCGAAGATCGAGAGATCGAGGCTCGTGTAGCGGCCGTGCGCGATCAGCTCGGCGATCGCGCGCCCGGCGGCCGGCGATTGCTGGATGCCGTGGCCGCTGAAGCCGTTCGCGAACAGGAGATTGCCGATCTCGGGATGCGGGCCCAGCACCGCGTTCTGGTCGAACGTGTTGTATTCGTAATAGCCGGCCCAGGCGTTGGTTTGCTTGATCGCCTCGAATGCCGGCACGCGCGCGGCCAGCGCCGGCCACAGCACCTCGTCGAACAGGCGGTGATCCACCTCGAGCGGCAGCTCGTGCAGATCCTCCTCTTCGGGCGGCGAGGTTCCGCAGATGAAATACTCGCCCTCGGGGCGGAAGAAGACGCCCGACGTGTCGATCAGCAACGGGCAATCGGCGAGCGTGCGGCGCGCGTCGAACACGAAGATGCAGCGCCGCCGCGCCTCGACCGGCAGCGGAACGCCCGCCATCGCCGCCACCGCGCGCGCCCAGGGACCGGCGGCGTTCACCACCGTGCCGCAGGCGAGGCTTCCGCCGCTCGCGAGCTTCACCGCGGCGATGCGCGCGCCCGCGCGCTCGAGGCCCACCGCCTCGTCCGCGACATAGACGGCGCCGAGCGACCGCGCCTTGCGCCGGAACGCCTGCATGAGGCCGTAGCCGTCGAACCAGCCTTCGCCGGCGAGGCCGAGCGCGCCGAGCGCGATGCCGTCCACCGACATCCAGGGGTAGCGGGCTGCCAGTTCCGCCGGCGACAGCAGCGCGATCTCGGCGCCTTCGCGGCTCTGGATCGCGTGGTTCTCGCGCAGCACCGCCGCGTGCGCTTCCGTGCCCAGATAGAGATAGCCGCGGGTTTTGAGGCCGATATCCGGCGCCTCGCCGTCGACCGCGAGGTGCCGCCCGAGCTCGGCGAGGAAGCCGAATCCGAAGCGCGACATCCGGATGTTTTCGGGCGTCGAGAATTGCTGGCGGATCGAGCTGGCCGAAAGGGCCGACGATGCGCGCTTGTAGGAAGGATCGCGCTCGATGACCGTGACGCGGCCCTTCCACGCCGGGTCGCTCAGCAGGAAATACGCGACGGCGCTGCCGATGGCGCCGCCGCCGATGATCGCGACGTCGGTGATGGACGGCATGAGGGGTCGTGGGCCGGTTCTGTTTGCCGGACCGTATCAAGCAAGCGGGCGCCGCGAAAGCGCGTGTCAGCGCCGGACGGACGGCGGGCCGAGATCGTGGATGAAACCGACGATGATGAAATCGACGCGCTCGGGATCGTCGCCGGCGAACGGCAGCGCGAGTCGGTGCAGCATGCCCGAGCGGAACGCATCGGGCCGGAACGGGCCATCGGCGTACCAGGGCCGCCGGTCCTCGACCATGCGCAGATAGGCGTCCATGACGCCGCTGCCGAGCACGATGACGCCGGGCTCGTCGAGATAGAGGCCCTTCGCCGTCTTGCCGCGCGCCTGAACGACGCCCTCGCCCTCGAGCCGGATGCGAAAGCGGAGCTTGCCGCTAGGGCCGCGTTCGACTGCGTTCACGATCAGGAACGGCAGCAGCTTCGGCAGCTTGAACGGATCGAATTCGGCGCGCCGCGGCAGCGGGCGGCCCGCGCGAAGGGACTCCCAATGGTCGAAGAGCTCCCGCAGGAGCGGATGGTGGATCGTATCGCGCATGCCGGCCAAGCCTCCGACTTAGCCCCGCACCCCTCGCCCCGCGATTGGACGAAACGTAGCAGCCCCGCGCGGACGTTCAGCGCGCGCCCAGCAAATCGTTCATCGCGCGCAGGCGGCGGACCAGCGTGCGCATCACGTCGATCGCGAAGAACGGCGTCTGCCGCACCAGCAGCAGGAACAGCTTTTCGTCGATCTCGACGGCCTCGCAATCGGTCTTGGCGACGACGCTGGCGCTGCGCGGGCCGTAGTCGATCATCGCCATCTCGCCGAAGATGCCGCCATCGTCCACTTCCTCGACCTCGATCCCCTTCACGACGACCGCGGCCTTGCCGCGGTTCAGGTAGAACATGTGCGAGCGCGGTTCGCCCTCGCGCATGATCTCCGCGCCGGCCGGATAGCGCTTGGCGACGCCGCCGAGCTTCTGGATGATTCCGAAATCGACCTCGCGGTCGCGCGACAGCGACATTGTGCGGCTCCCTCACCCCACAAGAGGCTATCGGCGTAGCGACTGCCGGTCAAATCAGTTCCCTGCTACCCGGAACCCGACGCCGCGGACCGGCGAACCAAAGCCGCTACGCTTTCGACCGAACGAACCCGCGGCGCAAAGCGGCCGCCATCAACACGGAACCGCAACCTGCTTCTTCCCGTTTCGGCCCTTCCTGGACGGCCGAACCGGCCGGCCCGAGTCATCCGCCGCCGCGCCGTCCTTGTCCGCGAATTGCAACGCGCCGCCATTGGTGCAGGTCGGTGGTGGGGGTGGCGGTGGCGGTGGCGGCGGAGGAGGCGGCGGCGGCGGTGGCGGCGATGGTGGCGGTGGCGGCGACTGCACTTGGATGGTCGTCGGCGGTGCGCCTGGCCGAAATTGATCCTGCAACAGGCGGTTGATGGCATCGCGGAGTTCCTCGAACCCGCCTTGTGTCTTCGACAGTTGCAGGCTTTCGACCTTGTCGGTTCCGCTCAGGTTCTTGATTTCCGTGGCGCTTGCCCGTCGGATGTCACCGCTGAGCGTCTGGATCAGCCGCTCGAAAATCTCGGGCGTGATCGGCACCAGGTCGCAGACCGGATTGGCGGACGCTATGAGGCATCCAAACCCGGTGCGAAGCACCTCGGTGATCGAACCTTGGATGTCGATGGATAGCTTGCTGGGCGGCAAATCGGCGTTGTTTTCGGCGCCCACGCCGAACAGTCCGACAAAGAAACCGCTCGCGCTGCCGTTGAACATGACCATGGAGCCGCGAATGCCCACCGTGGCCAGCGGCAGCCTGACGCGGACCGCTTCCTGATCCTGCCGCGCGATGCGCCCCGAAACCAATCTCACGCTGCCGGTCGTGATCGATGCCAGAATCCGCCCGCTGCCGTTGACTGGGTTGTAGACGAACTGGTCGATGACGAGAGACGTGTTCGGCCCCATCGTGAAGCTGGTGCCGTCGAGGAGCAGAATCTGAAGCCCCGCATCGGGGCCGGTGACGATGCGGTCGCCGAGGAAAACCTCATCGCCGCTGCCGACATTGCGCCCGATCGTGGCCTGCGGCGTTCGGAACGAAACGAGTTGCACCGGGCCGCGCACCGCCGCGGCCACGCCGGCCTTGGTGCCGGTCTGCGCATATGCGGCGCCGGCCGTTAGCGCCAGTGCAGAGACCGCGCCCAACAGCGTCCGCGGTACGAGCTTCGTCCGCTCCATGATCGCCCCGCACCCCAAGCCCACGGCGGCACGGCGACACTGACACAGCCGGCCGACCACGGATTGCCCCAAAAGGGGTATGACTTTCGCGGCGGGGTGGGCCGTCCGATATCGTGTTGATGCGACGCGGCCGGTGCACGGCACCGGGCCGAAGGCGTCGGACTTGCCGCAGCTGCGCTTTCCTGCGCGAGCTTCGTGCCGCAAATTCTGAAGCTTACGCGGCAGCGCGATGCCTCCGGCGGTCCCGCCGAACGTACCTGGTGACGGTGACGTCGTTCTCGCTCTGTCTGGGCTTACGGCATCGCGCATGGCCGCGCGGCCTTGATCGCGGGCAACGGAATATGCCCCCTGCTGGCGGCGGCGATCCTCGCTCTCAAGGTCTGCCGCGGCCGGCACGGGCGCGGCGGCGGCCGTCTTGCGACCACAGGAGAATGATGAGCCACGTCCAGGCCGCGACGGCGATCGCGATCGCCCAGGGCGCCGGCAACGCGAGATCGCGCAGCACGAGGATGAGCGCCAGCATGCCGAGGCTCGGCAGGACGAGAAACGTCCAAAGGCGAAGCAGCATGGGAGATCCTGCGTTGGTCGTCGCCAATTCAACGCGCCCCCTTACGGATTGTTTCGGGCGCCGGAGCACGATCGTTCGAGGGATTCCCAGCGATTCCGGGTGCATAGCCCACGCAGGCTGCCCCGAATAGAAACTCAGGAATCAAGCCGGACGCACCAAGCCCCGGAGCGCTCAGAATTTTGCGGCGCAGCAATGTCAAAACTGGCTAAAATACCAGTCGCGGCGCGCGAGGAAGTGGTGGCTGTGTCGCGGGCCTTTGGGGGCGACTTGCGCATCTCGCACATTATCCGCGCACTGCGCCGGGCCTTGTTCGGCCGCCTCGGCGCCCTGCTGCTGCTGGGGCTGCTCTGCCTCGTGCGGGTGTGGGACCCGGTCTCCGTTCAGTTCGTGCGGGTCAAGAGCTTCGATCTCTATCAGAATCTGAAGCCCTCCACGGTGACCGAGCGGCCGGTCGTCATCGTCGACATCGACGACGAGAGCCTCGCGCAGCACGGCCAATGGCCCTGGCCGCGCACGCTGCTGGCGCGACTGACCGAGCGGCTCGCGGGCTACGGCGCGGCCGCGGTCGGCTTCGACATCGTCTTCGCCGAGCCGGACCGGAATTCGCCGAAGCGCTACGCCGAGAGCATGCCGGAGCTGCCGACGCCCGTGCGCGATGCACTGCAGGGACTTCCCGGCACCGACGAGAAATTCGCCGCTGCGCTGGCCGCGACGCGGACGGTGCTGGGCGTATCGATGCTGCGCGGAACGGGTGCGCCGCCGACCGCCCCGACGCCGCCCATCGCGGTCCGCGCGGCACCCGGCGTCGATGCGAAAAAGCACCTCGTCGGCGCGTCATCGCTGCTCGCGAATATCGACGTCCTGCAAAAGGCGGCCAGCGGGGTGGGCCTGATCAATCCCTATCCGGAATTCGACGGGGTGATCCGCCGCGTTCCGGCCATCTACCGCGTCGGCGAGAAGATCTACACATCGCTCGCGATCGAGCTGATCCGCGTCGCGACCGGCGGCAGCACGCTGGTGGTCCGCGCAGGCCCCGACGGCATCGAGAACATCGTGTTCTCCGGTCCCGGGATGCCGAGCATATCCGTTCCCACCGACCAGCGCGGGCGGATCTGGGTGCATTCTTCGCCTCACGACCCCAAGCGCTACGTCTCCGCGCGGCACGTGCTCGACGGCAGCTTGCCACGCGACCGCGTCGAGGGCCGGCTGGTGCTGGTCGGAACTTCGGCAGTGGGGCTGCTGGATATCCGCGCGACCCCGCTGACCGGCGCGATGCCCGGCGTCGAGGTCCACGCGCAGCTCATCGAGAACATTCTCTTCACCGACTATATCACGCGCCCGTTCTACGCCGATGCGCTCGAGTTCTTCACCGCCATCGTGCTCTCGTTGATCCTCATTTTCATTCTGCCGCGGTTCGGCGCGACGCGCACGATGTTCAGCGGCGCGCTCATCGTCGGAATCTTGACGGGCGCGGCGTGGATCCTGTTCTCGAACTACGGCCTGCTGTTCGATCTCACGTTTCCGTTGGGCTGCTCGCTGCTCGTCTTCAGCGTGCTCGGCTACTTCAACTACCTGCACGAGGAGGAGCAGAAGAAGTGGGTGCGCGGCGCGTTCACGCGCTATCTCGCGCCCAACATCGTCGACGAGCTCGCGCGCCATCCGGACCGACTGAATCTCGGCGGCGAGATCCGCCCGATGACGCTGATGTTCTCCGACGTGCGCGGCTTCACCGAGATCTCGGAGCGCTTCGACGCCGCCGGCCTCACCGCGTTCATGAACCGCTACCTCACGCCGATGACCGACGCGATCATGGGCCGCGGCGGCACGGTGGACAAATACATCGGCGACGCGATCATGGCCTTCTGGAACGCGCCGCTCGACGACCCGAAGCACGCGGCCAACGGCTGCCGCGCCGCGCTCGACATGCTGGACCGCCTCGGCGCGCTCAACGCGGAGCTCGCGGCCGAGGCGTCGGCGGCGAACAAGCCGCATGCCGAGATCAGGATCGGCGTCGCGCTCAATTCCGCCGAGTGCTGCGTCGGCAACATGGGCTCGCAGCAGCGCTTCGACTATTCGGTGCTCGGCGACGGCGTGAACCTCGCGGCGCGGCTCGAGGGGCAGACGAAATACTACGGCGTGCGCATCCTGATCGGCGAGGAGACGCGGAAGCTCGCGCCGGATTTCGCGGCGCTCGAGGTCGATCTCATCCGCGTGAAGGGCAAGACGGTGCCCGCGCGCATCTACACGCTGCTCGGGCGGCCCGAGCGCGCCGCCGCGGCCGAATTCCAGGCGCTGTTGCGCGAGCAGGAAGCGATGCTCGCGGCCTATCGCGCGCGCGACTGGGGCGCCGCCGCCGCCGCGCTCGCGCGGCTGAAGGCCGCCGGCGGGGACGAGCTTGCGCCGCTCTGCGCCCTCTATGAGCGCCGTATCGCCGAATTCCGCCGCAGCCCGCCCCCACCCGACTGGGACGGCGTTTACACGGCCGAGACGAAATAGAAGCCGGCGGAACGCCGTTGCGCTCGGACCGAAATACTAGCCGAGATTGTGGCGCCGGGGGATGCACGCTAGTCTTGCCGCGCCGCGGCGGCGCTGGCCGCCATTGCGATTTCAGGGGCAGCGCGCGATCGCCGTCGATGATTCAGCGAAGCTTCAGGCTCAAAATATCGATTGGCGTGAACTTACTCGCGCTCTTCATCGCCGGCGCGGCGGCCGCTGGACCGCTGGAGGACGGGGTTTCGGCCGCCCGGATCGGAGATTACAAGACCGCGCGCCAACTCCTCGCGCCGCTTGCCGCGAAAGGCCTCGCGGCTGCGCAGTATGAGCTTGGCATCCTGTATCGCGACGGGCTGGGCGCACCCCGCGACTACGCAAAGGCGGTGATCCAGTTCCGCGATGCCGCCACCCAGGGAAACGCGGCGGCGCAGTACGCCTTGGGCTCGTCATACTATAGCGGCCTCGGCGTCGCGCCCGATCTCTTGGCCGCCGTCACATGGTATGCGAAGGCTGCGGATCAGGGGCATCCCGACGCGCAACATGCGCTCGGATCGCTCTATTTGACCGGCAATGCCGTGCCCAAGGATCCCGCGAAAGCGGCAGACCTGTATCGACGCGCCGCCGAACAGCAGCACGCCTCATCGCAATACCAGCTCGGACGGCTGTATTCGCTCGGCCTCGGGGTGGAGAAGGACGACGCTGAAGCCGCGCGGTGGCTTCGCTCGTCCGCTTACGCCGGCTTTGCCGATGCGCAGGCCGCCATGGGCGCCGCGTACGCCGACGGAAAAGGCGTTCCGCAAGACGAGTCCGAGGCCGAATACTGGTATCGCAAGGCTGCGGAGCAAGGGCACGTCGACGCACAGTTCGAGATCGCGCGCCTTCTCGAGAACGCGCCCGCCGGCCGGCAGGACTTTGCCGAAGCGGCGAAATGGTATCGGAAGGCTGCCGATCAGGGACGCCAAAACGCCCAATACCATCTCGGGCTCCTGATCTTCACGGGCCTGGGCGTTCCGCAGAGCTATGCGGACGCGGGGCTATGGTTCCGGCGATCCGCTCTCCAGGGCAATGCGGAAGCCCAATACGCGCTGGCGTCGCTGTATTACAGCGGCCTCGGAGTCGCGCGGGATTTCAACGAAGCCGCGCACTGGTACCGAAAGGCTGCCGACCAGGGCAAAGCCACGGCCAAGAGCGTCCTCGCCACCATGTACGAACAGGGTCTGGGCGTGCCGAAGGATGACGCGGCGGCGACGGAGCTGTTCCGCGGCGCTGCGCGACTTGGCGATGCGCGCGCGCAGTACGCGCTTGCGACGCGCTATTACAATGGAACGAGCGTGACGAAGGATCTGGCCGAAGCGGCTATCTGGTATCGGAAGGCCGCCGAACAGGGACACGCCGAGGCGCAATACTGGCTCGGCAATCTGCATTACGCCGGCCAAGGCGTCGATCGGGATTGGAAGCTCGCCGTCACCTGGTATCGGAAGTCGGCGGACCAGGGCGAGGCGAACGCGCAATACGCGCTCGGCGGGATCTACGAGCGCGGCACTGCGTTGCCGCAAGACGATGCTCAGGCATTCAAATGGCTCAGCCTTGCCGCGACGCATTTCGCGCCGGCGTTGGCCGAGATGCGCCTGGCGGCGGAGGCGGCCCGCGACCGTGTCGCCGCGCGCATGACGGCACAGCAGCTCACGGCCGCTCAAGCGCTCGTCCGCGCGTGGCAGCCGCGATGACGCCGCCGCAGAGCGCGCTGCACCAAGCCGCCGCCCGGCTCACTCCTTGTCCCAATCGCGCGCCGGCTTGGCGCCGAGCGCGCGCAGCTCGTCCATGTACATCGTGAGCGCCTTCGAGCCGGGATAGCCCGCCTTGTCCATGCGGTCCGCCCATTCGCGCGCAAGGTTCGGCATCGCCTTGGCCCATTTCACGACTTCCGCGCGCGGCAGCTCGGTCACGGTCGCCTTGAAGCCGGGCAGCGCCTTGTAGCCGCCCTCGCCCGCGTTCTGATAGACGCGGTCCGATTCCAGGCCCCACTTCGCGCCCTCTTCCATGAAGATCTTCTGCGCCGCCGCCGGCAGCTTGTCGAACACACCCTTGTTCATGACGAGCGTGGTCGCATACATCGCGCCGAAATCGGCCTTGATCACATGCGGCGCCACCTCGGGATACTTCATCGCCGGGAAGGTCGAGGCGAACACGAGCGTGGCCTCGTAAACGCCGGTCCGCATCGAGTTGTAGTATTCCATCATGTTCGATTGCACCGGCACGGCGCCGGTGCCGCGTAGCCAGAGCAATGCGCCGCCCGCCGACGCGATCTTGCGGCCCTTCAAGTCCTCGAACTTCTTGACCGGGAACGTCGAGACCATCTGGAACGAATCGACGCCCGAGCCAGCCAGACGCTGCAGGCCGAACTTCGTGTATTGCGCGCCCATTTCCGGCAGCGCCGCGTGCAGCTTGTTCATCGCCTTGCCGACCTTGACCGTGTCGGTCTCGGTGAACGGAACGACATAGGTGATGAGATCGAGCGGCAGCCGGTCGGGATGGAAGATGTTCGGCAGGTAGCCCACCTCGGCGACGCCGTCCTTGATGCCGTCCATGAGCTGCATCGGCTTCAAGAGCGAGCCGGCATAGGCCTCGCGCCATTCGATCGTGAGGCCGACCTTCTCCTCGGCCAGGCGCTTCGTGACGTTCGGCAGGAACATCGTGGAGACGAGGCGCAGCGAGAGCAGCGCCGCCGGCGGCTGCCCGGCCGCGACGGTGAGCGTGAGCTTCTGCTGCGCCGCGGCCGCGCTGCCGATCGCAATCAATGCACCGGCCAGCACGGCGAGTTTCCGCACGTCCATCACGTTCCTCCCTGTCCCAGGTTTTGTTTTGCGAGTGCCGCCGCAGCGCGCGCCCGATCGACTGCAAGCCTAGTCACCGGCCCCGCGAAAAAGAAGAGCCGAACCGGCGCGGCCAACCGCGGAACAACGCATGGATCGATTTGGTGCCCGCTGTGGGACTCGAACCCACACTCCCTGACGGGAAAGGGATTTTAAGTCTCTTATGGGGGCCTAACCTACAGTACGCCTATTTTCGCTTGTGCCCATTTTCATTGAGTTTATTGCACTCTCTGCTACTCTCCCCCGCGCCGGTGTTTTCCGGCGGCTGCTTACCCGGTGCTTACCCGGCCAAGGCGCACCGGCAGCCTTCAGGAACCCGTAGGGGGTGCATCCGATGCAGAAGATTTCCCAAGCGCTGCTCTCGCGCCTCAAGCCCGCCGACCGCGACCTGTTCCTGTGGGACAGCACCATCCCCGGATTCGGGTTCCGCCTGAAACCGTCAGGCGCCGGATCGTTCATCCTGCAATATCGCAACAGCGGCGGGCGCTCGCGGCGCTATCGCATCGGCCGTTACGGCCGGATGTTGGACGACGAGGCGCGCAGGAATGGCGTTATGACCGCCACGGAAGCCCGCCAGGAAGCCCGCCGGCTGCTGTCCGCTATCGACCGGGGAGCGGACCCCGCCAGCGGGCGCACGGACAAGCGCGCCGCGCCCACCGTGGCCGATCTGGCGACGCGCTATTTCAACGAGCACGCGGAGCCGCACAAGCGGCCCTCCTCGGTCGCATCCGACCGGCGCTTGAACAAGGCGCATATCGAGCCGCGCCTGGGCAGCATCAAAGTCGCGGACGTGACGCGCGCGGACGTGGCGAAGTTGCACCATGCCTTGCGCAAAACCCCGTATCAGGCGAACCGGGCACTGGCGCTGTTTTCGAAGATGATGCACCTGGCCGAAGCCTGGAGCCTGCGGCCGGACCACTCCAATCCCTGCCGCCATGTGCAGCGCTACGAGGAGAAAAAGCGCGAGCGCTTCCTGGACGCGGCCGAATTGGAGCGCATCGGCAAGGTGCTCGCGGATGCCGAAGCGGGCGAAACGGTTCCGGCCGGCGTCATCGCCACGGTGCGGCTGCTCGCGCTGACCGGCTGCCGCCTGGGCGAAATCCTCGCACTACGCTGGGCGGACGTGGACCTGAAAGCCGGCGTGCTGCGCCTGCCGGACAGCAAGACCGGCGCCAAGACGGTGCCGCTCGGCGCGCCGGCGCGCGTGCTCCTGGCCGATCTGCCGAAGAAAGGCGCCTATGTGGTTTGCGGCGCGGACCCGAAGCAGCCGCTATCCGTGTCGGCGCTCGAAAAAGCCTGGGCGAGCCTTCGCGTCAAAGCCAAGACGTCGGACGCGCGCTTGCACGATTTCCGCCACACGGTCGGAACCTATGGCGGCGCGGCGGGGTTCAATGCGTTCATCATCCGCGATCTGCTTGGACATAAGACGCTGGCAATGACGGGGCGCTATGTCGAGAAAGACGCGGACCCGTTGAAGCGCGCAGCCGATGCCGTCGCCAACCGCATCGCGGCGGCGATGGACGGTAAGCAAGCTGAGGTTGTCGCCGCAGAAGTGACGGGCTAGGCTCAGCCCCATTCCGGGGGCGCAATGTGAATCTCAGGCGTGGCTTTTTCAGAATTTGGGTAGTGACGTCATTCATATGGGTGATCGCCGTCGGAGTCGTGACTTATCCCGACGTAAAGCGTGAGATTGACATTGCGCGAGCACAAGGTGCCGAGACGCCGAAGAATTTTGTGATTCTGTTGCCGGTCGCGTGTGAAGAGGCACGTGGAATCAAAGACAAAGATTACGAAAGGAAAGCTGACTCTGGCGAACGCGAATTTTGCTGGTACGAGATGCCAAAGTTTCGAAGCCTCTACACGGAATATGCTGACCTTAACGACAAAATACTGTCGGAGCGCCTCTATCGTCGCGCTGGTTTGTACCGCGAGCCGCATATCGTCACCGAATTAGCGCATTCAGTTGGCATCGCGTTGGCCGCGCCACTACTGCTCTTTGCCACTGGCTTAACTTTCGCATGGATTGCAGTCGGCTTCAGGAGCCAAGGCAGAATCAAGTAGGGTGGATTTGGCGCGGCTACGTTTGGCCACCGAATGCCGATGACCCTACCATCGGCCCGCCGCGCCGTTTGGCTTCCGCACTTCGCCCAATAGATCGCTGAAAAGTTCGAGGACTTTCACGAGGAGATCGCCGCGCGCAAGTTCGAGCACCCGGTCGAGCACGCCGCCGACATCATCAACCGCTTCCTCGCCCACCTCGACGACATCCTCCTTGCCGCGCTCAAGGTCGAGGAGATGGCCGAGAACATCTACCACCTCGCCGACGAGATGGCCGACCTCCCGCGCACCATTCACGTGCACGAACACCGGATCAAGCGCGCGCTACAGGCGCGCATCAAGGACTTGCTGCAAGCGCAAGCCGTTCCAGAACAGGACGCGCTGTGCGATGCCTAGACCCTTGCACTACGCGTTCTCCGCCGACAATCTCGCTGATTCTCCACAGCGTTTTCCATACGTCTCAGGCGCGTTTCCCACGGCGGAATCGGGTTCGCACCGGCAATCTCGACTGCGCGCCGACCAAGGACGAGACGCGCTACCATTCGGATTTACCGTGCGAAGTTTCGTTTTCCACAGTTTCCGTGGAAAGCGCTGTCGATAACCCGCGGATCAGGGGTGGGACCGCTATACACAGCGAAAATCGGCGGTTGCAGGCGCAGAAGGATCAGGTTCAGCATACAAGCCAGCGAGAAGGAGCATGAAAGGTCATGAACCCGGCGGCGAGCCAAAGACTGAATACCAGGGAAGCGGCAAGCTTCTGCGGGTTGAGCCCGCGCACGCTTGAAAAGTTGCGCGTGACCGGCGGCGGCCCTGAATACGAACGGCCCCTACGGCGCTGCCTGTACCGCGTCGATGCGCTTGAGCAATGGCTTTCCGCGAGCCGGCGCAAGAGTACGTCGCAGACGATGGAGGCGGACGTGCGCTAGACCCACAAATGCAAGCCCCGGCGCTGTTACAGCAGCGCCGGGGCCAATCACGAACTGCCTCCCCTATAGAAGGTAATTCGCAATGGCGAAGATACGCCGATATTGCGCG
>CAYZSG010000037.1:0-29180 GCA_964481045.1 uncultured Candidatus Odyssella sp. | reverse complement strand
CGTAGTACTTCTTCACCAGCTCCTCGAACTTCACCATCGCCTTGGTGAAGGCGTGCGCGTCGTTAAACTGGCTGGCGCCGTGCAGCGTGATGGCCTGCGCGCGGGCCGCGCGTGGCAGCGCGCCCACCGCCAGCGCGCCCATGGCCGTGCCGCCCATGGCCAGCAAATGGCGCCGCGTATGTGCGCGGCGGGAAGTCCCGATCCTTGCATTCATGGCGTCCACCCTAGGTTTTGGTTGTTTGCGTCGCGCCCGCGCCGCGCTTGAGCCCGGCGAGGCCGGAGCCGGCGGCCCCGTTTCGTACACCTCCGTCGTCTTCGTCCGTTCGTCGATGCAGGCACGTTCGTCGCCGTCGCGTCAAGTCACGTCAGAGCGTCACCCCGGGCAGCCACATCGAGATCGCCGGAATGTAGGTGACGAGAATGAGCACGATTACCATCGCGATATAGAACGGCCAGATCTCGCGCGCGACCTGCTCGATCGTCACCTTGCCGACGGCGCAGCCCACGAACAAGGTTGATCCCACCGGCGGAGTCACAAGGCCGATGCCGAGATTGACCATCATGATCATGCCGAAATGCACCGGATCGACGCCGAACTTCACCACCACCGGCAGCAGGATCGGCGTGCAGATGAGGATCAGCGGCGCCATGTCCATCAGGCAGCCGAGCACCAGCAGCATGATGTTGATCATCAGCAGGATGACGATCTTGTCTTCCGAGATGGTGAGGAAGAACGCCGTCACCTTCGCCGGCAGCTGCATCAGCGCCATGATGTAGCCGAAGCTCGAGGCGAACGCGATGAGCATCATCACCATCGCCACGGTCTTGGCCGTGCGGTGCACGAGATGCGGCAGGTCGCGCCAGCGATAGTCGCGATAGACCAGCATCGTGACGAGGAACGCGTAGACGCAGGCGACCGCGGCCGATTCGGTGGCGGTGAACACGCCGCCCAATATGCCGCCCAGGATGATCACCATCGTGCCCAGACCCCACAGCGCCTCGAGCGCCATCTTGAGCGCCTGACGGAACGGAACCAGCTCGCCGCGCGGGTAGTCGTGCCGCCGCGCCATGAACAGGCACAGCGCGATCAGCGACACGCCGAGCAGCAGGCCGGGGAAGACCCCGGCGACGAACAGGTGCGCGATCGAGATCGTGCCGCCCGCGGCGAGCGAATAGATTACGGCGTTGTGGCTCGGCGGAATCAGGATCGCCTGAACCGAGCCGCAGATCGTCACGTTCGTCGCGAACACGCGCGGATAGCCGGCCTTGACCATGCGCGGGATCATCACCGAGCCGATCGAGGCCGTGTCGGCCACCGAGGAGCCCGAGATCGCGCCGAAGAACGTGGAGGCGAGCACGTTGACGAGCGAGAGGCCGCCGCGGATGAAGCCGACGAGGACGTTGGCGAAGGCCACGAGGCGGCGCGCCATGCCGCCTTCGGCCATGATCGCGCCGGCCAGCACGAAGAACGGGATCGCGAGCAGCGAGAACTTGCTCACGCCGTCCGAGATCTTGAGCATCACCGCTTCGAGCGGAATATCGATGTAGATCGCGCCGGCGAGCGCGGCGAGGCCCAGCGCATAGGCTACCGGCACGCGCAGCGCCACGAACAGGAACAGGCTGCCGAGGAGGATGAACCCTTCCATCGCCGGCGCCTCAGCCCGCTTCGGTGGGTTCGCGATACATGATCGAGTCGCGCGGCGGAGGGCCGATCCAGGCGCGCTCGACGATGAATAGCAAGGTGATCACGCCGCCCAGCGGAATCGGCAGATAGGTGATGCCCACCGAGAGAAACGGGAATTCGGCGATGACCTGGTGCCACGTCGTCTCGACGAGCTGGAAGCCCCAATAGGCCATGAAGAACGCGAGCACCGCGATGAGCAGCTCCGCCAGGCCGTGGATCATGCGCCGGTAGGGTTGCGGCAGTGCGTCGGCGAACAGCGTGACGCTGATGTGGATGCCGGCGCGATAGCAGGCCGCGCCGGCGAGGAACGTGAACAGGATCATCAGCAGCACCGCCATCGGCTCGGGCCAGGCGGAACCGCGATTGAGCACGTAGCGCGTATAGACGCCCCACGGGATCACGATCGTCATGATCGCGAGGGCAAGGCCCGCGAGGACCATGCACACGATATACAGGGCATCCATCGCCCTGCGGTACGCTGCCTTCATCGCGCGTCGGCCCCCCGGCGGATCGGCGAAAAAGAAAGCCGGCTCGATCGGACTCGCGGTCGAGCCGGCTTGCTCGTGGAGCGCTGGAGCGGCTAGCTGACCGCGTTGATGCGCTTGATGAGGTCGGCGTACTTCGCGCCGTACTTGTCCCACACCGGCTTGACCGCGGCCTGGAACGCCTTCTTGTCCACGTCGGTGACGAGCGTGATGCCGGAGGCCTTGATCTTGTCGATCGCCTCTTTCACGCGCGCGTCCCACAGCTTGCGCTGCTCGAACTGCGCCTCGGTGGCGAACTTCTGGATCAGCTCCTGATCGGTCTTCGACATCGTCTCCCAGATCTTGCGCGAGAACACCAGGATCTCCGGGATGATGAGATGCTGGGTCATCGAGAAGAACTTGGCCACCTGGAAGTGGTTCTGCGCGATGAAGGTGGGCTCGTTGTTCTCGGCGCCGTCGACGACCTTGGTCTGCATCGCGTTGTAGAGCTGGTCGAAGCCCATCGCGATGCCATTGCCGCCCATCGCGTTCATCGTGTCGACGAAGATGGGGTTGCCCATCATGCGGATCTTCAGGCCCTTCAGGTCGTCGGGCTTGCGGATCGCCTTGTTGGTGTAGACGTTGCGCGAGCCCGCATCCATCCAGCACAGGCAGATCAGGTTGGTGCGCGGGTTGGCATTGATCTTGTCGCGCATCTCCTTGCCGATCGCGCCGTCAATCACCTTCCGCATGTGCTCTTCGCTGCGGAAGACGAACGGCATGTTGAAGACGTTGAGCTCGTCGACGATGGTGCCGACCGGGCCCACGCTGATGCGCGCATAGTGGAGGGCGCCGACCTGCGCCTGCTCGATCATCTCCTTCTCGCCGCCGAGCTGCATCGACGGATACATCTGGATCGAGAGGCGTCCGTTCGTGGCCTGCTCGAGCTTCTTGCCCATGCGCACCACGGCCTCGACCGTGGGATAGCCGAGCGGATGCACGTCGGTGGCCTTCAGCACCAGCTTCTGCTGCGCGAAGGCCCGCGAGCCGAGCCCGAGGCCGACGGCGCCCACGGCGGCGCTGGCCACGCCGACGCGAATGACATCACGACGCTTCATGAGAGTACCTCCCGTTTGTTTGCTCTTCGCGTTCGCCGTCCGCGTATCGCGCGGCGGCCTCGCGGCTTGATTCTGTCCGGCCGGCCCGCCGCCCGTCGAGCCCCAAGGGCCCGGCTTCGATTGACCATCCGTCCATTTGCGTGGTAGTCATCATACAATACGATGACCATACGTCATACGAGCGTAGCATTGTCGCGAACCACTGACAAGCTCTACCTGAGGCCGCTCTCGCCGCCGCGCAACCTCACGCGCGAGGCGGTCGATCGCCTGTCGGCGGAAATCACGAGCGGCAAGCTGGAGCCCGGCACGCGCCTGCCGACCGAGCAGGAGATGATGAGCGCCATGGGCGTGAGCCGCACCGTCGTGCGCGAGGCCGTGGCCGCGCTGCGCGCCGAGGGCCTCATCGTCACGCGCCAGGGCGTGGGCGCGTTCGTCGCCGCCGGCGTGCTGCGCCGCCCGTTCCGCATCGATACCGAGGGGCTGCGCTCGCTCGCCGAGGTGCTGAACGTGATGGAGCTGAGGCTCGGCGTCGAGGTGGAGTCGGCCGGGCTCGCGGCCGAGCGCGCCTCGCCGCAGCATCTGCGCGCGATCGCCGACGCCCTCAAATCCATCGACCGCGCGATCGAGCGCGACGAATCCGCCATCGACGAGGATTACGCGCTGCACATGACGATCGCCGAAGCCACCGGCAACGGACACTTCGTCCGCTTCCTCGAATATCTCGGCCGCTACATCATTCCGCGCCAGAGCGTGCGCGTGGAATCGGGCCGCGTCTCCGGCCAGCGCGCCTATCTCGAGAAGATCCAGGGCGAGCACCGCGCGATCGTCGCCGCGATCCGCGGCCGCGACGCCGCCGGCGCACGCGAAGCGATGCGCCGCCATCTGACGAACGGGCGCGAGCGCTACCGGAAGCTCGCCGCGTCGGAAGCCCAGGCATGAATTCGAACGGAACCGCGAAAATGAAGCGCGTCCTGCTGACGGGCGCGGCCGGCGGAATCGGCACGATACTGCGCAGGCTGCTGAAGGGCGTTTATGCCGAGCTGCGCCTGAGCGACATCGCGGAGCCGAGCGGGCTCGGCGCGGACGAGAACTTCGTCCGAGCCGATCTCGCCGACATGGCGGCGGTGGAGAAGATCGTCGAAGGCGTCGACGGGATCATTCATCTGGGCGGCGTCTCGATCGAGAAGCCGTGGGAGATGATCCACCAGGCCAATATCGTCGGCGGCTACAATTTGTTCGAGGCTGCGCGGCGGAAGGGCGTGAAGCGCGTGGTATTCGCGTCGTCCAATCACGCGGTGGGCTTCTATCGCCGCAACCGGCGCATCGGCACCGAGGCGCTCGTGCGGCCCGACAGCCGCTACGGCGTGAGCAAGGCGTTCGGCGAGGCGCTGGCCGCGCTCTATGCGGACAAATACGGCCTGCGCGTGCTGTGCATCCGCATCGGCAACGTCACCGACAGGCCGGCCGATGTGCGCCGCCTCTCGATCTGGGTCAGCCCCGACGATCTCGTGCAGCTCATACGCATAGGGCTCGAGCATCCTGCGCTTACCTACGAAGTGGTCTACGGCGCGTCCGACAACGCGCGGAGCTGGTGGGACAACGCGGCGGCGTTCCGCCTTGGCTACAAGCCTACGGGCCGCGCGGAAGATCATCTGGCACACGCGCTGGAGGGCCAGGCCAGGCTGCCGCCCGATCCGGTCGGCGATCTCTTCGAGGGCGGACCGTTCTGCAGCAACGAATTCGTCGGCGATCCCGAGACGCGCGGAAGCTGAGTGGATGGCGGTCCGCGTCTTCCTCACACATGCGCCGGAGATGCGCGCGAACTACTACGGCGAGCGCGCGCTGGCCGCCCTGCGCGCCGTCGCCGAGGTGAAGCTCAACCCGCTCGATCGCGTGCTCGGCACCAAAGATTTGATCGAACACGCGCGAGGTTGCGAGATCGTCATCTCCGACCGGCAGACGCCGGGCGAGGCGGCGGTGTTCGAAAGCCTGCCGGATCTCTGCGTGTTCGAGCGCGTCGCGGTCGATATCCGAAACATCGATGTGGCGGCGGCGAGCCGCGCCGGCGTCCTGGTCACGCGCGCATCGCCCGGATTCGTGCCGGCGGTGGCGGAATGGATCGTGGGCGCGATGGTCGATGCCGGCCGGCACGTGACGCACTACAGCGGCGCCTATCGCGCGGGCGAAGCGCCGCCGGCCGCGCGCATGGGCCGCCAGCTCCGCGGCGCCACGATCGGCATCATCGGCCATGGCGCGATCGGCGCGTATCTCGCCGATCTCGCGCTGGCGCTCGGCATGCGCGTGCTCGTGCACGATCCCTACAAGAAGGTGATGCCGCCGCTCGTCGAAACCGAATTCGCGGCGCTGCTGGCGGAAGCGGATTTCGTCGTGCCGCTCGCCGTCGCCAACGAAGAGACGGAAAATCTCATCGGCGCGGCGGCGCTCGCGCGCATGAAACCCACGGCGTGGCTCATTAACGCCTCGCGCGGCAATCTCGTCGACGAGGCGGCGCTGGCAGCAGCGCTCGATGCCAGGCGCATCGCCGGCGCCGTGCTCGATGTCGGCCGCGCGCCCGATCAGATGCCCTCGCCGCCTCTCGCGCGGCGCGCTGACGTGATCGCGACGCCGCACATCGCGGGCCTCACGCCCGAGGCGATCGAGCACCAGGCGGTCGAAACCGCGCACCAGGCCGCCGCGCTGATCCGCGGCGAAATTCCGCCCGGCGCCGTGAATGCCGACAAAGCAACGAAGCTGGCGCGCATCAAGCGCTAACGCATCCTAGGGGAGAAACGCGATGGCGACGGAAGGAAAGCGGCCGCGCTTGCAGGCGCCGCCGGGCGCGTGCGACACGCACATGCACGTCTACGACGACCGCTTCACGCTCGCGCCGACGGCGACGTTCAAGCCGCCGCATTCGCCGACGGCGGACTATCTCGCGATGCGGGCGCGCATCGGCGTCGCGCGCACCGTCGTCGTGCAGCCGACCGGCTACGGCTTCGACAATGCCTGCACGCTCGAGGCGATGGCGGCAATGGGCGGCACCGCGCGCGGCATCGCCGTCGTGCCGCCAGACGTGAAGGACGCGGAGCTGGAACGCCTCACACAGGCCGGCATGCGCGGCATCCGCTATTTCATGCTGCCGGGCGGAGTCCTGCCCTGGGAAAGCCTCGATGCGATGGCGGCGAAGGTCGGCGCCTTCGGCTGGCACGTGCAACTCCAGCTCGACGGCCGCCAGCTTCCCGAGCGCGAAGCGGCGCTGAAGCGGCTCAACGGCACGCTCGTCATCGATCACAACGGCAAGTTCCTGGAGCCGGTCACGGTCGACGATCCGGCGTTCAAATGCCTGCTGCGCCTGCTCGAGAACGGCCGCACCTGGGTGAAGCTCTCGGCGCCCTACGAAACCTCAAAGAAGGGCCCGCCGCTCTATCCCGATGTCGGCGCGCTGGCGAAGGCGCTGGTGAAGGCCGCGCCCGAGCGCTGCGTCTGGGCCTCGAACTGGCCGCATCCCTCGGTGCCGCGCGACAAGTGCCCCGACGACGCCGATCTGCTCGACCTGCTGCTCGACTGGGCGCCCGACGAGAAGACGCGCAATCGAATCCTGGTGGACAACCCGGCGAGGCTGTACGGTTTCTAGCGATGGTAAGGCATCGCATCGCGATCGTAGGCCTCGGCATGGCGGTGACGCCGCACGCCAAGAGCCTCGTCGATCTCGCGGACCGCGTCGAGGTCGCCGCGGCGTTCAGTCCGAGCGAAGCGCGGCGGCGCGATTTCGCGGCGAAGTTCCCGTTTCCGCAAGGCGCCGATCTCGACGCGATCCTCGCCGACAAGAGCATCGGCGCCGTGCTGCTGCTGACCCCGCCAAACACGCACCGCGATCTCGTGCGCCGCTGCGCCGCCGCGGGCAAGCACATCCTGCTCGAGAAGCCGCTCGAGATTTCGACTCCGCGCGCGCTCGAGCTCGTGGCCGCCGCGCGCGACGCGAATGTGATTCTCGGCGTCGTCCTCCAGCACCGCTTCCGGCCGGCGGGCCTGAAGCTCGCGCAGATCATCGAGAGCGGCGCGCTCGGGCCGATCGTGAACTGTTCGACGACGATCCGCCTCTGGCGTCCGCAGAGCTATTACGACCAACCCGGCCGCGGCACCAAGGCGCGCGACGGCGGCGGCGTGCTGCTGACGCAGGGCATACACACGCTCGACCTGATGCTGAGCCTTGCCGGCCATGTCGAAGAGGTGTGCGGCTTCGCGGCGACGACGCGCGTGCACCGCATGGAAACGGAAGATCTCGTTGCAGCCGCCGCGCGCTTCACGAGCGGCGCCATGGGCACGATCGAGGCGACGACGGCGGCCTATCCCGGCTTTCCCGAGCGCATCGAAATCGCCGGCATGCGCGGCACCGCGTCGCTCGCCGGCACGGAGCTGAAGGTGCAGTTCCACGACGGCAGCAGCGTCGAGATGGCGCCCGACACGACGGCGGGCGGCACCGGCGCCGATCCGATGGCGTTCCCGCACGATTATCACCGCGCCGTGCTCGCCGACTTTCTCGACGCGATCGACGAGAAGCGCCCGCCGCGCGTGAGCGGCGAGGAAGCGCTGCGCGTCCACCGCCTCATCGACGCGCTGCTCGAAGCGGGGGCCTCTGCCAAACGCGTGACGGTCGAGCGCGATTAGACGGGAACGTCGCCCTTCACCACCGTGCGGTGGATCACGCGGCGCTCGCCGGCGGCGTCGTATTCGGTGGCGCGGTGCATCGTCGAGCGGTTGTCCCACATCACGACATCGCCGCTCTGCCAGCGATTGGCGTAGACGAAGCGCTCGCTTGTCGCGTGCGCCATCAGCTCGGAGAGCAGCGCTCGCGACTCCGCCTCCGCCAATCCGTCGATGCGCGAAATGTGGTGGCTGATGTAGAGGCCCTTCCGCCCCGTCTCCGGGTGCGTGCGCACGAGCGGGTGATCGACCGGCGGCGCTTCGGCGCGCTGCGCCGCGGTCATCGGCGGCGCGCCCGCGCGCTGGCGCGAATAATCGAGATCGTGAATCGCGCGCAGGCCCGCGATGCGCCGCTTCGTCGCGTCGTCGAGTGCCTCGTAGGCGGCGCCGAGATCGGCGAACAGCGTCTCGCCTCCGGTCTTCGGTACTTCAATGCCGTAGAGGATCGTGGCGAGCGCCGGCCGGCGCTGGAACGAGAGATCGGAATGCCACACGAGCGTGCCGAGATCGGGGTGCCGCCCGGTGGTCTTGCCCGTCGTGCGGTCCACGTTCGAAAGAACGTATATCTCGGGAAACCGCGGATGGCGGTATTCGTCGAGCACGTGGATCTGCAATTCGCCGAAGCGCCGGCTGAACGAGACGAGCGCGGCCTCGTCGAGTTTCTGCGCGGGGAAGCGCAGCAGCATGTGGCGGTTGAACGCGGCACGAATCGCGGCGAAGGTGTCGCCGTCCATCGGCGCGGCGAGATCAATGCCGTGCACCTCGGCGCCCATCACCGGCGAGATCGGCGCGATGTCGAGCATGCCCATCGCTTCCTCCGCGCTCAGGCCCTGCGCCGCCGGAACAGGCCGCGCACGCCGGCCTTGATCTTCCGCTGCGCGGGCGGGATCGACCACAGGATCGCGAAGATCGTGATGCCCGCCAGCACGCCGCTGACCGGCCGCGTGAAGAACGGCGCGATACTGCCGGACGAGATCACGAGGCCGCGCGTCAGATTCTGCTCCAGCAACTCGCCGAGCACCAGCCCGAGGATCAAGGGTGCCATCGGGAATTTGAGCTCGCGCAGCACGAAGCCCACGAATCCGAAGAACAGCATCACGTAGATGTCGAACACGCGCTGCGTAATCGCGAAGGCGCCAACCGTGCACAGCACGAAGATGATCGGCATCAGCCGCTCGCGCGGCACGAGCAGGATCCAGAGGAGCGGCCGCACGAGCGTGAGCCCGAACACGAGCTTCGCCATGTCGGCGATCACGAGCATGGCCACGATCTGGTAGAAGAACTCCGGCGTCTCCACCATCAGCATCGGGCCGGGCTTCAGATCGTGGATCATCATCGCGGCCATCAGCGCCGCGGCCGGCGCCGATCCCGGCACGGCGAGTGTCAGCACCGGAATGATGGCGCCCGGCACGCAGGCGCTCTCGCCGGTCTCGGCCGCCATGAGCCCTTCGACCGAGCCCTTGCCGAATTTCTCCTTCTCCTTGCTCGCGCGCCGCGCCGCCGCGTAGGACGACCACGCCGCGGTGTCTTCGCCGAGCCCCGGCAGCACGCCGATGAACGTGCCGATCGCGCCGGAGCGGAAGATCGTGCGCCTGTACTGCCACACGTCCTGGAGCCGCGGCAGGATCGAATCCACCGCCTTGCTCGTCACGCGATAGGCGGGCGCGCGCATCGCGGTCAGCACCTCGGCCACGCCGAACACGCCCACCAGCGCCGGCAGCAGGCCGATGCCGCCCGAAAGGTCGGCCCATCCATAGGTGAAGCGGTGAAAGTTGTAGTGCGGCTCCTGGCCGATCGTCGCGATCCAGAGGCCGAGGAAGCCGGCGATGTAGCCTTTGAGCGGATCGCCGCCCGCGAGCGTGCCGGCGATGACGATGCCGAACACGCCGATCCAGAAGAACTCGTAGCTCTGGAACGAGAGCGCCGCCTCCGAGAGCAGCGGCGTGAACAGCGCGACGCAGATGATGCCGAATAAGGTGCCGAGCCAGGAGCCGCTGGTGGAAATGCCCATCGCGCGGCCGGCCAGGCCTTGGCGCGCGAGCGGGAAGCCGTCGAGCGTCGAGCAGGCGGAAGCGGGCGTGCCGGGAATGTTGAGCAGGATCGCGCTGCGGCTGCCGCCGTAGATCGCGCCCACATAGATGCACACCAGCACCAGGATCGCCTGGTTGTGCGGCATCGTGAAGGTGAGCGTCGTCATCAGCGCCACGCCCATCGTGGCGGTGAGGCCGGGCAGGGCGCCGATCACGATGCCGAGGAACGTCGCCCACAGCACGTTGACGAGCGTGCCCGGCGTCATGAAGCCGGCGAAGGCGGTGCCGAGCTGCGAGAGTCCTTCCAGCATCAGGGCAGGCGTACGAGAAACACGCGCTGGAACACCAGCACGACGAGCCCGCCCGTGGCGCCGGCGACGAGCGTCGCGGTCACGATGCCGCGGATGCGCTCGCGCCAGGGCTGCCCGTTGCGCCATTCGAACAGCAGGATGAACAGGAAGACGAACACGGCCGTCGCCAGCCAGAACGGAAGCCGCCCGACCATGCCGACGGCGAAAGCAAGGCACAGCACCGCGGCGAGCACGAGGCGCGCATTGCTGTAGCCCTCGCGGGGCGCGCGTTTGCCGGCTGCGCCGGCCGGACCCAGCGCGCCGCGCCCAAGCGCGCGGGCCGCGAGCCACAAGGCAAGAATGGCGATGACGATGCCGTAGAGCGACGGCACGAGGCCGGGCGCGGTGTAGATCTCGCCGAGTTGCTCCTCGAAGCGCGGCATTCGCCACGAGGCGTAGACGATGGCGACGCCGGCCACCAAGAACACCGCCGCGGTGACGAGATCGACGCGCGGCGGAAGCCGTTCTTCGTGCGGGAGGACGCTCTGGGCCTCAGGCTCGGACATGGCGCGGCGCGAAGCCCCCGACAGAGTTCGGGCGGCAGCCGGTCACGGCCGCCGCCCGCATCACGCACGGCGCTATTGCAGGCGCTGGATGCCGACCGTCTCGGGCGACACTTTCGACTTGCCGGCGTCGTGATAGAGCCACGCCGTGTAGCGCACCATCTTCATCGACTCGTTGAATGCGTCCTGCCCGCTGATCGGCGCGAACAGCGCGGCGCGGTCGTCGGCGTATTTCTGCAGGCGCTCCGACTTCGCGATCTTGTTCTTCCACACCGCGTCCATCGTCTCGAGCACTTCCTTGGGGGCGTCCTTGTGCACCCAGATGCCGAAATAGTTCAGCGGCGCCGGCATCTTCGGCAGCCACTTCGTCACCGGCGGAATCTCGCCGTAGCCGGTGAGCTTCACCGGCTTCTCGGATTGCGCGGCCAGCGGAATCAGCCGCTTGGCCTTGATGTGCTCCGACATCTCGACGAGGAGCTGCGCAACCGCCTGCGTCTCGCCTGCCACGGTCGCCAGCACGGCGGGAGCGCCGCCGTTGTAGGTGACGTGCTTGTACTTGATCGGCGCGTTCGCGCGGATGCTCTCCATCATGTTGTGGCCGGCCGAAGAGAGGCCCGCGGTGGCCACCGGAATGTTATCGCCGCGCGTCTTCAGCGCCTCCATGAAGGCGGCGAAATCCTTGAACGGCGCGCTCGGGTTCACGGCGACGACGTTCACGTTGGCGACGGCGAAGTAAAGCTTCCAGTCCGCCAGCATCGTGTCGAGCAGGCCAAGCACCTTGTAGGTGCCCACGTCCACCGCGGCACCGGCCGCCCAGGTGTAGCCGTCCTTGGCCGCCTCGAGCGCGTTCTTCGTGCCGATCGAGCCCGAAGCGCCCGGCTGGTTGACGACGACGAATTTCTGCTTCAGCTCGGCTTCCAGCTCGGCGGCGACGATACGCGCCATCTGGTCGGTCGAGCCGCCGGCCGCCCACGGCACGATGATCGTCACCGGCCGGTCGGGTTTCCAGGAATAGTTCTGCGCCGCCGCCGGTGCCGCCGCGAGCACCGCAGCCGCGAGCGCCGTCATCACGATACGCTTCATCGAGGCCTCCCTTTGCCTGGACTTTGAAGTACCCAATTGGTTACTTATTCGCCACAGATTGACCTTGCGCGGCCGAAGCCGTCAAGGGCAACCGGAACCCGAATGAAGCTTTCCCTCTGCAATGAAGTGCTGCGCGAGTTCGAGTTCGCGCGGCAATGCGCCTTCGCCGCCGAGCTCGGCTATGCCGGGCTCGAGGTGGCACCGTTCACGCTCGGCGAAAATGCGTATCGCATGCCGGAGGCGGAGCGGGCGGCACTGCGCCGCGCGGCGAAGGAGGGAGGCGTGGCGGTGAGCGGGCTGCATTGGCTGCTCGTGGCGCCGGCCGGGCTTTCGATCACCAGCGCGGACCGCGCGGTGTGGGAGCGCACGGTCGAGGTGATGCGGCGGCTCGTCGAGCTCTGCGCGGAACTGGGCGGAACCTATCTCGTGCACGGCTCGCCGGCGCAGCGGCGCATCGGCGGCGTGGACCGCGCCGAGGCGGCGAAGCGCGGCGAGGCGGCCTGGGCCGCGATCGCCGAAGACGCGTCGAAGTCCGGCGTCGTCTATTGCGTCGAGCCGCTGGCGCCGCCCGATGCCAACTTCGTCAACACGCTCGACGAGGCGGCGGCGCTCGTGCGGCGCATCGGCAAGCCGGCGCTCAAGACGATGCTCGACACGTCGTCGGCGGGACTTACCGAGAAGGCGCCGATCGCCGATCTCGTGCGGCAATGGATGCCGACCGGCCTCATCGCCCACGTGCAGTTCAACGACCGCAACCGGCGCGGCCCCGGCGAGGGCGAGGATAAATTCGCTCCGGTCGTGCGCGCCTTGCGCGAAACCAGCTACAAGGGCTGGATCGCGATGGAACCGTTTCAGTACAAGCCCGATGGCGCGGCCTGCGCGGCCCGCGCGATCGGCTACGTGCAGGGATTGATGGAGGCCACGGCATGAGAACCGGCGATCCGCGCAAGGTGAAGATCGAGAACGTCGAGCGCTTCGAGCGCGACGTGAAATTGCGGCTGCCGTTCCGCTTCGGCGTCGTCACGGTCACCGAGGCGACGCAGGCGGTGCTGCGCGTGACGGTCTCCACGCCCAACGGCCGCAGCGCCACCGGCATTGCCGCCGAGACGCTGGCCGCCAAGTGGTTCGACAAGAATCTCGCGCTCAGCGACGACCAGAACGTCGAGCAGCTCCGCCAGGCGATCGACATCGCGGTTGATCTTTATCGCGCGCGCGGATCGGCAACACCGTTCGCGTTCTACGCCGACACCTATCGCGACCAGATCGCGCGCGGCGCGGCGCTCGAGCTCAATCCGCTGGTCGCGAGCTTCGGCCCCGCATTGCTCGACCGCGCGATCATCGACGCGCTCGGGCGCATTCTCGGGCTTTCGTTCACCGACATCATGCGGGCCAATCTCGCGGGCATCGAGCCGGCCGGGCTGGCGCCCGATCTCGCCGGCTTCGATTTCATGCGCTTCCTGGTGGGGCTCAAGATGGCGCCCAAGATCGACGTGCGCCACACGGTGGGCCTCGTCGATCCGATCGTGGCGGCCGATCAGCCGGCCGAGCATCGCGTGAACGACGGCCTGCCCGAAACGCTCGAGGAGGTCGCGCGCCACTATGGCTGCCGCTACTACAAGCTCAAGGTCGGCGGCAAGGTCGATGCCGATCTCGAGCGCCTTTCGCGCATCGCCGCGGTTCTGGACAAAGAGGCCGGCGACTACAAGGCGACGCTCGACGGCAACGAGCAATACGACAGCGTCGAGGGCATCGCCGAGCTGTGGCGGCGCATGGCCGAGACTCCGCGGCTGAAGCGCCTCGTCGAGTCCATCCTGTTCATCGAGCAGCCGATCAAGCGCGCGGTGGCGCTCTCGAAATCCGTGGCGGCGCTGGCGCAGCACCGCCCGCTGGAGATCGACGAATCCGACGGCGATCTCGGCGCGTTCCCCGCCGCGCTGAAGCTCGGCTATGCCGGCGTCTCCAGCAAGAACTGTAAAGGCTTCTACAAATCGCTCATCAACGCCGCGCGCGTGGCGAAGCTCAATGCCGAGGCCGGCGCGGCGCGCTACTTCATGTCGGCCGAAGATCTCACTACTTGGGCCGGCGTCAGCGTGCAGCAGGATCTCTGCCTCGTCTCGATGCTCGGCCTCACGCATGTCGAGCGCAACGGACATCACTTCATCGACGGCATGGGCTTCGCGCCCGAGGGCGAGCAGCGCTCCTTCGCCGCCGCGCACCCCGATCTCTATCACAAGGGCAAGGGCACGCCGGCGCGGCTCAAGATCGAGAAAGGGCAGCTTCGGATCGGCTCGCTCGATTGCGACGGCTTCGCGGTGGCCGGCGCGATGGATTTCGCCTCGATGCGCGCGATGCCGGCGGCGCCGAAAACGGCGCTGCGCCCGGCCGGCCAGAAGGTGTCGGCATGAGTCCCCGCGTCCTTCCCGCGCGCTTCAAGGACGTGGGCGCGCTCGAAGACTTCATGACCGCGCCCGATGCGGAGCTCGTCGCCGATCTCGAAGCGGTGCCGGGCGACATCATGCTGCTCGGCGTCGGCGGCAAGATGGGGCCGACTCTCGCGCGGCTCGCCAGGCGCGCTGCGCCGGACCGCCGCATCATCGGCGTCGCCCGCTTCAGCGAAGCGGGCCTGCGCGAAGGCCTCACCGAAGCGGGCATCGAGACGATCGCCTGCGATCTTCTCGACCGCGCGGCGATCGAGAAACTGCCGAAGGCGCCCAACGTGCTGTTCATGGCCGGGCGCAAATTCGGCGCCAGCGGCGACACGCCGCTCACCTGGGCGATGAACGTGCTGGTGCCCGGCTACGTCGCCGAGGCGTTCGCGCGCTCGCGCATCGTCGCGTTCTCCACCGGCAACGTCTATCCGTTCGTGCCCGTGAACGGGCAGGGCGCCACCGAGGAGACCGAGCCGCTGCCGCCGCCCAACGATTATTCCTACTCATGCCTCGGCCGCGAGCGCGTCTTTCAATACTTTTCGAAGCTGCACAACACGCCGGGGCGCATCTATCGCCTCAACTACGCAATCGACATGCGCTACGGCGTGATCCACGACATCTGCCGCAAGGTGCGCGACGGCATCGAGATCGACCTCTCGATGGGGCATGTGAACGTGATCTGGCAGGGCGACGCGAATTCGGTTGCCCTGCGCTGCCTGCGCCACGTCACGACGCCGACGACGCCGATCAACGTGAGCGGACCCGAGACGATCAGCGTGCGCTGGGTCGCCGAGCAATGTGGCCGCCTGCTCGGCAAAAAGCCGGTGTTCGCGGGGCAGGAGAGCGCGGCTGGCTGGCTCACCAACACCGCGCGGATGTGCGCCGAGTTCGGCTATCCGTCCGTGCCGCTGATGCGTATGGTCGAATGGACCGCCGACTGGCTCGGCCGCGACATGCCGACGCTCAACAAGCCCACCCGCTACGAGCTCCGCGATGGACGCTTTTAGCGGCGCCTTTGAGCGGGGCCTTGCGCCCGAGCACGCCGAAAGCCTCGTGGCGCTCTCGGCCGAGGCAGGCTGGAACCAGGTCGCCGCCGACTGGCGCTTCATGCTGCGCCACGGCACCGGCATCGGCATGGCCGACGGGACGGGCGCATGGATCGCGACCGCACTCACCCTGCCGATGTCGCCGCGTTTGTGGTGGCTCAGCATGGTGCTGACGACGAAGTCGTGGCGCGGGCGCGGCATCGGCACGCATCTGCTGCGCCGCTGCATCGAAATGGTGCGCGCGCGCGGCGCCACGCCGGGCCTCGATGCCACCGAGCTCGGCCGGCCGGTCTATCTGCCGCTCGGCTTCGCCGACGTCTACGCGCTGAAGCGCTGGCACATCGAGCGCGCGCCTATGGGCGCCGATCCGCCCACGCGCATCCGCATCCGCCGCGCGACGGCATCCGATATGCCCGCCGTCGCGGAATATGATGCGCCGCGCAGCGCGATGCAGCGCGGCGAGATCCTCGCGCATCTGCAAAGCCGCGCGCCCTATCTCGCCTTCGTCGCCGAGGCGGACGACGCGATTGTCGGCTTCGTGCTCGGCCGCGAGGGCCGCATCGCGCACTCGCTCGGGCCGATCGTGGCGGAGAGCGAGGCGATCGCGCTGGCGCTGGCGGCACAGGCCGGCATCGCGGCCAGCCCACCTTTCATCATCGACGTGCCGACCCGCCACGAAGGCATGCGCCGCTGGCTCGAGGCCTCAGGCGCCGTCTCGCCGCGCGGCTTCACGCGCATGGTGCTCGGCGAAGCGCCCGGCCTCGGCGCGAACGATCGCGTGTTCGCGATCTCAGGACCGGAGCTGGCCTGATGCGCGACCGCCGCACCCGCAAGGCTGATTCGAACGGCGGCGGGCGCTCGCTGCGCGCGGCATCGAAGGCGAGCGTTCGCGTGCGCCATCCCGAGCGCACGCAGACGCAAATTCTCGACGCGGCGACCGATGAGTTCTCGGCGCGCGGCCTCGGCGGCGCGCGGGTCGACTCGATCGCGCGCGCGGCCGGCGTCAACAAGCGCATGCTCTATCACTACTTCGGCAACAAGGAGGATCTGTTCCTTGCCGTGCTCGAGCGCGCCTACGAGAAGATCCGCGGGCAGGAAAGCGCGCTGCGGCTCGAGAATCTGCCGCCGGCGGAGGCGATGCGCCGCCTCGTGCGCTTCACGTTCAAATATTTTGTCGAGAACCAATATTTCGTGGCGCTGCTCAACAGCGAAAACCTGCACAGGGCGCGCCACATCCGCCGCTCGGGCCGCGCCACGGCGATCAACAGCCCGGTCATCGGCATCCTCGACAAATTGCTGAAACGCGGGCGCAAGGCGGGCGTATTCCGCGGCGGCGTCGATCCGGTGCACCTCTACATCTCGATCGCCGGCGTCGCCTATTTCTACTTCTCGAACATCCACACGCTCTCCACGATCTTCGCGCGCGACCTCAACGCGCCGGCGGCGCTGGCCGAGCGGGAGCGGCACGTCACCGAGGTGATCATGGGCTATCTCCGGCCATGACCGGGCTGCGCTTCACCGACATTCCCGCGCCGGCGCTCTCGCTGCTGCGCCGGGGCACGGTCATTCCCGCGCATCCGCTGGCGCTCGACGAGGCGCGCCGCTTCGATCGCGAATCGCAGAAGGCGCTCACGCGTTACTATATCGATGCCGGCTCGGGCGGCCTCGCGGTCGGCGTGCACGCGACGCAGTTCCAGATCCGCGAGGCGCAGCTCTTTCGCCCGGTGCTCGAGCTTGCCGCCGAAACGGCGAAGGCCTGGACCGCGGCGCCGCTGTTCCTGATCGCCGGCGCCATCGGAAAAACGGCGCAAGCCGTCGCCGAAGCGGAAACGGCGCGCGCGCTCGGCTATCACGCGGTTCTGCTCGGCCTCGGCGCGATGAAGGGCGCCGGCGAAGACGAGCTGATCGCGCATTGCGAAGCCGTGGCGGCCGAGATGCCGCTGATCGGCTTCTATCTGCAGACGGCGGTGGGCGGCATTCCGCTCTCGCGCGCGTTCTGGACGCGCTTCGCGGCGATCGAGAACGTGATCGCGATCAAGGTGGCGCCGTTCAACCGCTACCGCACGCTCGACGTCGCGCACGGCATCGTCGCCGCGAAGGCCGAGCAGCGCGTGACGCTCTACACCGGCAACGACGATCACATCCTGCTCGATCTCGTGGCGCCGCTCGGCGTGCGCGCGAACGGGCGCGAGGCGCTGCTGCGCTTCCGGGGCGGCCTGCTCGGGCATTGGAGCGTGTGGACCGCCGCCGCGGTGCAGGTCTTGCAGCAGGCGCAGAAGGCGATCGCGGACGACGCGATCCCCCCCGGCCTGCTGGCGCTCGACAGCTTCATCACCGACTGCAACAGCGTGATCTTCGACGTGGCCAACGATTTCGCCGGCTGCATCCCCGGCTGCCACGAGGTGCTGCGCCGCCAGGGCCTGCTGCGCAGCAATCTCTGCCTCGATCCCAACGAAGTGCTGAGCCCCGGCCAGAGCGAAGGCATCGACCGGCTCTACGCCACCTATCCCGAACTCACCGACGACGCGTTCGTCGCGGCCAACCTCGCGCGCTGGCGGGGTTGATTCGCGTCAGCGAAGCAAGGTGAAGGGAACAGGAGGTGGGGAGGCGGGGAGAAGGATACTTGCGCGCTGCGCGCGCATTGTCTTACCTCCCGTCTCCCCGCCTCCTGTTCCCTTTCCTTCGCTTCCGCGCGACAAGCGTTACGCAGCGACGATTTTCGGCCTTCCCTCGTAGAGATCGCGGCCGTGCACGAGGGCGCGGATTTTGGCGTCGGCGATCGGGCGCTTCAGCATCCAGAAGCCGCAATCGGGATGGATGTAGCGCACGCGGCCGCGGCCGAGCACCGTCTCGGCGCGCTCGATCGCGCGCGCGATCGCGTCGGCGCTTTCGACGTCCGTCCGCTTGATGTCGACGACGCCGAGTCCCATGCCGATCTCGGGGCGGAGGTCGCGGAACGCCGCCAGTTCCTCCGCCGGGCGATGCGCGTTCTCCATCACGATGTGATCGACGTGCAATGCGTTGAGATAGTCGATCAGCGAATTCCACGTGCCCTTCTGGATCGTCTGTCCGCCGTAATTGCCGAAGCAGAGATGCACGGCCGGCACGGTCTTCACCGCGTCAAGCACGCGGTTGATCGCCTCGGCCGCCCAGCGCCACTCCGAGGGCGCGCCCGGCAGGTTCGCCTCGTCCACCTGGATCACTTCGGCGTCGCAATGCGAAACCTGCTCGGCGAGCACGTCGGCGATCGCCATGGCGAGCTTCGAGACGTCGCCGTAATGCTTGTCGAGCAGCATCTTGGCGAGCATGTGCGGCCCGGTGAGCGTGAACTTGAGCGGCCGCGCGGTCATTGCCTTCGCGCGCGCGCAGGCGGCGGGCAGGTCGAGCGTGCCCGCGCCGATCGGCCCCACGACCGCGCCGGGCGGGCGGCTGCGGAAGCGCGTCGCGGCGCGCTTCCGGTAGTCGACGATCTCGGCGAAATGGATGCCGGTGCGCACGCCCTCGAGCGGGCGCACGAAATATTCGATCATCCCATTGGTCTCGGGATGGTTCACGTCGAAGCGATACAGCTCGCCGTCGCAGACGAGGTCGATTCCGGCCTGCTCCTGCGTGTGGAGCACCACGCGCGTCGCGTCGATCAGCGCCTGCTCGCTCGGCAGCGCCGCGAGCCAATCGGGAATGGGATAGGACCCAACGACGGTGGTCTGGATTCGCGCTGTCGTCGTCATCGTTCGTCTCGCTCCCCGTTGTGCTTGCCCGTTTTCGCGCGGGACCCTATAAGTATCCAACTGGTTACTTCATTCAAGATGTAACCCGCAATGCCACACGATCAAGAAACGAGAGACGGATGGGGAGGATCGTGCGCGTCGAAATCGGGCGTCTCGATTACGCGCTCGTCGGCGAATTCAAGTTCTTCAAGGGTGCTTCGCGCCCGACCGTGCTCGTGCGCCTTTTCGACGATGCGGGCGTCGAGGGCTGGGGCCAGTCCGTTCCGGTCGAGACGTGGACCTACGAGACGGTCGAGTCCGTAGAAACGACTTTGCGGAATTACCTGGCGCCGGCGGTGCTCGGCGCGGACCCCGCCGATCTCGCCGATGTTCATGCGCGCATGGAGCGCGCGATCAAGCCGTCGTTCTCCGTCGGCCAGCCGCTCGCCAAGGCGGCGATCGATCTCGCCTGTTACGATCTCTGGGGCCGCTCGGCGGGCAAGAGCGCCGCGGCGCTGCTCGGCGGCGCGAAGCGCTCAGAGATCCGGCTCTCGTGGACGATCAACGCAACGAGCCTCGAGAAGGCCGAGGGGCAGCTCGAGGCCGGGCGTGCCGCGGGTTATGGCAGCTTCAACGTCAAGGTCGGCCCGCCGCAGACGCCGGACTACGATCTCGATCTGATCCGGCGCGTGACGAAATTCGCGCCGGGCGGCTTCCACTGGTGCGACGCGAACACGAGCTACGATCTCGACACCGCGCGCAGGATGGCGAAGCGCTTCGCCGATGCGGGGTTGCAGGCGCTCGAATCGCCGCTGCCGCCGAACCGCATCCGCGATTATCAATCGCTGCGCAAAGACAAAGCGCTGCCGATCCTGATGGACGAAGGCATTGTCTCGCCGGTCGAGGCCGAGGAGTTCATGGCGCTTGGCATGATGGATGGCATCGCGATGAAGGTCGCGCGCTGCGGCGGGCTCTGGCACGCATCGCGCATCGTGACCCTGCTCGAGCAAAACGGATTGAAGCTGTTCGCCTCGGGCCTCACCGATGCCGAGCTGTCGATGGCGGCCTCGGCGCATCTCTTCGCCTGGGCCGGGCTCGCGGCGCCGGCCGCGCTCAACGGCCCGCAATATCTCGCGGGGCGGGGCACGGAGGATGAGGCGTTCCGCGCGAAGGGCGATATCATGCGCGTGCCGGGCGGGCCGGGCCTCGGCGTCGCGATGAGCCCGCGCGCGCGGCAGGCAATGACGGTGGCGGCCCAGGCATGAAGACCGCGAACACGATTCAATCCGCGCTGCTGGCCAAGCTCGTGCCGCTCTCGGGCATCCTGGCGTTCCTCGTCGTGTGGGAAGTGGGCGTCTATGTGCTCAAGGCGCCGGCCTATCTGATCCCGGGCCCGATCCGCATCGCCGAGGTGTTCGTCGCCGAGTTCTCGAGGCTCGCCTATCACGGCTGGTTCACGACCTACGAGATGCTGCTCGGCTACGCGCTGGCGGTCGTGATCGCGATTCCGCTCGCCATCGGCATCACCGCCTCGCACCGCTTCGACCGGTTCGTCACGCCGCAGCTCCTGTTCTTCCAGGTGGTGCCCAAGGTCGCGATCGCGCCGCTGTTCCTCGTCTGGTTCGGCGTCGGCACCACGCCCAAGGTGCTCGTCGCGTTCCTGATCGCGTTCTTCCCGATCGTCATCGATGCGGCGGTGGGCCTGCGCTCGATGTCGTCCGAGATGCGCGATCTCGCGCGCTCGATGGGCGCCAGCAAGTGGCAGGTGTTCGCGCGCTTCCAGCTTCCCACGAGCCTTCCTTATCTCTTCAGCGGCCTCAAGGTCGCCGCCACCCTTGCGGTCGCCGGCGCCGTGGTCGGCGAATTCGTCGGCGCCGACAAGGGGCTCGGCTATCTGCTGCTCGTCACCAACTCGAACATGGAGACGGCGCTGATGTTCGCCACGATCGCGGCGCTCACCTTCATCGGCCTCGCGTTCTTCTACGCCGTGGAATTTCTCGAATCGCTCCTGATCCCGTGGCACGTGAGCCATCGCGTGCGCGAGGAATCCGGTACGATGTAGTGCCTCGCAACCAACAAAACCTTGGGAGGAAGTCATGAAACGTGCCCTGATGCATTCCCTGCTGCTGGCCGCGGGGATATTCGCCGCCGCGGCGCCGGCGCTCGCGCAGCAGAAAGACAAGTTCCCGTTCCGGCTCAACTGGACCCTCTACGGCGAGCACGCACCGTTCTTCGTCGCGCGCGACAAGGGCTTCTACGCGGCCGAAGGGCTCGACGTCGAAATCCAGGAGGGCTCGGGCTCCACGACCGTGGCACAGCTCGTCGCCAGCGGCCGGAGCCCGGTCGCCTATGTCGATGCCGCCACGATGATGCGCGGCGTCATCAACGGCATGCCGATCAAGGCGGTGGGCGTCACGCTGCAGCAGAGCCCGATGGCGTTCATCTATCGCGCCGACGCGCCGCGACCCACGAAAGTGTCGGAGCTGAAGGGCAGCCGCATCGCCATCACGGCCGGCGACGCCAGCCTCACGATCTTCACCGCCTTCATGGGCAAGCTCGGCATGAAGGTGGAAGACGTGCAGATGATCGTCGTCGCCAATCCGCAGGCCAAGGAGCAGGCGGTGCTCAACAAGCAGGCCGATGCGCTGATGGGCTATTTCATGGACCAGGGCCCGCGCATGCAGCTCCAGACCGGCGTGAAGATGGGCTGGACCCGGCTCTACGACATGGCCGGCGTGACGACGCTCTCGAGCGCCATCATCGCCAACAACGATTGGCTCAAGGACCCGAAGAACCAGGACCAGCTCCGTCGCTTCCTGCGCGCCTCGCAGCGCGGCTGGCAGTACTCGTTCGACAACCGCGCCGAGGCGGCCGAGATCTTCCGGAAGGCCGCGCCGGTGTTCACGCAGGAGATCGCGCTGCTCGAGGTCGAGGGCACGATGACGATCATCCGCACCGAGCGTACGAAGGGCAAGCCGATCGGCGTCTCCGACGCCGGCGACTGGCAGGACACGCAGGACCTGCTCGCGAAATTCGCGAAGCTCAATCCGCAGCCGAACGTGAACGTCTATTTCACGAACGAATATCTGTCCGAACCGCCCTACATGCCGAAGAAGTAGGGGCGGAGCCGCGCGTGCCTGGAAAGCCCCACATACGGCTGGAAAACGTCGGCAAGGTTTACGACACCCGCAACGGGACGGTCGAAGCCTGCGCCGACGTTTCTCTCGACATCCGCGAGCACGAGTTCGTCGCCTTCGTCGGCCCCAGCGGCTGCGGGAAGACGACGATCATGAAGATGGTGGCGGGCCTCCAGCCCCACACCTCGGGAACGATCACCGTCGGCGGCCGGAAGGTGGACCGGCCGCAGACGGATGTCGGCATCGTGTTCCAGGAAGCGATCCTGCTCGACTGGCGCGACGTGCTCGCGAACGTGATGCTGCAGGTGGAGATCCGCGGCCTCGACCGCGCGAAGTTCGAGCCAGTCGCGCGTCACCTGATCGAGGCCACCGGCCTGAAGGGCTTCGAGCACAAGAAGCCCTACGAGCTTTCGGGCGGCATGCGCCAGCGCGTCTCGATCTGCCGCGCGCTGGTGCACGATCCGCCGCTCTTGCTGATGGACGAGCCGTTCGGCGCGCTCGACGCGCTCACGCGCGAACAGATCTCGATGGATATCCAGCGCGTGTGGATGGAGAAGCGCAAGACCGCGCTGCACATCACGCACAGCATCCCCGAGGCCGTGCTGCTGGCCGATCGCGTCGTGGTGATGAGCCCGCGCCCCGGCCGCATCGTCGAGATCATCGACATCGACCTGCCGCGCCCGCGCCGGCTCGACAAGTTACCGCCCAAGTTCAACGAATATTCCGCCCGCATCCGCGACATCTTCAAGGCCAAGGGCGTCCTGGCGATGGACTGAGCCGGGTCCGATCCGCAACATCGAGGCACGCATGAGCGTCAAGCGACTTGGAATCATCATGTACGGCGTCACCGGGCGCATGGGCACGAACCAGCATCTCGTGCGCTCGATCCTGGCCATCCGCGCGCAGGGCGGTGTTGCGCTCGCGAACGGCGACCGCGTGATGCCCGATCCGATCCTGGTCGGGCGCGACGCGGCCAAGGTGGGCGCGCTCGCGCGCCAGCACGGCCTCGAGCGCTGGACGACCGATCTCGACGCCGCGCTCAAAAACAAGGACGACGAATTGTTCTTCGACGCGGCGTCCACGCAGCTCCGCGCCGATCTGCTCGCGAAAGCGATCGATCACGGCAAGCACATCTATTGCGAAAAGCCGGTGGCCGACGATCTCGGCAAAGCGATCGCGGTCGCGAAGAAGGCGAAGGCGAAAGGCATCAAGCACGGCGTGGTGCAGGACAAGCTGTTCCTGCCCGGCCTCTTGAAGATCAAGATGCTGCGCGATTCCGGCTTCTTCGGCCGCATGCTCTCGGTGCGCGGCGAGTTCGGCTATTGGGTGTTCGAGGGCGATTGGCAGCCGGCGCAGCGGCCTTCGTGGAACTACAAGAAGGCCGAGGGCGGCGGCATCATCCTCGACATGCTGTGCCACTGGCGCTACGTGCTCGACAACCTGTTCGGCGAAGTGAAGGCGGTGAGCTGCCTCGGCGCAACGCACATCCCGAAGCGTTGGGACGAGCGCGGCAAGGAATACACCGCCGATACCGACGATGCCTGCTACGCGACGTTTCAGCTCGCCGACGGCGTGATCGCGCACATCAACAGCTCGTGGACGACGCGCGTGCGCCGCGACGACCTCGTCACGTTCCATGTCGACGGCACGCTCGGCTCGGCGGTGGCCGGGCTCCAGTCGTGCCGCGTGCAGGCGCGGGTGAATACGCCGCGGCCGGTCTGGAACCCCGACGTGAAGCAGACGATCGATTTCTTCGACGGCTGGCAGGAAGTGCCCGACAACCAAGTGTACGACAACGGCTTCAAGGCCGAGTGGGAGATGTTCATCCGCCACATGTACGACAACGCGCCGTTCAAGTGGAACCTCGTCGAGGGCGCCAAGGGCGTGCAGCTCGCCGAGCTGGCGCTGAAAAGCTGGAAGGAGCGGCGCTGGATCGACGTGCCCGCGCTGGAGATCTAGCCATGCCGACGATCCGTCTTCCCACGAAAGGCGGTCGCGTCGAGGATTACGCGACGAAGCCGCCCAGGAAATTCCCGAAGGCGGCGAAACCGTTCAACCGCGTCGCCTATGCCGCCGCGCATGTCGTGGCCGATCCGTTGGCCGACAACGATCCGTGGCTCAACGCCGCGATCGATTGGGAGACGACGCTGAAATTCCGTTCCCATCTCTTTTCGCTCGGCCTCGCCGTGGCAGAAGCGATGGACACGGCGCAGCGCGGCATGGGGCTCGATTGGCCGACCAGCCTCGAGCTGATCCAGCGCAGCGTGGCATTGGCCAAGGCCGAGGGCGGCACCGTCGCCTCGGGCGCGGGCACGGATCATCTGGCGCCGGCGCCGTCATTGACGCTCTCCGACGTGATCGCAGCCTACGAGGAGCAATGCACGGCGGTGGAGAAGGCGGGCGGGCGCATCATCCTGATGGCCTCGCGCGCGCTGGCCGCCTGCGCGAAATCGCCCGACGACTACGCGAAGGTCTATGGCCGCATCCTGTCGCAGGTGAAGGAGCCGGTGCTGATCCACTGGCTTGGCGAGATGTTCGATCCGGCGCTCGAAGGCTATTGGGGCGACAAGGATCACGGCAAGGCGATGGAAACCTGCCTCGGCATCCTCGCCGCCAACGCGCCGAAGATCGACGGCATCAAGATCTCGCTGCTCGACAAGGACAAGGAGATCGCGATGCGCCGCCGCCTGCCGAAGGGCGTGCGCATGTACACCGGCGACGATTTCAACTACGCCGAGCTGATCGCCGGCGACGAGCATGGCCACTCCGACGCATTGCTCGGCATCTTCGACGCGATCGCGCCGGCGGCTTCGGCCGCGCTCGGCGAGCTCGCGCGCGGCGCCGAGGCGAGCTTCCACGAGATCCTGGCACCTACGGTTCCGCTCTCGCGCCACATCTTCAAGGCGCCGACGCGGTTCTACAAAACCGGCGTCGTGTTCATGGCGTATCTCAACGGCCTCCAGGAGCATTTCGTCATGGTGGGCGGGCAGCAGAGCGCGCGTTCGCTGCTGCACCTCGCCGAGCTGTTCCGCCTCGCCGACGCGGCCGGCCTGCTCGCCGATCCCGACGAGGCCTGCGCGCGCATGCGTCGCGTGCTCGCCGTGCACGGCATGGTAAATTGATGCGCGATCTCGCCGCGCATCCGGAGCTGCTCTCGCTCAACACGGCCACGGTGCGCGAGCGCTGGAATCTCGAAGAGATCATCGAGGGCTGCGCGCGCCACGGCATCCGCGCGATCTCGCCCTGGCGCGATCAGGTGGCGAAGATCGGCCTCGCCAAAGCCGAGAAGCTGATCCGCACGCACGGCATGCGGCTCAGCGGCTATTGCCGCGGCGGCATGTTTCCTTACGCCGACGCGGCGGGGCGCGAACGCGCGCGCGACGACAATCGCCGCGCGCTCGACGAGGCGTTGACGCTCGGCGCCGAATGCCTTGTGCTCGTCGTAGGCGGCCTGCCGCAAGGCTCGAAAGACATCGCCGGCGCGCGCGTGCAGGTGGAAGAGGGCATCGCCTGGCTGCTCGAGCAGTCGCGCGTCGCCGGCATGAAGCTCGCCATCGAGCCGCTGCATCCGATGTATGCAGCCGACCGCGCCTGCGTGAACACGCTCGCCCAGGCCAACGACATGTGCGAGCGCCTGGGAGACGGCGTCGGCGTCGCCGTCGACGTCTATCACGTCTGGTGGGATCCGGCCC
Source organism: uncultured Candidatus Odyssella sp. (assembly GCA_964481045.1). Lineage (GTDB taxonomy): Bacteria > Pseudomonadota > Alphaproteobacteria > Bin65 > Bin65 > SBBV01. Next base: position 3,233 of record CAYZSG010000037.1, on the reverse strand, counting down.
TCGAGGCCGAAATCGCGCGCGCCGGCCGCGCCGGTCGGATCTATGCGCATCACGTCTGCGACTGGCTCGTGCCGACGACCGATCTGCTGCTCGACCGCGGCATGATGGGCGACGGTATCATCGATCTGCCGCGCATCCGCGGCTGGGTCGAGGGCGCCGGCTTTGCCGGCGCTGTCGAAGTCGAAATCTTCTCCGCCGCCAACTGGTGGAAGCGCGATCCCGACGAAGTGCTCGCGGTCGTGAAGGAACGCTATCGCACGGTGTGCTAGAACCTTCGCCGCAAGAGGGGGAAACATGGAATACCGCCGCCTCGGCCACTCCGGCCTCAAGACCTCGCCGCTCTGGCTCGGCACGATGATGTTCGGCGACCGCACCGACGAGGCGGAGGCGGGGCGCATCATCGCCGCCGCGCGCGAAGCCGGCATCAACGCGATCGACACGGCGGATGGCTATGCGAAGGGCGCGTCCGAGCGCATCGTCGGCAAGCTCATCGCCGGCGAGCGCCATCGCTGGATCGTGGCGACGAAGGTCGGCAACATCATGCACGACCCGCTGATGGAGCGCGGGCTCTCGCGGCGCTGGATGATCAAGGCGTGCGAAGACAGCCTCACGCGCCTCGGGACGGACTACGCCGATATCTATTACCTGCACCGCGAGGACCCCGACACGCCGCTCGAGGAAACGGTGGATGCGCTCGGCCGCCTGCACGCGGCCGGCAAGATCCGCTATTCCGGCGTCTCGAATTTCCGCGCCTGGCGCATCGCGAGGCTCGTGGAGCTGTGCCGCGAGGCCGGGGTGCCGCAGCCGATCATCTGCCAGCCCTACTACAACGCGATGAACCGCATGCCCGAAGTGGAGGTGCTGCCGTGCTGCGCGCATTACGGGCTCGGCGTGGTGCCCTACAGCCCGCTCGCGCGCGGCGTGCTCACCGGCAAATATCCGCCCGGCAGTGAGCCGCCGGCCGAAACGCGCGCCGGCCGCAAGGATGCGCGCATGATGCAGACCGAGTTCCGGCAGGAATCGCTGGTCATGGCGCAGCAGATCAAGGCGCATGCCGAGCGCCGCGGCATGACAGCCGGGCAGTTCGCGACGCTCTGGGTGCTCAACAACAAGATGATCGCCGGCGTCATCGGCGGTCCGCGCACGCTGGCGCAGTGGCAGGAGTATGCGGGCGCGCTCGCGCACAAATTCACCGCCGAGGACGAGGCGCTGATCGACAAGCTCGTGCCGATCGGCCACCCCTCGACACCGGGATACTCCGATCCGCAATATCCGATCGAGGGGCGGGTCTCTCACGCGTAGGGGCGCGCTGCGCGCGCCCTTTCTCCACACGTACGGCATTGGCTTGCTCGAATGCCCGTGCGATCCTTTCTGTGATCGTGCGGTGGCCAAAGGGCGCGCGCAGCGCGCCCCTACGCGGCGAGAGCGGATCTGTATGGTCAGGGCGGCTGCAAGTGACTTCGTCACGCGTGCGAAATTCCCGCGCCCGACCAGTGCCGCGGCCGTGCGCGCCGACTGGAAAGCGCGCGGCTTCTCGTGCGAAACCTTCGTCGACCCGCCCGGGCGCGAATGGAACGACTTCGTGCACGCGACGGACGAGCTGGTGACGGTGATCGAAGGGCGCCTGCGATGCCTGATGAACGGGAACACCCATGACCTCGAAGAAGGCGACGAGCTCTTCATCCCGAAAGGCGTCCGCCACTCCGTCCACAATGTCCACCGCGGCACCACGCGCTGGCTCTTCGGCTACGGCTAAGCCCGACATCCGCGCTTCGATCTCGCGCTGGGACATCGAGCGCTATCGCGACCACGCGCTGAAGCTCGCCCATGAGGCGCGCCAGATCCTGCGCGCGATGCAGCGGGGCGCCTTCGACGTGAAGACGAAGGACGACGGCAGCCCCGTTACCAGCGCCGATCTCGCGGTCGAGGCGCGCCTGCGCGCGCTCACGCTCGCCGCGTTTCCCGAGCACGGCCAGCTCGGCGAGGAATTCCCGCCGCACCGGCCCGAGGCCGAGTTCCGCTGGGTGTTCGATCCGGTGGACGGCACCGAGGATTTCGTCCACCGCGTTCCCACCTTCGGCAGCCTCATCGGGCTGTTCTATCGCGGTGAGCCGGTGGTGGGCGTGATCGAGATCCCGATGCTCGAAGAGCGCGTCTCCGCCGCCTACGGCCTCGGCGCGTTCCGCGACAGCCTCACGGTCGGCAACCAGCGCCTGCGCCTCGACGATTTCGATCCGAAGACTCCGGTGATGGCGATTCGCGTGATGTCCAGCGCGCGCGCGAACTACGTGCGCCGCCGCGAAGACGGCAAGCGCTTCGATGCGCTGGCGCACGAATACCCGAACATGCGCATCTACCGAAGCTGCTACATGCATCTCTGCGCCGCGACCGGCCAGGCCGATGCCACGGTCGACTACGGCAACCCGCTCTGGGACATCGCCGCCGCGCGCATCGTGGTGGAAGAGGCGGGCGGCGCGTTCAGCGTCGTCGACACCTACGACCTCGACGGCGAGCGCATGTACAACACGGTCTTCGGCCGCCCCGCGCTGGTGGCGAAGATCGCGCGGCTGCTGCGCGCGATCAAGCCGGGCAAAGTGCTGCCGCCGCCGCCGAAGCCCAAGCCGAAGAAAGCCGCGCCCGCGCCCGAAGCGACGCCGGCGCCCGCGGCCGCACCCGCGCCAAAGCCGGCCTCGCCGGAACGGCGCATCTGGCTGTTCAAGCCGGAGATCCGGCCGCGGCCGGTTCTCCCCGTCGCGTCTGCCGGCGCCAGGCCAGCCGCGAAAGCCCGGCGCGGGCGCAGGCCGATCCTCACGCTTGCAGGGCCGGTGAAGCCGCCCGCCGCCAAGCCAGCCAAGCGCGCCAGCGCCAAGCCGAAATCCAAGGCAAAAACGAAGGCCAAAGCCAAAGCCAAGCGCAAATAGGGCGACGCTGACCACCGCCTGCGCCGATTGCGCGCGTTGGATTTTGGGGGACAACGGCCTAAATCACCCGGATTGGGCCGCCTGGAAGCCATGACCCCTCCCGCCACCGCCGCCAAGAGCAAGTCGCGCCGCGCCGCCGCGCGCGCCGCGCCGCGCATCGGCATCGTGAGCCTCGGTTGCCCGAAGGCGCTGGTCGATTCCGAGCGCATCCTCACGCGCCTGCGCGCCGAGGGCTACGAGATCGCGCCCAGCTATCAGCGCGCCGATCTCGTGCTCGTCAACACCTGCGGCTTCATCGACAGCGCGCGCGCC